>JAIYEK010000115.1 GCA_027487015.1 Erythrobacteraceae bacterium | reverse complement strand
GGCGGTGCGGGACGAAATCGGCGCCGGTTTCGGGCTCGTCCAGTCCGCGGCGGATCACGAGTTGGGACATGCGCCTTGTATGGGGAACAAAGCGGGGACGCGCAAGGCGGCGAGGGCGGCGCACACGCTTTTCATGGCACGCTTCGGCGCGTGGCGGGTTATGCTCGGGAGAACGCAGCAGGAGAACCCGCCATGAAAGCCGTTTCCACTATCGCCCTTGCCGCAGTTGCCTTGCTCGGCGCCTGTTCGGGTGCGGAGAAGTCCGACTCCGATGGAGACGGCAAGGTCAGCCTCGGCGAGGCGGCCAAGGAGGCCCAGGCCCAGGGGATGAAGCCCGAGCCGGGCCTCTACAAGACCACCGTCACCATGACCAACCTCGACATCCCCGGCATGCCGCCCGAGATGAAGGACCACGGTGCCGGGCTCGTCACCACCGCCGAGGATTGTCTCACCCCGGAAGAGGTCGAGAAGGGCTACGAGGCGATGGTAAAGCAGGGCCAGGACGGCGAGTGCGCCTACGAGAGCTTCGCGCTGGCGGGCGGTAAGCTCGATGCGGTCATGGCGTGCAAATCGGAAGGGCGCGTCACGCGCACGACCATTACCGGGACCACCTCGAGCACCGGCGCTGACCTGACCGCGACGACCGCGATGGAGTTCGACGGGGCGGGCAAGGGCACCATGACCGCGACGGTCAAGCATGAGCGGATCGGGGAATGCTCTGCCAAACCAGCGCCCAAATGAAATGTGTCGGAATTGTTACGCATGTTACAATTAATTGAACATTCAGACCGAATCTGGTTGGGTCGCGCACATGGTCCAACCGCGCTTCTTTCCCGAACTGCCCCGCTTCCCCGCACCGCTGATGGCGGCGGCGAGCGCTGCCGGTGCGCAGGCGCAGCAGGCCTATAGTTCCAGCCTCTTCGCCCGACGCGTCGCTCTGGCGCGCGAGGCCTGCCCCGAGGAGCACGAGCTCGGCAAGCCGCGCCTCCTGCGCTTGCTGGGCGAGGCTCAGGTGCTGGCCGAGCCGATCCGCCGCCCGCGCCGCAAGCTCGCCATCGCGCCCACCAGCAACCCGCAGGTGGCGATGATTCTCCCCGGGTTCGCCACCCATCCGATGCGGATGCGCTACCTCGCGCGCTCGCTCGAAAGTGCAGGGCACATCACCAAGCGCTGGGGGCTGGGCCGCAACTGGGGCCCGGACCCTGAGCGCTTCGACGCCATCGAGGAACGCCTGCTCGAACTCCACGCCCGCCACGGCCGCAAGGTCGTGCTGATCGGCTGGAGCCTCGGCGGCCTCTACGCGCGCGAGATTGCCAAGCGCCAGCCAGGGAGCGTCGCCAAGGTGATCTCGATGGGCTCGCCCTTCTCGGGAAGCCCGCGCGCCAACAATGTGTGGCGCGCCTACCAGTTCATCACCGGCCATTCGGTCGACGCCCCGCCGATCGCCGCCGAGCTGCCGGTCAAGCCCCCGGTCGAGACGGTCGCGCTGTGGAGCGCCAATGACGGCGTCATCGCCCCGCGCTGCGCCGCGGGCCGCGCGGGTGAGCGCGACCGCGCGGTCGCGGTGCGCTGCACCCACATGGGCTTTACCTATGACCCCCAGGTGATCCACACGCTCCTTGCTGAGTTGGAGAGCACGCGCCGCTGATTGTGCTGTGGTGGCCGGGCTGCGTCAGATGCCGGCGCCCGCGCGCACCCCATCGAGAAACCGGGCCATCCGCGCATTGAACAGCGCGGGCCGCTCGATCATGACGGCATGGCCGGTCAGCGGCACGACTTCAATCTGCGCCTGCGGGATCGCGGCGGCGACCGCCTGCTGGTGGTGGAGCGGCACCGGCTTGTCTTCCTCGCCCGCCATGATCAGCACCGGCGCGGTGATCGCGGCGAGTTCGCCCGCGACCGACTTGCGCCATGCCGAGGCCGCTGCGGCGCGCACGATCGACTTGGGCAAGTCATCGACCACCGCTCGCCAGCGCGCAATCAGCGGGGCGCGGGCGGGATCGGCGAGGATCGAACGGCCGAACAAGATCTGCATCATCCGCGGCGCAACCGGGCCGACGCCAGCCACCGAGACCAGCGCGATCATCGCTGCGTAGGAGGGCATCTTGCCCCAGCTTTCGGCGTCCGCGCTCACCCCGATCAGCGTCAGCGAGCGCACCAGCGCCGGGTGGCGTGCGCCCAATCGCAAGGCGATGAAGGCGCCCATCGAAAAGCCTGCCACATGCGCGCCCTCGGGTGCCAGCGCGCGGAGCAGCTCGGCGGCGTCCTCGGCGAGCGAATCCAGCCCGAGGCCACCGCGGGTATGCTCCGACCGGCCCTGACCGCGCAGGTCATAGGTGATCACGCGGTGGGTCTTTTCGAAGTGACCGCGCTGCAATTCCCAGCTTTCGTTCGCCAGCATCAGGCCGTGGATGAACAGGATCGTCTCGGGGCCGGTGCCCGTCTCTTCGTAGTAGAGACGGGCACCGCGGATGGTGATTTCGGGCATGGGCAGTCCTTTCGCTTGGGTGGAGATCAGAAGGTGAAAAACACGCCGAGGCCGCCGCTCAGCTGGTCGGGATTGCCGCCCACGGCGACCACCGGGCTGTCGGCAAAGTCGCCGAGCAGGCGGCGGTATCCGGCATTGGCCGCGATCCCCCAGTTGTCGCCGACAAGGTAGGTGGCGGTCAGCTGCGCGCCGACATCCTTGAGCCCGCCTTCGGCGTTGAAGGTGGCAAGCCCGCTGGCGAGCGTGCCGGCTGGGGTGACCGAGAAATAGGTCTCGGCGTAATCGTCGCTGGCGTAGCTTGCACCCAGATCGAACATCAGCGTCAGGCGCTTGCCGACGGGCGCTGTGTAGGTGGCGCTGCCGGTGATGACGAAGCCGTCATGCACGTCGCTCACATCCTGCACGCCCTGAAGGCCGATGCGCAGCGTGTCGTTTCCGGTGACATCGAAGTTCACCGCGCCGAACAGGCCGACTTCGTAGGCGTCATCGATCCGGCCGAGCCGGGCGACAGCCTGGTCCTCGATCTCGGCGTCGCGGCCGAAGGTGAAGGAGGCGATGGGGCCGAATTCGACGGTCTCGCTGTTCAGCACATTGGCGCGGATCGCAGGGCCTTCGACGGCGATGTAGCGCTCGCCCCAGAACAGCTTGCCGTCGACCAGCGGGAGGATGCGGTGGTCATCGGCGCCTTCGTAATCGGGCAGCGCTGCAATGCCGATGGTGGCGTAGCCAGAGATGTCGTCGCTGTCTTCGGCCTGGTCCTGTGCCAAGGCAATGCCGGGGGTGAAGAACAGGGTGCCGAGCAGGATCGAGCGGATCAGATTGTGTTTCATGTTGTCATTCCTTGAGTGCAGCGACGGCATGGGGAGAGGACCGGCGCGGGCCGTCGCGGCCGCGCGGGAGCGGGTGAAAGGTGTCGGACGTGCGGTGTTGATCAGGCGCGGCGCAGCAGCAGCGTGCCGGTCGCGATCAGCCAGACGGTAAGGGCGAGGAACCCGGTGATGGTGCCGATGGCGAACAGGCTGCCGTCGTGGCCCGCGGCGAGCATCAGCCCCTCGCCGGTGCCGAAGGTCAGCAGCGCGGCCGTGCCGAAGCCGAAACCGGCGGTGGCGCGGTGGCCTTCGCCGAGCTGGAGCGCGGCGAGCAATCCGGCGAACAGCGCGGTCAGGAGCTGGCCGAGATGCTCGCCCACCGCCACTCCGCCATAGGCGTTGATGAGAGTGAAGGTGTGGATCGCGGCATCGGCGGCGGCGGGATCATCGCTTGCGGCGGCGCGGGCGAGGTCGGGCATGACGAACACCCAGCGCACCAGGCCGATGGCTTGGGTGATCCCAGCGAGCACTCCGGCGAGCGCCGCGCCGATAGCCAGCGCAGGCCGCGCGGCAAGGCGGGCGGGGGTGATCGCCAGCGCACTCGACAGAGGCACCAGCGCGAGTGCGGCGAGCGCGAAGGCGTACCATGTCAGCAGCAGCCCGGTGCCGCCTGCCGCAAAGCGGTCGAGCACTTCGGCCGCGGGTTGGCGCAGGATCGCGGGGTAATCGAAGATCGTCGCGAGCACGGCGTAGGGGATGTTGAACGATACCGCGAGGACGATGGTGGCGGCTCCCAGCCAGGGGGACCGGGCGCTCACGACACGCGCGCCATGCGTTGGAGGCGGCGGTCGGCGCCGGTCAGCCATGCGGCCAAACGCAGCCCCGCGAGGATCGCGCGCTGGAGCAGGCGGGGGATGCCCGGCATCACCAGATTGCCGCTGTGGAGCAACTCGCCCAGCACCCGCGGATCACGCGGCATGCCGGCGGCATCGGTCTCGCCCGCTGCTGCGAGCGCATACATGCCGCGCAGGAAGGTCTCGAGCCCCTCGCCGGGGTCGGCGGTGGTGACGAAGGTGACCGGCGCATCGCCGGGGTTGCGGAAGCCGTGCTGCGTGCCGGGCGCAATCGCGATGCTCTCGCCTGCGGTGAGCAAGCGGGTCTCGCCATCGGCCAGCGCGATTTCGAGCACGCCGTCCTCGACCGCGAAGGTCTCGGTCATGGTGTCATGGGTGTGGAGCGGCGCGCCGGCACCGTGCGGGGGCAGGGTGCAGCGGAAGCGCAGCATGTCGCCCTCTCCCGAAAGCGGGGAGGCGAGGAAGGCGATCGCATCGCCGGTGACGGGGTTTTGGATGTTGCGAGAGAGGGTCAGGATCATGGCGTTGTCTCCGGTCGGAGACTCGATGTCTCCACTTGGTGACACGGCAAATATCACCGGGTGGTGACATGTGCAAGCGGATTTGTCACCGGTCGGTGATAATTTTCTGGCCAGTCGGTTTTCCGGGGTGTAACAAGGCTGTCATGCCCCACACCGACCCTGAAGACCGCACCCGTGATCGTTCCCGCACCGAAGACGCGATCCTTGCCGCCGCGCGCGCGGTGCTGATCGAGAAAGGCTTCGGCGGCTGGGGGGTGAACGCCATCGCCCGCGCTGCCGGGTGCGACAAACAGTTGATCTATCGCTATTATGGCGGGCTCGACGGGCTGGCCGAAGCGCTCGGCACCGAAATGGCGCGCGACATTGTCACAGCGCTCGCGGCGGTGCCGGTGCCGCAGCTCAACACCTATGGCGAACTGGTCGCGGCGATGATCGACGCCCAGCTCCATGTGCTTCAGGGCCATCCGGTGATGCAGCGTATCATTGCCTGGGAGCTGTCGGAAGCCAACGACCTTACCCGTGCCTTTGCTGCCGCCCGCAGCCAGGCGCTGCTCGGCTGGTTCACACGGGTCAAGGGCGACATTGCCACTCCGCCGGGGATCGATGCACCCGCGATCAACGCGGTGCTGATTGCAGCGGTGCAGCAGATGGTCATTTCAAGCGCGGCGATCGGCAGCTTTGCCGGGATGCCGCTGGCCGAGCCTGCCGATTGGGAGCGTCTGCGCATGACCCTCCGCCATTTGGCCCTCGCCGCCTACGACGCGCGCGAGCCCGCGAAATGACGGCCAAGCGCGCTGCCCCTTTCGTCCCCCACTGAGGATCCGCCCCCATGGTCGCCACCTTCGCTCGCACCCTAATTGCCGCGCTTCCGGCGCTGTCGCTGCTTGCGCTCGCGGGATGTGGTGAAGGCAGCGCGCAGGCCCCGCCACCCGTTACGGTAACGCCAGCCCCGACCCCCGCTGCGCCCGATTTCACCGCAGTCCGCAGCCGGATGGACCAATTCTCGCTGCCGAACGTCGCGCTGATTGTCGGCGACCGCTCGGGCATTCAACTGCGCTACGAGCGCGGCACGATGACAACCAACCGGCCGGTGTTCATCGCCTCGGCCAGCAAGCTGCTGCTCGGGGCAACCGCGTGGCTTATGGTCGAGGACCGCAGGCTCGCCCCGGGCACGCCGGCAAGTACCTTGATCGATTTCTGGAGCAGCGCTCCGGCCGATCCCCGCTCTACGGTAACCTTCGAGCAGCTGTTTGCCTTCACCTCGGGGTTCAATGGGACGGCCGAACAGCAGCAGGGCTGTATAGGCGATCCGGGTTTCACCTTGCGCGACTGCGTGAAACAGATTCACGACGGCGGGCCCGACAGCCCCCCTGGCCAATCCTTCAACTACGGCAACGAGCACATGCAGATCGCCGCGCTCGCCATGACGGTGCGCGAAGGCAAAAGCGTCGACGCGATCATGCGCGAACGACTGCTGGCCCCGCTCGGGGTCAGCGCAGAGACCCGCTACACCCTCGGCGCGGGCGACAATCCAACCTATTCGGGCGGGATGCGCTCGACCGGAGAGGACTATGCCCGCGTGCTCACTGCGATCCTGCGCGGCGACGTGATCGCCGACCGCGCCGGCTTCCTTGCCGATCGTGTCGCGGCGCGCCCGGTTGCCACAGTGCCGCCCGCGATCAGCGGCAACAGCCTCGCGTGGCGCTATGGCTGGGGGTTCTGGAAGGAATGCGACGGCCCCGCCTATGTTGCGGCCTGCGATGCGGCGCCGGTGATCTCGTCCGCGGGCGCTTTCGGTTTCACGCCGTGGATCGACTTCGGCAAGGACTATTGGGCGATTCTCGTCATCGAGGAGCCTCTGAATCAGGGGTTTGATCCCGCCCAGCGCGCCATTGCGCTCGAACAGGAGCTTCAACCGCTGATCGTGGCCGCCTTGCGCAGGTAGCGTCGGGCGGGGGGCTCGGCCTCCACGCGTCCGGCCTGACCTACGTCAAATGCCCCACCCGCTTTCCTTTTGCGACAGCCCGGCTAAGGTAGCGGCACTAAGTCATTTTGCGGGGGTCGATGCAGGCGCGGGGTACCAATTTCGACGAGATGTTCGACGGGGCGGGCAACACCCGTCCGGCCTATGCCGAGTATTGTCGCTGGTACCACGAGCAGCCGCCCGAATTCCTGCGCCGTAAGAACCGCGAGGCGGATGACACCTTCCGCCGCACCGGCATCACCTTCAACGTCTATGGCGAGAACGAGGCCGAAGAGCGCCTGATCCCCTTCGACATGGTGCCGCGCATCATCACCGCGGCCGAATGGCGCAAGCTGTCCAAGGGAATCGAGCAGCGGGTGCGGGCGCTCAATTCCTTCCTCTATGACCTTTATCACCGGCAGGAGATCGTGCGTGCAGGTCGTCTGCCCGAACGGCTGCTGCGCGGGAACGACGCGTGGCTCGCAAACATGGTCGGCTTCACCCCGCCGGGCGGGATCTATACTCACATCGTCGGGATCGACCTCGTCCGCACCGGGCCGGACGAGTTCTTCGTGCTTGAGGACAATGCCCGCACGCCTTCGGGCGTCTCCTACATGCTCGAAAACCGCGAGACGATGATGGGGATGTTCCCCGATCTGTTCAGCCGGATCGGGGTGGAGAGCGTTTCCAACTACCCGCGCCGCCTCGCGCGCAGCCTGGCGGCCTGCGTCCCGCCCGCGTTCGGCGGGGGCAAGCCGACCGTCGCGGTCCTCACCCCCGGAATTTTCAACTCCGCCTATTTCGAGCACGCCTTCCTCGCCGACCAGATGGGCGCCGAGCTTGTCGAGGGCAGCGATCTGCGCGTCACCGGCGGGCGGGTGCAGATGCGCACCACCAGCGGCTACAAGCCGATCGACGTGCTCTATCGCCGGGTCGATGACGAATTCCTCGATCCGCTCACCTTCAACCCGGATTCCGTGTTGGGCGTGCCGGGGATCATGGACGTCTACCGCTCGGGCGGGATCACCATCGCCAATGCGCCGGGCACCGGCGTGGCGGACGACAAGGCGATCTACTCCTTCATGCCCGAGATCGTCGAATTCTACACCGGCGAACGGCCGCTGCTCCCCAACGTCCAGACCTGGCGGTGTGCGGACAAGGACAGCCTCGCTTACGTCCTCGACAATCTTGCCGAGCTGGTGGTGAAGGAAGTCCACGGCTCGGGCGGTTACGGGATGCTGATCGGGCCGACGTCCTCGCGGCGCGAGATCGCCGCCTTCCGCGAGAAGCTCGTCGCCAAGCCCGACAATTACATCGCCCAGCCCACGCTCGCGCTGTCGACCTGTCCGATCTACACCGCCAAGGGCCTCGCGCCACGGCATCTCGATCTCAGGCCCTTCGTGCTGGTCAGCCCCGAAGGCATCGACATCACCCCGGGCGGCCTCACGCGGGTGGCGCTCAAGAAGGGGTCGCTGGTGGTCAACTCCTCGCAAGGAGGCGGCACCAAGGATACTTGGGTGCTGAAGGACTGACATGCTTGGGAGAACCGCCAACGGCCTGTTCTGGATGTTCCGCTATCTCGAGCGGGCCGAGAACACCGCGCGCCTGCTCGAAGCGGCGCTGCGCATGGCGCTGACCCGCGACGTGGTGACCGCCGAGGCCGAGTGGCGTTCGGTGATCGCAACGCTCGGGCTCCAGCGCCTCTACGAGGCCGCGCATGACAGCTATGACGGCACCACGGTCTGGAACTTCGTGCTGCGCGGGGCCTCCAACCCGGGCAATGTCCGCGCGATGTTCGGCACGGTCCGGTCGAACGCGCGGGAATCGCGGATCAACATCTCCTCGGACGTGTGGGAAGCGGTCAACGAGAACTGGATGCGCCTCGATCGCCTGCTGGCCCGCCCGGTCGGCCAGAGCGCGGTGGGCGAGGTGCTCGCCGCGATCCGGCGCGCGGGCACGCAGGTCCACGGCGCCTTCGACGGCTCGATCCTGCGCGACGAAGGCTACCACTTCGCCCGCGCGGGCACCTTCATTGAACGCGCCGACTCGACCGCGCGCATTCTCGACATGAAATACTTCCTGCTGCTGCCTTCGCTGTCTTACGTGGGGTCGAGCCTCGATACCGGGCAATGGGAGCAGGTGCTGCGCTCGGTCGCGGGCGCGCGGGTCTACAGCTGGCTCAACGCCGGGCAGATCGAGGCGCGCGGGATCGTCGAGTTCGTGGTGCTCGACGATCGCTTCCCGCGAAGCCTCGCCTTCTGCCGCAATGCGCTGCGCGATTGCCTCGGCGCGCTCGCCCGCACCCACGGCGTCGAAGGTAGCGCAGTCGCCCTGATGCGCGAGGCCGACACCCGGATCAGCCACCTCACCGTCGACCAGATCTTCGAGCAGGGGCTGCACGAATTCCTCGTCGACTTCCTCGCCCGCAACAACGCCATCGCCCGCGCGATCGCGGGGGATTACCGGTTCCACGCATGAGCAAGCTCAAACTCCAGGTCCGGCACACGACGCATTACGCCTTCGGCGAGCCGGTGATCCACGCGCTCCAGCGGCTGCGGCTGACCCCCAAGGAGACGCAGGGGCAGCGCATCCTCGACTGGCGGATGAGCTTCGAGAACGCCGAGGCCGAGCTCCACTATGACGACCAGCATTTCAACCACGTCACGCTGATCGGCCTCACCCCCGGCGCGCGCGAGGTAACGGTGACCTGCGAGGGGCTCGTCGAGACGGAGGACAACAGCGGCGTGATCGGCCGCCATTCGGGGCACCTGCCGCTGTGGAGCTTCCTGCGCCAGACGCCGCTCACCCGCGCCGGGCCGCGGCTGCGCGGGCTGCTGCGCGATGTGCCGGCGAGCGATACGCGCAAGCCACTCGATTTCCTCCACGCTCTGTCCGCGCTGATCCGCGAGCGGGTCGCCTATGAGGCCGGACGCACCCATTCGGCCACCACCGCCGAGGAGGCGATCGGGCAGGCTGCGGGGGTGTGCCAGGACCATGCGCACATCTTCATCGGCGCCGCGCGCGCCAGCGGCGTTCCGGCGCGCTATGTCAGCGGCTACCTCCTGATGGACGACCGCATCGAGCAGGAAGCGACCCACGCGTGGGCCGAGGCCCATGTCGAGGGGCTGGGCTGGGTCGGCTTCGATGTCTCGAACGGCATCTCGCCCGATCCGCGCTATGTCCGCGTCGCCACGGGGAGCGATTATCGCGACGCGGCGCCGATTACCGGCATCAGCATCGGCGCGAGCGACCAGGTGCTGACGGTGGGCGTGGCGGTGGAAAGCCAGCCGTTTGCCAGCCAGAGCCAGAGCCAGAGTCAGAGTCAGAGCCAGAGCCAGTCCAACCAGTAAATCGACAGAAAGGCGCCCGCCCCTTGCGCTTGGCCCCTTTGCGTGAGCGTGCGCATCGCGCTAGGGCGCGGGCAGGGCAGGGCGGGCGCGAGGAGAGAATGACGGCATGACCTATTGCGTTGGCATGGTGCTCGACAAGGGCCTCGTCCTGATGAGCGACACGCGCACCAATTCGGGCGTCGACAACATCTCGACCTTCCGCAAGCTGTTCCACTGGAGCGTGCCGGGCGAGCGGATCATCGCGGTGATGACCGCAGGCAACCTTGCCACCACCCAGGCCGTCATCAGCCAGCTCGAGGAACGCACCAAGGCCCCCTCCGAGCGCGAGAACTGCCTGATCAAGGGCCCTACCATGTTCCAGGTCGCGACCGAGATCGGCCGGCTGCTGCGCACCACGATCGAGCAGGCGCAGCGCGACAATGGCCCCGAGGGCAAGGGACGCTTCACCGCGACGATGATCGTCGCCGGGCAAATCGCGGGCATGCAGCCGCGCCTGTTCATGATCTATCCCGAAGGCAATTTCATCGAGGCGAGCTGGGACACTCCGTTCTTCCAGATCGGCGAGACCAAATATGGCCGCCCGATCCTGATCCGCGGCTATGAGCGCGACATGAGCTTCGAGGATGCGGTGAAGCTGACGATGGTTAGCTTCGATTCGACTCTCAAGGCTAATCTTTCGGTCGGTTTGCCGCTCGATCTGCTGGTCATATCAAAAGATATGTTCAAGCCTTTGCATGAACATCGCGTCACCGCTGAGGATGAATATTTCGATGCGATTTCATCGGGTTGGGGCAATGCGCTGCGGTCGGCATTTCACTCCCTGCCGCCCTATAGCTTCAGCGATGACACTTAGGTGACGGACCTGATCTGGCTCCGTTCCGGAGGTAAATTCCTTTAATAATTCATATATTTGACGTTTTCCGGAGATGGTAAATCCTCCGGATCGGGGGCGCTCCTGCGTGAAACCCATAATGGGTTAGCGCAGACAGGCTCACATGACACGCAAAGCCTCCCTCCACTTCATCGACTCGTGCAGCCGCCAACGCGCCGAACTGGCCCGTGTAGGCTTCGCGCTTGGCCACCACTGCGAGGTTTATGGTGACCTCTCCGAACTCGCGGTCCACCCGCCGCGAGAGGGGATCGTCATCGCCCGCGACACGCCCGAGGAAGGCGGGGTGGGGATGATCCTCGACCGGCTCGGCAGGCTGGGGATCTGGCTTCCGCTGATCGCGGTGGATGTGCAGCCCCGTCCCGGGCGCATTGTCGAGGCGATCAAGGCCGGCTCGCTCGATTACCTCGCCCTGCCGCTTGATCCCGAACGATTCACCCGCTGTCTGCTCCGCATCGAAAAGGAAGCCGAACAGTTCGGCGCCGCCCGCCGCCGCATGATCGAAGCGCGCGACCGTATCTCCACTCTCTCGGCGCGTGAGCGCGAAGTGCTCGACTGGCTGGCTGAAGGAAGCAGCAACAAGGCCATCGCCCGCGAGCTCGACATCAGCCCGCGCACTGTCGAAATCCACCGCGCCAACATGATGACCAAACTCGGAGCACGCCACGCCGCCGAAGCGGTGCGGCTGAAACTGGAGGCGAAACTCGAACCCAAGCTGCGCGCCTGACACCACGCGCCCGCGACTGTCCCGGCCCTTTCCCCCCCTTTGAGGGCACCAGCCGCTCGCAGTTTGAGGTTTCCCGTTCCGTCTTCGTGGCGGTCCCTTTTGCCAGTCCCCCTGGCAATCGGGGCCGCCAATTGTTCTGGTGGACCATTCGCTGCGGCTTGGGGCTTGCTGTTGTCGGCTGGATCTTGGGGGAGGGGGACGCCCGCGCGCGATGCGCTTAGCGGCAGAACTTCGCGCCGACGCCCTCGAGGTGGAAGTGATCCTGGTGCGCCGCGTTGTATTCCGGCCCGAGCACCGTGCCGAAGCGCTTGCACGCGCTCTTGTGCACCACCCGCAGGAACTCGCGCGTCGCCGCATCGCCGCCCTGCCAGTCGCGCTTCAATACGATGCGACGCCCGTCAGCCAGCACGAAGGCCGAGACGTCGATCGCCTCGGCGCGGGCATGGGCCGAACGCACTTCGGTGCCCGCAACATTGCGGCAATTGTAGGATCCCATGGTCTCGATCCGCGCCACCGGGCTGCCGAGCAGCTGGCGCGCGGCGCGATCGACGCCGAAGCGCGCCCAATCGCCGAACGCCTTGGCGACATCGCACTGGACGGGTCCGAGATTGGCGATGCTGAGCGGGGCGCGATCGCCGGCCAGTGCCATCAGTTGGACCGTGCCGAGCTGATTGCAGCCGGGGGCGGCATAGGTGTCGGGCACGGGATTGAACCGCGCGCCGCTCGCGCCGAGATCGGCAAGGCAATTCGCCTCGCCCGGCCGCGGCGCAAAGCTGCGCGGTGCCGAGGCGACCGTGACCGCGGGCCGCACCGGAGCGCGCGCGGCAGTGCTGGGTCGGCTGCTCGCCGGACCCGGTGCCGCGCCGCCGGAGCTCACGCCGGGAACGATCGAGCCACAGCCCGCCAGCGCCACCAGTGCGCCCGCCAGCCAGCCTGCTCTGCCAAGATATGCCAAGTGCCTCATCGCTAGGCACTATTGCGCAGGCATCCTTAAGCCCCGCGCAAGAAACTCGGTTAAGGAAACCTTGCGTGGTTATCAGGTATTCCTAACGGGCCATTACGTCAGGGGAGACGGTCCTCAACCTGCTCCCACAGCTCGATCTTCACCCCGTCCGGGTCGAGCAGCCAGGCGAATTTGCCATAGCCCTCGTCCGCCTCGCCGAGGATGTCGACTCCCTTGGCGCGCAGCTCCGCGACGAAGGCGCCAAGGTTATCGACGCGCAGGTTGATCATGAACCCGCCCGTGCCCGGCTTGATGTAATTATCATCGCCGAAATGGCTGATGAGCGAATAGGGGTGTTCGCGCGGCTCGTCGGCCCAGGCGAGTTGCGGGCCATATTCACCATCCAGCCCCAGCACCTCGCGATACCACGCGCGGCTCACAGCCGGATCCTTCACGATGTAGAAAATCCCGCCCAGTCCCGTGACACGTGCGCGGCTGTCCGATTGTTCTGTCATGCCCCGTCCTCCCCCATCGGCCATAATGCCTGAAGGCGGGGCCGGAGGAAAGGGCGCGAGGTCCGCATCGGCCTAGTCGCCGCGCGGTGCCTTGCGGTTACACCCGCTCGGTGCGCGGGGCGGTGAGGCGGCTCACAACCACGATCGCGGCGAGCGAGGCGAAAAAGCCGGGCACGATCTCGTAGAGCCCCGGGCCGCCCAGAAACGCCTTGTTGAGGCCAAGCGCGATCCACCCCGCGACCACGCCCGCGCCTGTCACCAGCCCCGCGACCGCGCCCGCGCCGGTCATCCGGCTCCAGGTCAGAGCAAGCAGGATGAGCGGGCCGAACGCTGCGCCAAAGCCAGCCCAGGCGTTGGAGACGAGGCCCAGCACCTCGCTGTCGGGATCAGCCGCGATCACCAGCGCCGCGGCCGCCACCAGCGCGACGGACAGGCGCCCGATGTTGACCGCCTCGCGCTCGCTCGCGTTGCGGCGCAGGAACAAGCGGTAGAAATCCTCGGTCAGCGAGGAGGATGACACCAGCAGCTGCGAGGAAATCGTGCTCATGATCGCCGCCAGCAGCGCGGCATAGAGGAAGCCCGTCACCGCCGGATGGAACAAGAGGCCGCCGAGCAGGATGAAGATCGCCTCGGGGTCCTCCACCACGAGCCCCGTCGCCCCCGCATAGGCGCGGCCCGCCAGCCCGACCGCGACCGCGCCCGCCAGCGAAATCACCATCCAGATCATGCAGATCCATCCGGCGAGCGGCACGTTCTCGACCTTGTCGATCGCCATGAAGCGCACGATGATATGCGGCTGGCCGAAGTAGCCGAGGCCCCAGGTGACTGCGCTGATGACGCCGATGACGGTTGCCCCCTGGGTGAGGCTGAGGAAGCCTTCCTGCGGCACCGCGGAGAGTTGCACCGCGGTGTCGGTGCCAAAGAAGATCACCAGCGGCATCACCACCAGCGCGGTCATCATGATCACGCCTTGCACAAAGTCGGTCAGGCTGACCGCGAGGAACCCGCCGATCATGGTGTAGACCAGCACGATCCCGGCGGTGAGCAGGATGCCGACCATGTAATCGCTCATCCCCGCGACTGGCAGCGCGCCTGCAAAAGCCGTCTCGAACAGCTTGCCCCCGCCGACCATGCCGCTCGCGGTATAGACGGTGAAGAAGCCGACGATGATCACCGCCGAAGTGACCCGCAGCAGCGTGCCGGCTTCGGGAAAGCGGTTGGCAAGGAACTGCGGAATGGTCAGCGCGTCCCCCAACCGCTCGGTCTGCTCGCGCAGGCGCGGCGCGACGATGATCCAGTTGAGCGCCGCGCCGATGGTGAGCCCGATCGCGATCCATGCCTCGACCAGCCCGGACGCAAACAAGGCGCCGGGCAGACCCAGCAGCAGCCACCCCGACATGTCCGAGGCCCCTGCGCTCAGCGCCGTCACTGCAGGCCCAAGCCCGCGCCCGGCGAGGAGGTAGCCCGAGGAGTCCGCGCGGGTCTTGAACCAGGCATAGATGCCGATAGCGACCATCAGCAGGAAATAGGCGGCCAGCGCGGCGAGCGTGTATGTGTTCATGGGGGCGTTGGGTAACGGTTGCGGTCGGGGATTGCCACTCCGAGGGCGCAGTTATCCCGCTCCGCCGACCTCGGCTTCGACCTTTGCGATGATGCCGCGTACGACTTCCAGATCGCTCGCAAAGCCGGGATGATCGGGCCAGCGCGAGGCCAACGTCTCCATTACGGTTTTGCCTTTCCGGAAATGAATCAGCGCGCGCTCAAAATTGCCTTCCATCAATGCGAGTTGCCCTAGCTTTCCATTACTCGCCCAAACATCGCGCTGCCAGTCGGCATTGCTCGGCTCGATACTGGCGAGGCGATCGGCCACCGATAGGTCCGCTTCGAAATGCGCGCGAGCAATGGACAGATGTCCCGCCGCAATCTCTACATTTCCCAGCTTCCCGTAGCTAACCGATAGATCGCGTTGCCACTGGACATTGCTCGGTTCCTCCGCAGCGAGCATTTCGCGGATCGCTAAGCTTGCCTCGTAATGAGCGCGCGCGGCGGCGAGATTACCCACCCCTAACTCGATATCGCCGAGCTTGTCATAGCTGACCGATAGATCGCGCTGCGCCCCGGAGTTGTTCGGCTCGTTATCGGCAATCGTTCTACGGGTTGCGAGGCTCGTTTCGTAGCAGGAGCGCCCTGCAGCAATTTTGCCTGCCGCCACCTCGACATCGCCGAGCTTGTTGTAGCTGACGGAAAGGTCGCGCAACAATTCGGCGCTTTCAGGGCGGGCGGCGGCGAGTTTTTCGGCAATTGCTAGGCTCGCCTTGAACCGCGCGCGCGCGGCAGAGAAATTGCCTTCCACCACTTCGATATCGCCGAGCTTGTCATAGCTGATTGAGAGTTTACGCTGCCACCATATGTTGCTCGGCTCGTCATCGACGATGCTTGCACGAATTGCGAGACTCGTTTCGAAGCAGGTTCGCGCATCGACCAAATGGCCTATAGCCAAGTTAACATCTCCCAGCCTGTCATAACAAACGGCTAGGTCTTCCTGTAAATCCACATTGCCAGGGTTCAGCTTAGTGAGGCGAAACATCGCTTCAATGCTCGTTTCAAATCGCTTGCGTGCGCTGCTGAGGTTGCCAGTTGCGAAATCGACATTGCCTAGCTTGTTCTGGCTGACGGATACATCGCGCAACACTTTAACATTACCGGGTTCAGTTACCGCAAGTTGCTCGGCGACGGCGAGAGCTGCCGCATATTCGGATTGTGCTTCTCCAAGCCGTCCTTCTGTGGAGAAAATATCTCCCAATTGATTGTGTATTTCAATCGCTTCATTAGCTTCATTGGCATACCTAAAGGCGTCATGAAAATATGGAAGCGAGGATTCGAGCCCATCCCTACTATAAATAAGGATGGCAAGCATTTGGCGATTCGAAAAATCATCCGGTGAATTTGAAATGCTGTATTGAAGCTCATTTATATGATCGGTGCGGAGTTTATACTTTTCATCCGATATTTCTGACGAGATTTTTTCATTTATATTTTTTTTCATGCGATCTCTCCGATAGAACCGAAGTCGCTGTAGACCCGCTTTTGTTCGGTGATGGCCTTTTCGAATTGTACAAAGAGGTCCGGAGACAGTTGGCCACTTTTGATCTGTTCCAACGTGATTTCGTGGCTCTTCTTGCGGATCAAGTCGTGTGTCGCGTGGTGACCCGCCATCCCTTCTTCATGTCGTTCTGCTTGCAGCTCGTCAGCCTTTTCAAAACTCCGCTTTACGCGGTCATGCTGTTTCCGCGCCTCGTTTTCCGTCTGCGGCCCGGGCTGGAACATTTCCCAGATCGAATAGGCGGCAGAAAAGAATGCGAACACCGCCGCCGCGACCGCCCACCCGTCCGAGCCGGAAAAGAGCCAGCCCATCACGTCCCAGAAGCCGGGAACGGGAGGCTGTTCAGGGAAAGAATCGCGGGCGGTGGTGTAGCCGGTGATTGTGCCGGCGGCACAGCACAGCAAACCGGCACCAACCTTTGTCGTGAACCGCATTCCCGAATCCCCTTGACGCAAGGGTATTCAAGTTTGCGGTTCGCGCCAAACGATTATCCGGAGTGCCGCCCCCTCAATCCGCCTTCTTGCGGCGCATTTTCTTGCGCTCGTTCGGGTCAAGCTCCGCCTTGCGCAGGCGGATCGACTGCGGGGTCACTTCGACCATTTCGTCGTCGTCGATATAGGCGATCGCCTGCTCGAGGCTCATGCGGCGCGGGGGGGTGAGGCGGATCGCGTCGTCCTTGCCGCTCGAGCGCACGTTGGAGAGCTGCTTGGCGCGCAGCGGGTTCACTTCGAGGTCGTCGGTCTTGGCATTTTCGCCGATTATCATGCCTTCATAAACCTTCATCTGCGGCGAGATGAACAGCTCGCCGCGCTCTTCGAGCATGTTGAGCGCATAGGCCACCGCATCGCCATCCGAGTTCGAGATCAGCACGCCGTTGATGCGGCCTTCGATCGG
>JAIYEK010000161.1 GCA_027487015.1 Erythrobacteraceae bacterium | reverse complement strand
TCAGCACCGTACCGCTCACCGAGTGGGTGTGGAGCACCGCCCCGGCACTCGCGTCCAGCTCATAAACGAGGCAATGCAGCAGCGTTTCGGCCGAGGGGCGCTTGGCATCGAGCGCGCGGCCCGTGCCATCGATCCGCATCACGCCATCGCTCGTCAGCCGCCCCTTGTGTGCGCCGGAGACGGTGACGGCGATGCTGCCATCGGCGATGCGCACCGAGTAATTGCCTGCCGTGGCAGGCGCGAGCCCGCGCGCATCGAGGCGGCGGCCGGTCTCGACAATCAACTGGGCGGCGGCGGCGAAGTCCATCAGATCAGGCTCTTGCGAAAGCGCGCCAGACGATCGACCGCCGCGTCCAGCGTGTCGTCACCCTTGGCGAAACAAAGCCGTACATAGCCGGTCAGAGGCGCCTCGGCATAGAACGAACTGATCGGGATCGCGGCAACCCCGGCCTCCGGGATCGACCGCTCGCAGAAGGCTGCGTCGCTGAGCGTGATCCCTGATGCGGCAAGATCGACGGTCACGAACCAGGTCGCCGCCCCGGCGAGAACCACATAGCCAGCCTGCCGGAGCCCGGCGATCAACCGCGCCCGCCCTCCGTTGTAGCGCGCGCGGTGGGCGGCGTGCCAGGCGGCGGGCAATTCCAGCCCCTCGGCCACCGCCCATTGCAGCGCGGGCGGGGTGGTGAAGGTCAGGAACTGGTGGCTGGCACTCATCGCGTCGATCAGCTGGGGCGCGGCGCAGGCCCAGCCCACCTTCCAGCCGGTGAGCGAAAAGATCTTTCCCGCCGAGCCGATCTTGATCGTGCGCTCGCGCAAGGCCGACACTGCCAGCGGCGAGACATGCGCCGCGCCGTCGAACAGCATCGCCTCCCACACCTCGTCGCACAGGAGGATAACATTATGCCGCTCGGCCAGCCGGCCCACAGCTTCCAGCGCGGCGCGGTCGATCATGCTGCCGGCGGGATTGTTGGGGGTGTTGAGGATCAGCAGACGGGTGCGATCACTCATGACCGCCTCGAGCGCATCCAGCGGCAATGTCCAATCAGGCGGGGTCAGGCTGACGAACCGCGCGATCCCGCCCGCGCGCTGCACCAGTGGCAGGTAGGCGTCATACAGCGGCTGGACCAGAACCACCTCGTCGCCCGGGCGCACCAGCGCGAGGATCGCGGCGGCCAGCGCCTCGGTCGCGCCAGAGGTGACGAGCACCTCGCGCTCATCCAGCGCCAGCCCCTGCTCGCGCGCATAGAACCCTGCGATGGCCTGACGCAGCGCCGCAAGGCCCCGCATTGGCGGATACTGATTGCTCTTGGTGGAAAGCGCTCGCTGGGCAGCCTCGATCAGCTCGGGCGGATCGGCGAGATCCGGAAAGCCCTGCCCGAGATTGATCGCGCCAGTCTCGGCCGCGGCGCGCGACATCCGTTCGAAAATCGTCGTCGCCGGAGCGGCGAGCCCTTCAATCACCGCCATGTACTGCTCGCGTCCTTGCCAAGGCCGGCGCCTCTATGGCGCCGCAATTATCACCGCGCAACCGCGCTGGCATCGACGCTTGTATTGAAGGTGGAGGCTGCTTCGGCAATGCAAGTCGGGGGGCGCTGCCCGCAACTGCCTGGCAATCTGCAAGATGGTGCTGCTGGGGAGGATTGAACTCCCGACCTCACCCTTACCAAGGGTGCGCTCTACCACTGAGCTACAGCAGCGCCGGAAACAGGCGCGCCCTATTGTCGCGCGTCCCTGCAATGTCAAGCGGACTTGAAGGAGGCTCCGCATAACGGCAAGGCGTTTCACATGAGTGAAGACTCCCGCAAGAATCTGTCCCGTGAAGAACGGCTGGCGGCCAAGCTAAACGAGAAACTGCGCCGCCGGAAGGCGCAGGCCCGCGCGATGGGCGATTCGGAGGCTACGGAAACCCTTCCCAATCCGCGCTCGGATGGCTAACGGAAGCCGCTCCTGACAGCGACGGAGCCACAATGCCCAAGCTCATCCTCGTCCGCCACGGCCAGAGCCAGTGGAACCTCGAAAACCGCTTCACCGGCTGGTGGGATGTCGACCTGACTGAAAAGGGCGTGGCCGAGGCCTCTGCCGCGGGCGTGCTGCTGAAGGACAAGGGCGTGGCTCCGACCTACGCCTTCACCTCACTCCAGACCCGCGCCATCAAGACGCTGCATCTGGCGCTGGAGGCGGCGGGGCGATTGTGGATTCCCGAGGTCAAGGACTGGCGCCTCAACGAGCGGCACTATGGCGGCCTGACGGGCCTCGACAAGGCCGAGACTGCGGCCAAGCACGGCGAGGATCAGGTCAAGATCTGGCGCCGCAGCTTCGACATTCCTCCGCCGGTGCTCGATGCGGGGAGCGAATTCGATCTCGCCGCTGACCCGCGCTATGCCGGGATCGCCATTCCGAACACGGAAAGCCTCAAGCTCACGATCGAGCGCGTGCTGCCCTATTGGGAGAGCGCGATCCTCCCCGTGTTGGCGAGCGGTGAGACGGTGATCATCGCCGCCCACGGCAATTCCCTGCGCGCGCTGGTGAAGCACCTCTCGGGCATTTCGGACGCGGACATCACCGATCTCGAAATTCCCACCGGCCAGCCGATCATCTACGAGTTCGAAGGCAGCGCGCCCGTCGGCGAGCGTTATTACCTGAAGGACGCATGATGGAAGCCACCGGGGGGAAGGTCGCAATCGTGATGGGGAGCCAGTCCGACTGGCCGACCATGAAGTGCGCCGCCGAGGTGCTCGACGAGCTGGAGGTGCCCTACGAGGCGCGCATCACCTCGGCCCACCGCACGCCCGACCGGATGGTGGCTTTCGCCAAGGGGGCCGAGGGCGAGGGTTTCTCGGTGATCATCGCGGGCGCAGGCGGCGCGGCGCATCTCCCCGGCATGATCGCCAGCATGACGCATCTGCCGGTGCTGGGCGTGCCGGTGCAGTCGAAGGCCTTGAGCGGCATGGATAGCCTGCTCTCGATCGTGCAGATGCCGGGCGGCATTCCCGTCGGCACGCTGGCGATCGGCGAGGCGGGGGCGAAGAACGCAGGCCTGCTCGCCGCCGCGATCGTCGCGCTCTCGGACGAGGCGCTGTCCGAGCGGCTGCAGGACTGGCGCGCGGCCAAGAGCGCCGCCGTCGGCGAGGTGCCGGAGGACTAATGCTGCCCGCAGGCTCCACCATCGGCATTCTGGGCGGCGGTCAGCTCGGCCGGATGATGGCGGTTGCCGCGCTTCAGCTTGGCTACAAGGTGGTCGGCTACGCGCCCGAGGGCGACAATGTCGCGGCTGACGCCTGCGCGGATTTCATCACTGCCGGTTGGGACGATGCGGCGGCGCTCGCCCGCTTCGCCGCGGCTTGCGACGTGGTGACCTGGGAGTTCGAGAACGTGCCCCTGAGCACGGTCGCCGCGCTGCCGCAGCACTTGCTCGCCTGCCCGCCGCGCGCGCTCGAAGTGGCGCAGGACCGCTTGCGCGAGAAGGCTTTTGCGCGCGATCTGGGCGGGGTGCCCGCGCCCTATGCCGCGGTCGAGAGCCCCGAAGAGCTCGCCGCCGCCATCGCCAGCGTCGGCACCCCCGGCATCCTCAAGACCGCGCGCGACGGCTATGACGGCAAGGGCCAATGGCGCGCCCGCTCGGCAATGGAGGCAGACGCGCTCGCCTTCCCCGGCGCCACCTGCATCTATGAAGGCTTCGTGATGTACGAGACCGAGTTCTCGGTGATCCTGGTGCGCGGAGCCGACGGGCAGGTGAAGTTCTGGGACTCGACCGCCAACCTCCACGAGGGCGGGATGCTCGCGCGCTCGGTGCTGCCCGCGGGCGCGCTGGTCGAGGCGCAGGTCGCGCAGGCGCGCGCGCTGGCGGCGAAGGTCGCCGAGGCGCTGGGCTATGTCGGCGTGCTGACGCTCGAGTTCTTCGCCACGCGCGAGGGCCCCGTCTTTAACGAGATGGCCCCGCGGGTCCACAACTCGGGCCACTGGACCATCGAGGGCGCAGCCACCAGCCAGTTCGAGAACCACATCCGCGCCATCGCCGGTCTGCCGCTGGGGGGCACCAAGACCCGGTTCGAGGCGATCGAGATGCGCAATATCGTTGGCGCGGACGCCTTGCAGGCCCACGCGATCCTCGCCGAGCCGGGCGAGCCGCACTTGCACCTCTACGGCAAGCGCGAGGTGCGCGAGGGCCGCAAGATGGGCCACGTCACCCGCGTCGGGCATGCCATCCGATGAGCCCCGAGATCGTGCTGATCTACGCCCGCGCCGCGAATGGCGCGATTGGCCTCGGGGGCGATCTGCCGTGGCGGCTTCCGGCCGACCTCAAGCATTTCAAGGCTTTGACCATGGGCCTGCCGATGGTGATGGGCCGCAAGACCTTCGAGAGCCTGCCAGGCCTGCTCCCGGGTCGCCGCCATATCGTGCTCACCCGCGACGCCGGATGGGCGGCTGAGGGGGCAGAGACGGCGGCCACCCTCGATGACGCGCTGGCGCTGGCGGGGGGCGCAACCATCGCCATCATCGGCGGCGCAGCGGTGTTCGAGGCCTTCCTGCCGCGCGCCGACAGGGTCGAACTCACCCAGATCCACGCCGATTATGAAGGCGACACTTTCATGCCCCCGCTCGGCCCCGAATGGCAGGAAGCCGCGCGCGAGGATCATGCGGCCGACGGCGCCTACCCCGCCTTCTCCTTCCTCACCTACCGCAAGGCGGTCGCCTGATGCGCTGGCTCGATCACCGCGATCCCGTCCCCGAGAGCTTGCGCGGCGCGGTCATCGCGCTCGGCAATTTCGACGGGTTCCACCGCGGGCACCAGGCCGTCGCGGGCGAGGCGATCCGCTGGGCGCAAGACCTGGGCCGCCCCTCGATCATCGCGACCTTCGATCCGCACCCGGTGAGCTTCTTCAAGCCCGACCTCGCCCCCTTCAAGCTGACCACGCTCGAACAGCGGCAGGAGCTCTACCTCGCCGCGGGCGCGACCGCGATGCTGGTGTTCCACTTCGACGCCGAGCTGGCCGGCACGAGCGCGGAGGACTTCATTGGGAAAATCCTCATCGACCGCTTCGGCGCGCACGGGGTGGTCACGGGCGGCGATTTCACCTTCGGCAAGGGCGCCAAGGGCAATGTCGAGCTGCTGCGCACCCTCGGCGGGGAGCTGGGCCTGCAATCGCGGGTGGTCGCCGCCGTCAGCGAGGGCGAGGAGGTCGTCTCCTCCAGCCGCATCCGCGCCGCCTTGCGCGACGGCGACCCGCAGGAGGCCGCGCGCCTCCTCACCCGGCCCTTCGCGATCCGCGGCATCGTCGAGCACGGCGACAAGCGCGGGCGCACCATCGGCTATCCCACCGCCAATCTCGGCGTTGAGGACTATCTCAGGCCCAAATACGGCATCTACGCCGTGACCGGCCGCATCCTTGCGACCGGCGAGGTGCTCAAGGGCGCCGCCAATATCGGCATCCGCCCGCAGTTCGAACCGCCCAAGGAGCTGCTCGAGCCCTTCTTCTTCGACTTTTCCGGCGACCTCTACGGTCAGGAGATCGAGGTGGCCTTCCACCACTACCTGCGCGGCGAAGCGAAGTTCGATAGCCTCGAGGCGCTGATCGAACAGATGGACAAGGATTGCGAGCGGGCGCGGCGCTTGCTCGATCAGGCCACCGGGTAGGCGGTCATCACCGAGATGACATAGCCGCCCCAGCACGCGGTGGGCACGAGATACCATGGCGATCCCGCATCGCGGGTGCGCAGCACGAAGATCGCGGCGAGCGTTGCGGCGATGGTGATCCAGGTGCCCCAATAGGCAATCGCATTGATCTTCAGCTGGTCGGTGTAGAACGGGTAGGCAAGGCACACGAGCGCCAGCGCAAACGGCGCCCACGAGCGCCAGCCCGAATCGCCGCTCTGGCGCACATAGGCCCAGCGCGCCGCCCCCATCAGAGCGAGCAGCACCATCCAGATCAGGCCGATCAGGTAATCGGGCGGGATCAGCGGCATGTTGCGCGCCGCCGTCGCAGCGGGGCCTGCCCAGCCGGCGGCAAAGAGGAAGGCGTTGATCGCGATCGTGGCGAAGAGCAGCGCTGCGACATTGGCGATGAACCCGCCGCGACCGGCGGCGAGGATGAAGGCATTGTGCAGTTTCGAGAGAGCCATGTGGGTGTCCTTTTTGATCCTCGCGCCCTTGCCCATAAAATATATCATCTGCAATATTTAATTCATCCGGCGAGGCGATTGCCCTGACCCTCGCGGGCTGTCACAAGCGGCCACATGAGCCGGACCCGCGGTGCCAAAGCTGCCGATCATGAAGCGCGCCGCGCGGCGCTGCTTGCCGCGATGCATGTCCGGCTGGTCGCACCCAGACTCCAGCCGCCCTCGCTGCGCGAACTGGCCGTCGCCGCCGGGGTGACGCTCCCCACGCTGGCGCACCACTTCGGCAAGCGCGAGGATATCGTCGCCGCGCTTATCGCCGAGCTCGGTCGGCGCGGCGCGCCCCATCTCGCCGAGGCGGCGGCGAGCGACCTGCCCTTTGCGCAGAGCATTGCGGGTTTGCTCGCGCAGGTCACGCACGGGCTGACCGAACAGGGCGTGGCCGCGCTCCATGTGTTGGGACTGCGCGAGGGGCTGCGGCAGGATCGCATCGGCCCCGCCTATGTCGAGGCCATTCTCGAGCCCACCTTGGCGGCCGCCGAAGCGCGGTTGGCCGGGCATATCGCCCGCGGCGAGATGATTGCGACGGACCCGCGCCACGCCGCGATCGCGTTGATCTCTCCGCTGCTTGTCGCGGCGCTGCACCAGCAGGAGTTGGGCGGCGCGGCGGTCCGCTGCCTCGATCTCCACGCGCTCGCACACGATCACGGGGCGGCCTTCGTGCGGGCCTATGCGACCGAGGCCGCAACCGCGTGAACCAAATTGCGCAAAGCCCGCCCGCCCGCTAAGGCCCCGCGCGATATGTCTGAAGATACCGCAGCGCGAGATTACCGGGACACCGTCTTCCTGCCGAAGACCGATTTCCCCATGAAGGCCGGCCTCCCCCAGAAGGAGCCGGGCATTGCCGCGCGCTGGGAGCAGATCGGGCTCTATGATGCGCTGCGTAAAAGCCGCCGGGGGCGGGAAAAATTCATCCTCCACGATGGCCCGCCCTATGCCAATGGCGACATGCATATCGGCCATGCGCTGAACCACATCCTCAAGGACATGGTCTGCCGCACCCAGAACCTCCTGGGTCGCGATGCGCCTTACGTGCCCGGCTGGGACTGCCACGGCCTCCCCATCGAATGGAAGGTCGAGGAGCAGTACCGCAAGGAGAAGAAGGCCAAGCCCGTCCTCACCGGCGCGGGCCGCGACGAGGCGGCGGTCAAGGCGTTCCGCGACGAGTGCCGCGCCTATGCGCAGCACTGGGTCGACATGCAGCGCAGCCAGCTCAAGCGCCTCGGCATCATGGCCGATTGGGACCACCCCTACCTCACCATGCAGAAAGAGAGCGAGGCGGTGATCGTCGCCGAGCTGCTCAAGCTGGCCGAGGCGGGGAACGTCTATCGCGGATCGAAGCCGGTGATGTGGTCGCCGGTCGAACAGACCGCGCTGGCCGAGGCGGAAGTCGAATACGAGGACATCACCTCGACCCAGATCGACGTGGCGTTCGAGATTGTTGAATCGCCGATAGCGGAGCTGGTCGGCGCCCACGCGGTGATCTGGACGACGACGCCGTGGACGATCCCGGTGAACCAGGCTTTGGCCTATGGGCCGGAGGTTGAGTACGTCTGCTTCGAGCTAACGCCGATGCTGTACACTAAGGATCCCGAGACGGCCGACGCAGAGATGGAGAACCCTCTAGCGGCGTCTCTCGCCGCGCGTTTCGTTGTTGCGAAGTCGCTTTTGGAGATGACGAAGCTACGCATAGCGGAGGCTCTGGGCAAGTCCGTCAGCAACCCGAGCCATTGGTGGAAGCTCGACATGGAGCTCATTTGGGAAGGCAAAGGCTCCGAGCTCACCGGCACCCACGCCCGCCACCCGATGCACCACCTCGGCGGGTTCTACGCCACCCCGCGCCCACTGCTCCCCGGCGACTTCGTCACCACCGATTCTGGCACCGGCCTCGTCCACATGGCGCCCGATCACGGCGAGGACGATTTCGACCTCTGCAAGGCGAACGGCATCAACCCCGTCTTCGCGGTGATGGACGACGGGCGCTATCGCGACGACTGGGGCTGGCTGGGCGCCACGGATGAGCGGCGCATGAGCGTCATCAATCCCAAGTTCAACGCGCCCGATGGCCCGATCTGCTCGGACCTGCGCGAAGCGGGCGCGCTGCTCGCCGCCAGCGCGGACTACGCGCACTCCTACCCGCACTCGTGGCGCTCCAAGGCCAAGGTGATCTTCCGCTGCACGCCGCAGTGGTTCGTGCCGATGGACAAGCCGCTCGACACCGGCGATTTCGAGGTGATGCCGACCGGCCCGTTCGGCGGAGCGATCGCGCCTTTCGTCAGCTACGACCACTCGACCCTGCGCGAGCGGGCGATGCGCGAGATCGAGCGCGTTCAGTTCATCCCCGAAAAGGGCCGCAATCGCATCGGCGCGATGGTCGAGGGGCGGCCCGACTGGGTGCTCAGCCGCCAGCGCGCGTGGGGCGTGCCGATCACGCTGTTCGTGCGGCCTGACGGCTCCTACCTGCAGGACGCCGCCGTCAACGCGCGCATCGTCGCGGCGGTGAACGCGGAAGGGATGGACGCGTGGAACAGCGCCAACAACGCAGCCTTCCTCGGCCCCGATCACAACCCCGACGACTTCGAGATGGTCACCGACATTCTCGACGTGTGGTTCGATTCCGGCTGCACCCATGCCTTCGTGCTCGAAAGCGGGCGCTGGCCGGACCTGCAATGGCCCGCCAACCTCTACCTCGAAGGCTCCGACCAGCACCGCGGCTGGTTCCAGTCCTCGCTGCTCGAAAGCTGCGTCACCCGCGGCCGCGCGCCCTATGACCAAGTTCTCACCCACGGCTTCACGATGGACGCCAAGGGCAAGAAGATGTCGAAGAGCCTCGGCAACACGGTCGATCCGCTGAAGGTGATGGAGACCTACGGCGCGGACATCATCCGGCTGTGGGCGCTTTCGGTCGACTTCACCGAGGATCACCGCATCGGCGACGAGATCCTGAAGGGCGTCGGCGACCAGTACCGCAAGCTGCGCAACACCTTCCGCTATCTCTTGGGCGCGCTCGACGGGTTCGTGGGCGACATGAGCGATGCGGGCGCGCTGCCCGAGCTCGAAGTCTACATCCTCGCGCTGCTGGCGGAGCTTGACGGCAAGCTGCGCGCGGCGGCGCTGGCTTACGACTTCAACCTCTACACCCGCCTGCTGGTCGACTTCTGCAACGAGGACCTCTCGGCCTTCTTCTTCGATATCCGCAAGGACAGCCTCTACTGCGACGGGCCGGACAGCGTCACGCGCAACGCCTATCGCACGGTGCTCGACCTGCTGTTCCACGCCCTCGTCCGCTATGCCGCGCCGGTGCTGGTGTTCACCGCGGAGGAAGTGTGGCTCTCGCGGTACCCCGAGGACGCCGAGGCGGATGACGCGGGCCAGCGCGGCTCTGTGCACCTGCTCGAATGGCCGAGCGTTCCGGGCGTGGTGGTCGAGACCGCCAAGTGGGACGCACTTCGCGCGCTGCGCGACCAAGTCAACGAGGCGATCGAGCCGCTGCGCCGTGACAAGACGATCCGCTCCAGCCTCGAGGCCGAGGTGGTGGTGCCCGCCAGCGCGGTGCCCGAAGGGGTCACCGACGAACAACTCGCCGAGCTGTTCATCACCGCGACAGTCACCCGCGGGCAGGGCGATGCTGTGACCGTCTCCAAGTCCCACCACCACAAGTGCGGCCGCTGCTGGCGCCTGCTGCCCGACGTCGCCGAAGACGGCGCGCTGTGCGGGCGCTGCGACGATGTCGTGGCGCAGATGGATGCTGCGGCATGAGCGCGCTGTTCACCCGCAACCGGCTGATCGGCCTCGCCATCGCCGCGCTCGTCACGATTCTCGACCAGGCGATGAAGTGGTACGTGATCGGCCCGCTCAAGCTGCGGCAGGTCGGGCATATCGACCTCCTGCCGTTCTTCGACTTCACCTATACCGAGAACCGCGGCGTTTCGCTCGGCATGTTCGAGGCAAGCAGCATGGAGACTCGCTGGCTGCTCGTCGCCGTCACCGCGCTGATCGCGGGCGTGGTGCTGGTGTGGATGATGCGCGAGCGCTTGCTGGGCGAGATCGCGGGGCTCGCGCTGATCCTCGGCGGAGCGCTCGGCAACATCCGCGACCGGTACGAGCTGGGCTATGTGATCGACTATGCGGACTTCCATATCGGGAACTTCCGCCCCTTCCTGATCTTCAACATCGCCGACGCCGCGATCACCATCGGCGTCGTCATCATCCTTGCGCGCAGCCTGCTGGTGCGCGACAAGGGCGACACTGCAACCGGGGACAAGCCCCGTGGAGAGGCACAAGATGCGTAAGACTGCACCCCTGATCCTGCTGGCCGGTTCGACGGCGCTGCTCGCGGCTTGCGGCGGCGATGGCGGGGTGTTCAACCGCGCGCGGCCCGACGAATTCGCAGTGCAGCGTCAGGCGCCGCTGGTGGTGCCGCCCGATTTCACCCTCACCCCGCCCGCCCCCGGCGCCCCGCGTCCGGCCGAAGGCACGGCTTCCGAGCAGGCTCTGGACGCGCTGTTCGGCGGCCCGGCCCCGCGTAGCCGCGTTGAAGCGAGCGTGATAGACCGCGCCGGCCGCGCCGATCCGAGCATCCGCTCGCAGGTAGGCGACACTGGCACCAACACGGTAGCCAAGGGCCGCCTCACCCGCGATATCGTCGCCGCGCCCGAGGGTGACGGTCAGGCTGCGAGCACGGTCATTCCGGGCTAAGGCTTCACTGTAGCAGCAAGTGAGGGCCGGAACGGTCGCACAGCGACCGCAAGGCCGACCGGCCGCCGCGGCTTATGCCGCGAAAGCCAAGGCGGACGGATGTCCGCCGCCCGGCGTTTGAGGGTCGCAAAAAATCAATCTTGCGCCTTGCTCACCAGCAGCTTGTCGATGCGGCGGCCGTCCATGTCGACCACTTCGAAGCGCCAGCCCTGGTCGGTGAAGTGTTCGCCTTCGTGCGGCAGCTTCTTCATAACCGACAACACATAGCCTGCCGCCGTCCCGAACTCCCGGTCCTCGCCGTAATCGAGGCCCAGCCGATCGGCCAGCGCATCGGCCGAGAGCGAGCCCGAGACCAAGAGCGAGCCATCCTCGCGCTCGACCACCGAGGGAAGGTCGCCATCGTCCGAATCGCTGGCGAAGTTGCCGACGATCGCGGTGAGCAGGTCGACGGGGGTGACGATCCCCTCGAAGTGGCCGTATTCGTCATGCACCACTGCCATCGCCACTTCGGCTTGTTGCAGCACCCGCAAGGCGTCCATCGCGTCGAGCTGGTCGGGAACCACTTCGACCTTGCGCATCATGTCGCGCGGACGCACCGTGCGGCCTGCGACCAGCGCGGCAAGCACATCGCGCACCTTGACCACGCCGAGGATCGTGTCGGGCGAGCCTTCGCCCACCGGCAGGAGCGAGTGGGTGCTCTCCTCGATCGTCAGGCGGATCTGCTCCACATCGGCATCGGCCTCGATCCAGTCGACCTCTGTGCGCGGGGTCATCATCTCGCGCACGGGTCGTTCGGCGAGGCGCACGACGCCGGTGAGGAGCTGGCGCTGCTCGTCCTCGATCACGCCGGAGCGGGTCGCTTCGGCGAAGATCATCTGCAGTTCCTCGGCGGTGACCGAATCCGCATTCCCGCCGCGCAGGCCGAACAGGCGGATGATCGCGGCCGAGCTCGAATCGAGCAGCCACACCAGCGGTGCGGCGGCCTTGGCCATGAAGGCCATCGGCCGCGCCATCACCAGCGACACCGGCACCGCGATCTGCAAGGCGAGCTGCTTGGGCACCAGCTCGCCGATGATGAGGCTGATATAGGTGGTGAAGGCGATCACCACCGCAAATCCGGCTTCGTCGGCATATTCCTGCGGCAGACCCAGCGCCGCCATCCGCTCGCCCACCGGGCCGCCGAGGCTGGCGCCCGAATAGGCGCCATTGACGATCCCGATCAGGGTGATGCCGATCTGGACGGTCGACAGGAACTTGCCCGGGTCCGCCGCCAGCCCGATCGCGATCCGCGCGCTGGCCGAGCCGGCTTCGGCCTTGGCCTCCAATGCGCTGGTCTTGGCGCTGACGATGGCGAGCTCGGACATGGCGAAAACGCCGTTGATCACGACAAGCGCGATGATGATCGCAAGGTCAGTCCAGGGAAAAGGTGTCACGCCTTTCGCGCTAGCACAAAGCGCGGGGCTTGCCAGCCACGCAACACAGGAACCGTTTGCGGGGCGAGGCTGAACGAGGCTCGGCTGAATTGTTCAACATGGGTCAAGGATGCGGGGGTCAAGAGCGCCTAGTTCCATCGGGACGACGTCTTGCCGCCATTTGGGCCGCATGGCATCGTCACTGCGATAACAAAAGGGAGGCACTCATCATGAAAATTTCTCGTATCCTGCTTTCGGGCACCGCCGCGATCGCCCTGCTGGGCACCACCGCCTGCGTCACCGACCCGAACACCGGCGAGAAGAAGATCTCGCGCACGGCGATCGGAACGGGTCTCGGCGGCACGCTCGGCTACTTGCTGGGCGGCGTGATCGGCGGCGACACAGGGCGCATCATCGGCGCGGGCATCGGCGGTTCGGCCGGCGCCGTGATCGGCAAGCAATATGACGACCAGATCAAGGAACTGAAGGAACAGACCGCTGGCAGCGGCGTCGATGTCGAGGAAATCGGCGATCAGGACGCCATTCTGGTGCGGCTGCCCGACGGGGTGACCTTCGCGACCGGTTCGGCAGCGATCAACCCGGGCTTCTACACCACGCTCGATTCGGTCGCCGAGACGCTGATCAAGTACCCCAACAGCCTGATCGACGTTTACGGTTTCACCGACACCACCGGCTCGCCGACCACAAACCAGCGCCTTTCCGAACAGCGCGCGCAGGCGGTCGCCGATTACCTCGCCGCCAAGGGTGTGGCGCGGGCGCGCATGGCGACCAAGGGCTATGGCGAGCAGTACGATTACCTGCGAGTCAAGACCGGCGACAACGTGAACGAGTCGCTCAACCGCCGGGTCGAGATCAAGATCATCCCGGTGAGCCAGGCCGACGTGCAGGCCGCGCGCGCGGGTAACTAATGTTTGCGGGGGCGCCTCCGCGCCCCCGCATCCTCGCTCACACGGCCTGAAGGCCGCGTCGCTGCGGGCGGCCGTTCGGCCTTGCGGGTCGCCCTGACGGGCGGCCCGTTACCGTTCTGCGGGAATGAAGAGAGCTTCGGCTCGCTTCACCGCAGCGCCTTGGCCCGCTCCGCCAGCCGCTCCACGGCAGCGGCATGGATCGCGGGAGAGCACACCAGCACGCCGAAATCGCGCGGGTCGTGCTTGTTATAGGCGAGGGGGCGGCCGAAGGCGTCGGTGACCTCGGCCCCGGCCTCGCGCGCGATCAGAGTGGCGGCGGCGATGTCCCACTCGTAGCCCCAGCGCAGCGTCGCAACCAGATCGGCCTCGTCGGCCGCGACCATCGCGATCCGCAGGGCGATCGAATTGGGCTGATCGACCATCACAAGATCGCTGTCTTCCTTGGGCAGCGAATGGGTCGGCACCCGCGCGCCGGGGAACTGCGTCCGCTGGCTCGCCCGGATCACCTCGCCGTTGCGGGTGGCGCCCTGGCCTGCGACCGCGACCCACTCCTCGCCCCGGGCGGGCGCTACGAGCATGCCGACGAGCGGCTTTCCGGCGCTCACCAGCGCCACCGACACCGCCCAGCCCGGCCGCCCGCGCACGAAATCGCGCGTGCCGTCGATCGGGTCGACCAGCCAGATCAGCCCACTGGCGGTGCGCGCCTTGTCGTCGGCGGTTTCCTCCGAGAGCCATGCGGCCGACGGTAGCAGCCGGCCGAGTTCGCGCTTCAGGAAGCGGTCGACCTCGAGATCGGCCTCGCTCACCGGATTGCCCGGGGTCTTGTCCCAGGATTGCAGGTCATGCCCCGCCCCCGGCCAGCGCGAATGGGCGATCCTGCCCGCCTCGCGGACGATGGCTTCAAGGTGTTGCCTGTCAATCATGAGAGGCACCCGTGTTGGCCGTGCCGAGGGCACTTTTCAAGCCCGTCGATCCGTGCTTAGGCCCCGCACGGACGAACCTCTCCCCAGGAACTCATTGAAGGGATCGATACGCAATGAACGTTCACGAATATCAGGCCAAGGAACTGCTCGCGAAGCACGGGATCGCTGTCCCGGCTGGCCACGCCGCGCTGAGCGTCGAAGAAGCGGTGGAAGCCGCCAAGCAGCTGCCCGGGCCGCTCTATGTCGTGAAGGCGCAGATCCACGCGGGCGGGCGCGGCAAGGGCAAGTTCAAGGAACTCGGCCCCGATGCCAAGGGCGGCGTGCGCCTCGCCAAGAGCCTCGAGGAAGTGGAAGCCCACGCCAAAGAAATGCTCGGCAACACGCTGGTCACCATCCAGACGGGGGATGCGGGCAAGCAGGTCAACCGCCTCTACATCACCGATGGCGTCGACATCGCCAAGGAATACTACCTCTCGCTGCTGGTCGACCGTGCGACGGGCCGCGTCGCCTTCGTCGTTTCGACGGAAGGCGGCATGGACATCGAGACCGTGGCGCATGACACGCCCGAGCTCATCACCACCTTCAGCGTCGATCCCGCGCAGGGCTTCCAGCCGCACCACGGCCGCGCCGTGGCCTTCGCGCTGAAGCTCACGGGCGATCTCAACAAGCAGGCGCAGAAGCTCGCCAAGCAGCTCTACGACGCCTTCCTCGCCACCGATTGCGAGATGCTCGAAATCAACCCGCTGGTCGAAAGCGAAGACGGCAAGCTGCTGGTGCTCGACGCCAAGATGAGCTTCGACGGCAACGCCCTCTACCGCCACCCCGATATCGAAGCCCTGCGCGACGAGACCGAGGAAGACCCGGCGGAAGTCGAAGCCAGCGAATATGACCTGGCCTACATCAAGCTCGATGGGAACATCGGCTGCATGGTCAACGGCGCAGGCCTCGCGATGGCGACGATGGACATCATCAAATTGAACGGCGCCTTCCCGGCGAACTTCCTCGACGTGGGCGGCGGCGCCACCACCGAGAAGGTGACTGCCGCGTTCAAGATCATCCTCAAGGACCCGGCGGTCGAGGGTATCCTGGTGAACATCTTCGGCGGGATCATGAAGTGCGACGTGATCGCCAACGGGATCGTGCAGGCCGCGAAGGACGTGAACCTGCAGGTTCCGCTGGTCGTGCGCCTCGAAGGCACCAATGTGGCCGAAGGCAAGGCGATCCTCGCCAACTCGGGCCTCGCGATCGTGCCCGCCGACAACCTCGGCGATGCGGCGCAGAAGATCGTCGCGGAAGTGAAGAAGGCCGCCTGAAACGGCGCGAATACATCCCGGGCGGGACTGATCGCGTATCAATCTCGCCCGGACCAGCCGTGCCTCGCCTCGCTTGACGTTTACGTAAACGCAAGCTAGGCGGGCGGCCAAGGCGCAAATGCGTCACGTGATTCTTTGAGAGGAAGGACAAACCCATGAAGATCCTCGTCCCCGTCAAGCGGGTGATCGATTACAACGTCAAGCCGCGGGTCAAGGCCGACGGCACCGGCGTTGATCTCGCCAACGTCAAGATGAGCATGAACCCGTTCGACGAGATCGCGGTCGAGGAAGCCATCCGCCTCAAGGAAAAGGGCGC
>JAIYEK010000324.1 GCA_027487015.1 Erythrobacteraceae bacterium | reverse complement strand
CCGCCCTTGCCCTCCTTGACGTTGGGTTCCACCACATAGCGGCTGTCACCCATGCGCTTGTGCCGGGCATCGCGTTCGGCAAGCTTCAGCGTCAGGAACTGGCGTTCGGAGCCCTTGACCACCTCGTTCCAGAAGCGGGTGCGCAGCTCTTCGTAGAGCGCCTGCTCGCCCCACACCAACCGGCTTTCGAGCAGCGCGGTGCGGATCGTCAGATCCTCCCGCGCCATGCGCAGCGTGTCGGCGACAGTGCGGCTGGAGTGGCCCACTTTCAGGCCCAGGTCCCACAACAGGTAGAGCATCGTCTCGATCACCTGCTCGCACCACGGCGCGCGCTTGCCGGGGGTGATGAAGGCGACATCGACATCCGAATGCGGCGCCATCTCGGCGCGGCCATATCCGCCCACTGCAAGGATCGCGAGGCGCTCGGCCTGCGTGGCGTTGGGGACGGGGTAGAGATGGGTGGTGACGTGATCGTGGATCACCCGCAGCAGCTGGTCCATCAGGAAGCTGAAGCCGGCAGTGACCTCGTGCCCGGATGACGGCGTTTGCGCGAGCCGCCGCGCGAGCTCGGCCCGCCCACCCACCAGCGCGCCGCGCAGCGCGGTGACGATGGCGGGGCGGGCGGCGGGCCCGCTCCGTTCGAACAGCGCCTCGATCTCCTCGGCCAGCGCGCGCCGGTCGATGATCGCGCGCTGTCCGGGGACGCGGCCCGGGCTCACGGCTGGGTCACGCGGCGACGGCCTGCTCGAGATAGCGGGCCTTGACCGTGCGCTTGTCGATCTTCTGCGTGCCGAGCCGCGGCAGGGGCTCGTGCGCGATCCAGATCTGCGTCTCGAGCGGCACCTTGAAGGGCGCGATCCGTTCGAGCAGGAAGGCGCGCAGTTCGCCGGGGGTGATGGCAGGACGGCCTTCCTTCATGGCGTAGACCGCCGCGGGAACCTCGCCGAAACGCTCGTCGGGCAGGCCGAAGACCGAGCATTCGCCGACATCGTCATGCGCGTAGATCGCATCCTCGACCTCGATGCACGAGATGTTCTCGCCGCCGCGGATGATGATGTCCTTCTTGCGGTCGACGATGAACAGGTAATCGTCGGCGTCGAGATAGCCGAGGTCCCCGGTGCGGAAATAGCCGGTGTCGGTGAAGGCGGCAGCGGTCGCTTCCTCGTTCTTCCAGTAGCCCCGGAAATTGCAGACCGAGCGGATGCAGACTTCGCCCACCCGGCCATTGGGGAGCGGATTGCCCGCATCGTCAAGGATCGCCATGTCGACCATCGGCTTGGAGGGCCGCCCGGTGGAGCCGGGCTTGGCAAGGTAGTTCTCGTTGAAATTGCCGCAGCCGACCGCGTTGGTTTCAGTGAGGCCGTAGCCCAGCAGCGGGAAGCTGCCGGGGAACGCTTCCTTGATGCGCGTCACATGCTCGACCGGACGCGGCGCGCCGCCTGCCGCGAAGCTCTTGCACTTCGACAGGTCGTATGTCTTGCGGTCGGGGTGATTGGCGATCTCGTAGCTCATCAGCGGCACGCCGACGAAATAGGTGACGCCTTCCTCGGCCATCAGCCGGATCGCGAGGCCTGCGTCCCACTTGGGCATCAGCACCAGCTTTCTCGCAATCGCGAAGCTCTGAAGGAACAGCGGCACTTCGCCCGTCACGTGGAACAGCGGCACGGCGACCAGCGCGCAGGGCTGATCGGTCAGGACTTCGCCCGTGCTCTCGACATGGACCTTGGCCATCGCCGACTGGGCGACGTAATTCATCACCGCATTCACCACACCGCGGTGATCGGACCAGGCACCCTTGGACTTGCCGGTCGAACCCGAGGTGTAGAGGATCGTCGCCAGATCATCGGGCCCGAGTTCGCCGAGCAGCGCGATCGCGGCGGGCGTGCCTTCGGGCGCGGCCCAGGTGGCAGCAAGGCCCTCGGCGGGCGCGTTGCCATGCCCGAACAGCACCACCTCGGCGCCGTGCGCATGGCCTTCGAGCCGCGCGGCGCGGCCGTCATCGGCGAGCAGCAGCTTCGCCTCAGCCAGCTCGATCGCGTAGGCGAGCTCCTCGCCGCTCGAAAAGCCGTTGAGCAGGGTGGCGCAGCCGCCGGCCATGATGATCCCCATATAGGCGATCATCCAGTTGGCCGAATTGCGCGCGGCAAGACCGATGCGGTCGCCCTTCTGCACCCCGTGGAGCTTGATCAGCCCCTCGGCCACATGGGTCGCGGCGGCATAGGTCTCGCCAAAAGTGAGGCGGATATCGCCATCGACGAGGAAGGGCACATCCTTGTTCTGCGAGGCGAAATGGGCGAAATAATGCGCGAGCGTCGGCGGTGCGCCGAGAAAGACCGGCATCTCCACCCCGTCACGGGCGTAAGGCACGGTGGCAAACGGCTGGCCCTCGGCGGTGAGGCCGGCGATGATCGCTTCGAGCGCATTGTCCAGCTGGGTGGGCATGCGGTGGTTTTCCTCTCTCTTTTATTGCGGCGTCCGACCGGGTGCGACCCTTGCGCCGAATGCCTGTCCCAATCCGTCCGGCGTTGTCCCTGCCCCTTCCCCTGCCCCGGATGCTGTGCCAGAAGCGCCAGCGCGACCGGGGCCTTCGACGGGCCCACCGTTACGGCATATCATCGCAATAAGAGGTTCGCTTCGTGCTGTCACTACTTGCCGCAAGCACTGCCGCCGATCCGATCCAGTTCTCGAGCCTGGGGTTGCAGACCGGCATCCAGCTGGGCTTCTTCACGCTGCGGTTCTACTCGCTCGCCTACCTGCTCGGGGTGATCTTCGCCTATTGGCACACCTCTCGGGCACTGAAGGAACCCGGCGCGCCGATGGCGCAGCGCCATGCGGATGATCTGTTCTTCTACTGCACGCTTGGCGTCATCATCGGCGGACGGCTGGGCTATGCGACCTTCTACGAGCCCGCGCTGTGGACCACCTTTGCCAATGACAGCTGGTTCAGCTGGCGGCTGGTGCGCCTTTGGGAAGGCGGCATGAGCTTCCACGGCGGCCTGATCGGCGTGACCGTGGCGATGGCGTGGATCTCGTGGCGCGAGAAGCTCAACTTCATCCGCGTGGTCGATTATGTCGCGGTCGGCGTGCCCATGGGGATGCTGCTCGGGCGGCTCGCCAACTTCGTCAACGGCGAGCTGTGGGGCCGGGCGACCGACGTGCCGTGGGGGATCGTGTTCTGCGACGGGATCGCGCGCGAAGGCGTGAAGTGCGCCACCACCGGCATCGTGCGCCACCCCAGCCAGCTCTACCAGGCGGGCCTTGAAGGGCTGGCGATGCTGGTCATCATGCTCTCGCTGTTCTGGCTCACCCGCGCGCGCTATCGCCCGGGGCTGCTGGCTGGCGTGTTCACCACCGGCATGGGGATCGCGCGTTTCGTCAATGAATTTTTCCGCGAGCCGGACCAACAACTGGCTGACTTTGCAGCCCGCACCGGGCTATCGATGGGGCAATGGCTGACCATACCGCTTATCCTGACTGGATTGATTGTCGTAATCTTCGCGCTGCGGAACAAACCGCTGGCGGCGGGGACGGCAGCGCCGGCCTGAACGGCGGCAGCGCACGCGTCTGGCAAGGCGCGTTGCGGCTGATCGATCCTGAATCCGAATCCGGAGCCGACCGCCGCGCGGCTGCCGCCGCGCGCGCTGATGCCAGGGCGCGCGCGCATGCCGAGGCCGAAGCCCGGGCTGCCGCCGAACGCGAAGCGCGCGAGCGGGCTGACGCCGAAGCGCGGGCGAGGAAGCTCGCCGAAGCCGAAGCCCGTGCTCGCGCCGCCGCCGAAGCGCAGGCCCGCAAGGAGGCCAAGGCCCGCGCAGAAGCCGAGGCCAAGGCGCGCGCCGAGGCTGAGGCCAGAGCCCGCCGCGAGGCGGAAGAACGCGCCCGCCGCGAGGCCGAGGCAGCAGAAGCCGCCGAACGCGCCCGCGCCGAAGAAGAAGCGCGCCGCGTCGCCGAGGCCCGCGCCCGCGCCGAAGCCGAAGCCCGCGCGCGCGCCGCCGAGGAAGCGCGGCTCAAGAAGGAAGCCGAAGCGCGCGCCCGTGCCGAAGCCAAGGCCCGCGCCAAGGCGGAAGCGGAAGCCAAAGCCAGAGCGGAAGCCGAGGAGAAGGCGAGGAAGGCCGCCGCGGAAAAGGCGCGCCGCGAAGCCGAGGCCAAGGCCAAGGCGGAAGCTGAAGAGAAAGCCCGCCGCGAGGCCGAGGAAGCCGCCCGTCTCGCCGCAGAGGAGGCCGCCCGCAAGGCCGCCGAGGAGAAAGCGGCTCGCATTGCCGCCGAAGAACAGGCCCGCCGCGAGGCTGAGGAGGCCGCCGCTGCCGAGCAGGCGCGGCTCGAAGCCGAAGTCCTCGCTCGCGCTCAGGTTGATGTGCCCGCGGTCCTCAAGCGCCTGATCCACGAGACCGGCCCGATCACGCTGGCGCAATACATGGGCGAGAGCAACGCGCGCTACTACGCCAGCCGCGATCCGCTGGGCGAGCAGGG
>JAIYEK010000031.1 GCA_027487015.1 Erythrobacteraceae bacterium | reverse complement strand
GGCGAGGTCAGCTTCCTGCTCGATCGCAACAAGGTCGCGCTGATCGACGAGCGCCTCAGCGTCGACAACGCCATGTATCGCGGGCGCGACAATCAGGGGCGGCCGTTCTCGCTGCTGGCGGGCGAGGCGGTGCAGCGTTCGAGCGCCGAGGGGCTGGTGCGGATGCAGGACCTCGTCGCGCAGCTCCTGCTCGCCGACGGGCCTGCGCGCCTCGCGGCAGATGGCGGAACCTATGACATCAATGCCGAGACCGTGAAGGTCGACGGTACGGTGCGCCTCACCGCGACCGATGGCTATGCGATGACCGCAAGCGGCGTTTCGGTCGATCTCAAATCGCGCACCATGCGCGGCGCGGCAGGGGTGAAGGGCGAGATCCCGGCCGGCACCTTCTCCGCCAACACGCTGAGCGCCGATCTGGGTGCGCGCATGATCACGCTCGAGGGCAATGCCCGCTTCACCATGATTCCCGGCCAGCTGAGGATGCCGTGATGCCTGACAAGAACACCAACACCCGCACCCCGCTTGGCCGTCTGGCCCTCGCCTGGGGGATTGGCGGCTTTGCCCTGACTGCCGTGCTGGCAGGCGGCATGAACCTTGCCGCCCAAGGCATAGCCCGCCACGATTCGCGCGCGCCGGTGACCTATGATGCGGGCAAATTCGTGCTCGATGATCGCGGCAATCAGGCGATCGCGAGCGGCGGAGTGATCGTCACCCAGGCGGGCCTCACCGTGCAGTCCGACCGGATGCTGGTGAACTTCACCGACGCGGGCGGCCAGCTCGAAATCCAGCGGATCACCGCCACAGGCGGCGTCGTCATCACCCGCGGTGACGAGCGCGCGAGCGGCGACAATGCGGTATATGATTTCAACCGCCGGATCATCACCATGGCGGGCAATGTCGCCCTGCGCCGCGGCAGTGACACGTTGAACGGCGGCCGGCTGGTGATCGACCTCGACAGCGGGCTTTCGACCGTCGACGGCAGCGCGGCGGGCGGAGCCAGCGGCGCGGCGGGCACGCCGAATAGGGCCGGACGGGTCACGGGCACCTTCGCCGTCCCGCAGAGCGACAAGAAGAACTAAAACGCGTTCTTGTGCTGCAGCACCATCACGGTGCGCAGTACGATCCCCATGTCGCGCCGCAGCGACCAGCCCGCGATATATTCGAGGTCGGACTGCAGACGGTCGGTCAGGTCCTTCTCGTGCTCGGTCGCGCCGCGGTGGCCGCGCACCTGCGCGAGGCCGGTCAGGCCGGGCTTGAGGCAGTGGCGCTGCCAGTACTGGCGGTCGATGTCCCAGAAATACTTGTTGTTCGCGCGTGACCCGAGCGCGTGGGGGCGCGGGCCGACGATCGACATCTCGCCCTTCAGCACGTTCAGCATCTGCGGCAGCTCGTCGATGCTGGTGCGGCGGATGAAGGCGCCGATGCGGGTGATACGGTCATCGTCGCGCGAGGCCGAGCGGTCACCGTTCTGATCGAGCTTTTCCTCGCGCATCGAACGGAACTTGAACATGTCGAAGAACTGGTTGCCGCGGCCCAGACGGCGCTGGATGAACAGCACAGGGCCGCCGTCCTCGAGCTTGATCATCACCGCGATCACGAGCAGCAGCGGCGAAAGCGCGATCAGCCCGCCCAGCGCCACCGCCACGTCGAAGGCGCGCTTGAGGATACGCGCGCGCAGAGCCAGCGGGCCGGTCGAGACCACCAGCGTGGTGCGGTCGAGCTCGTCATAGCGGTGCACCCCGACCGCGCCCAGAAGATGCGCCGGTTCGCTCACGATCTCGCCGTAAACCCCGGCGCACTTGAGCAGGAACGCCCAGTCCTGCCGGCGTTCCCGTGGGCAGCTCACCACCACCTGATCCTGGTTGCGCAGCAAGGTGCCGAGCCGGTCGAGCATGAAGGGATCATGGCTGCCCGGATCAAGGTTATAATCGACCGCCGAAATGTGGTCCGCGCCGCCGAAGGCGAAGCTCGGCCCGCCATCGTCGATCACCACCCGGTTGCTCACCCGCCCTTCCCAGCGCGCGGCGATGATGATGGCAACTACGCGGCGGATCGCCACCAGCAGCACCGCGGAAAGCGCGAGACCAAGGGTCACCACGCCGCGGGAAAATTCATCGATCGATTTGGTGTAGAAGCCAACGAAGCAGATGAGCGCCGCTGAAATAACCAGCGCAATCAGCGCCTTGCGTGCAGCGAAGGTCCAGCTGTCCAGTGCCCGGACGCCGTAGGTGCCATTGTAGAGCGCGATCGTGAAGAACGCCGGCAGCATGACCTGCGCGGTCATCATCGCGCGGGACTGAGCCCACACGCCTTCCCAGATCAGCGCGGCCAGCGCGAAGCTGAAATGGAACAGCGCGCCATCGGCCAACAACATCGTAACATAGGCGCGCAGGCGCCGCCGTTCGAGCGACGGTACGATCCTGCTTTCAACAGACTGGTGCCGTATGGCCTCCAGCAGTTTCGGCGTAGCCCGGTTCATGAATGCCCTTCCCCCAAAGGTGCGACCCTCGCGGATTAGACAGAGGCGTATTACATATAAAAACGTGAGTTGTGCGACTGCGAAATGCAACTTGTCACATTTAGCTACCGCTTCGCAGCAAAACGGCCAATTTCGGCCAATTCCTGCGCCAGCAGAAGCTCTGCGGCCTGGCTGTTGGCGATCAGATTGCGGTGCAGCGCGGTGAGCCGCGGGATCAATCGGTCGAGCCGTGTCTCCGCGCCCTTCCCGCGCGCGGCGGCTTGCGACCAGCGCTTGTACTGGTGGGCGATATCGCGCTTTTCGCGAAAGAAGATGCCGAGCCGCATTTCGGCGCCCTTGTCGATCTGCTCGAAGCTTCCCCGCGGGCCGAGATAGGCCGCTATCTGTGCCAATTGCGCGGCACGCCGTTCGAGCGCCAGCGCAACGCCGACCGGGTTGAGGCCGAGCTCGCGCATCCGCCTGACTTCGCCGGCGATCTTGCCGGTCTCGCCGCCGAGCACGGCATTGACCAGCGGGGCAAAGCCGTCTTCCTCGGTGGCAGCGCCGATGGCGGCGTGATCCTCGGGCGTGGCTGGGCGCGGGGCCTGAGGGTCGGCATCGACGTAAAGCGCGAGCTTGTCGATCTCCGACTGGGCAAGCCGAACGTCGAGCCCGGCGGCCCGCGCAATCCGCTCGGCAAGATCGCCTCCGAGCCTGAGCCCCGCCGCGTCCGCCATGCCCCGCACGGCCTGCGCCGCGTCCTTCAGTTCCGGCTGGTAGAACATCGCCACCAGCGCATCCTTGCGCTTTTCGAGCAGCTTGGCGGTGCGCGACTTGTCGGTCGCGCTGGTGGCCACGACGATCACCGGCGCCGCCTCGCCTGCGCCAGCCTCGGAGGTTTCGATCAGGATCTGCAGCGCGTCATGCGCGTCATCGCCGCTGGCGCGGACCCAGATGTGGCGGCTGCCGCCGAACAGCGAGGACGAGCGGGCCTCGTCGCCGAGCAGCGCGGGATCGCCCTTCAGCTGCGCGCCGGTGATCTCGATGCGCTCGCCCGGATCGGGGAGCGCCGCGGCGGTGCGGGCGGCGGCGGCGCTGGCGCCGGCCTCGTCGGGGCCGCAGAAGAAGAACATCCGGCAGGATGCGGCCCCAGCGGGAACGCCGCGCAAAAAATCCTTCTGGGTCGCCTTCACGGCTGCGGGAGGTCGGGCGCACCGCCCCGAGACCGGAGCGTCAGCACGACCTGCGTCGCCATCCGGTCGGCCACCTCGATCGCAAGGTTTTCGAGCGCCTTCTGCTCGGCGGCGATGGTGGCGTATTCGCTGGAGACCACGTCGATCCCCGCGTCCGAGCCCGCGGTCGCATCGAGCAGCACCGCGCCTGTGGCGATATCGACGAGCTGGTAACGCGCGCGCAGGATCCGGCGTTCGCGGCTGATGGTGTCATCGTTGAGCACGCCAAGTGCCTCAAGCGAATCGTCAAGCCGGACGTCGAGCCGGTATTGCGGCGCCGTCTGCCCCGCGACCCCCAGCCGCGCATCAAGCGCGTTCTTGACCAGCCAGCCCCCGCGGCCCTGGATCGCGGGCACCTCGACCGCCGCAAGCCCCTGCGCCGAGGCCGACTTGGTGCCGCCTGCATACATCGGCGAAAGGCCGCAAGCGGAGAGGGCCAGCAAGGCCGCAAGGACGAGAAGCGCGCGCATCAGGTGACGATATTCACCAATCGGTCGGGCACGACAATGACCTTGCGGATCGCGGCGCCATCGACCGAGCGCTGGAGGTTGGCCGAAGCCATCGCCAGCGCCTCGAGATCCTCCTTCGAGGCCCCCTTGGGCGCCGTCACGGTATCGCGCAGCTTGCCCATATGCTGGATCGCGATGGTGACCTCGTCATCGACCAGCAGCGCGGGGTCGACGTCGGGCCAGCCGGATTCGGCGACAAGGCCGATCCCGAGGCCAAAGGTCGCGCGGGCTTCTTCCGCGAGGTGCGGCATCATCGGCGAGACGAGGATCGCAAGCTTGCGGATCGCATCGGAGCGGGTCGCGGAGAGCGGGGCCTTCTCGACCGCGCCGACCAACTCGTAGATGCGGGCTACGGCCTTATTGAAGCTCAGCGCCTCGATATCGTCAGCGACGGCTGCGACGGTCTGGTGGAGCTTGCGATCGAGCGCCTTGTCATATTCGGCATCGGCCCCAGCCCCGCCTGCGCCCGCTTGCCCGAACAAGCGCCACAAGCGCTGGACGAAGCGCGCGCAGCCCTCAATCCCGGCGTCGGACCACGGTAGATCGCGTTCCGGCGGCGAGTCTGACAGCATGAACCAGCGCACCGCATCCGCCCCGTGGCGGGCGATGATCGCATCGGGGTCGACGACGTTCTTCTTCGACTTCGACATCTTGATGACGCGGCCGACTTCGACGGGAGCGCTATCGGCAAGTAGCGTCGCGCCCTCCGAGGTGCGGTCCACTTCCTCCGGCGAGAAGTAAACAACCCTGCTGTTGAAAGCCTGAGTGATCGCGCCTTCAATTTCGGAGTGGGGAACCTCAGTGACAAATTTTTCAACGCGGTGGTAAGTCTCGTGCGTCACCATCCCCTGCGTGAACAGCGCCGCAAACGGCTCCTGCACCGCGATCTTGCCGGTGTGGGCGAGCGCCCGCGTCCAGAAGCGGGCGTAGAGCAGGTGCAGGATCGCGTGCTCGATGCCGCCGATATAGTGCTGCACCGGCATCCACTTGGCGACTTCCTCCGGGTCGAAGGGCCGGTCGGCGGGCTGGCTGGCGAAGCGCAGGAAATACCACGAGCTGTCGACGAAGGTGTCGAGCGTGTCGGTCTCGCGCCGCGCCGCCTTGCCGCATTGCGGGCAGTCGACGTGCTTCCACGTGGCGTGCCGCTCCAAGGGGTTGCCGGGGATGTCGAAGCTGACATCCTCGGGCAGGGTGACGGGTAGCTGGTCCTTGGGCACCGGCACCACGCCGCACGCATCACAATGGATGAAGGGGATCGGCGTGCCCCAATAGCGCTGGCGGCTCACACCCCAGTCGCGCAGGCGCCAGACAGTGCGCCCCTCGCCCCAGCCGCCAGCTTCGGCGCGGGTGATGACTTCCTGCTTGGCATCTTCCACGCTCATGCCATTGAGGAAATCGCTGTTCACGATCACCCCGTCCCCCGCCTCGGCCTCACCCTTGAAGGGCTCGTCGGCGCGCGCCGGATCGGTGGCGACCACGCGGGTTATCGGCAGTTCGTATTTGGTCGCGAATTCAAAATCGCGCTGGTCATGCCCCGGAACGCCCATCACCGCACCGGTGCCATATTCCATCAGCACGAAGTTGGCGATGAACAGGGGGAGGTCCGCTCCGGTGAAGGGATGCTTCGCCGTGATCGGCGTCAGATAGCCGAGCTTCTC
>JAIYEK010000158.1 GCA_027487015.1 Erythrobacteraceae bacterium | reverse complement strand
TAGGGAAAGGCGCGCTTGCCAGCAAATGCTTGCGGTTTGAAGAAGCTTGCGGCACCTCGCCGCCCCATGACGAACATCCCTTTCGGCGCGATCGGCTTCGACCTTGACGGCACGCTGCTGGACACCTTCCGCGATCTTGGCGCAGCGGTGAACCATGCGCTGGTGCTGGGCGGCTTTGCCGAGGTGTCGGTGGAGACCAGCAAGGACCTGATCGGCGGCGGCGCGAAGATCATGCTCGCCCGGGCGGTTGATGCGCAAGGGGGGCTTCCCGAGGACGAGTTCAAGCGGCTCTACAAGGCGATGCTCGGCTATTACGAGGCGCATAATGCCGTCCACACCGTCCCCTATCCCGGGGTGCGCGAGGTTCTCGCCGAGCTGGCGGCGCAGGGCATTCGCATGGCGGTGGTCACCAACAAGTTCGAAGCCTTCGCGCGCAATGTGCTTACGCAGCTCGATCTGATCGACCAGTTCGAAACCGTGATCGGCGGGGATTCCATGGGCAAGGGGCCCGACGGCCAGTTCCTCGCCAAGCCCCACCCGGCCCCCGTCCTCAAGGCGCGCGAGGTGCTGGGGGGCGGTTCTTTCGTCTTCCTCGGCGATTCCACCTATGACGCGCGTGCTGCGAAAGACGCGGGCGTGCCCTTCGTGGCAGCAGCCTATGGATATTGCGATGCACCGGTGGAGGAGATGGGCGCGGCGGCGGTGATCGATTCGTTTGGCGACCTGATTCCGGCCCTCGAACGCCTCGGCGAACCTCGCTGACCCTACGGCAAAGCGCCCTGACTTTTCCGCTGTTGCAAGGCAGCTACGAAAGTGCCACGCAGCGCGCCGAATATTGGTTTACGCAGGCGTAAAGCGCGCCGCCCACAAACCGCACAGTTCAAGGACAGGAGAACACCCATGACCATCAGCTTCAAGGACAAGGTCGCCATCGTCACCGGTGCAGGTGGCGGGCTCGGCAAGGCTTACGCGCTCGAACTCGCCCGCCGCGGCGCCAAGGTCGTCGTCAATGACCTCGGCGGCTCGCGGGATGGCACCGGCCATTCGGACGCCGCGCTGAAGGTCGTCGAGGAAATCCTCGCTGCAGGCGGCGAGGCGATCGCCAACGGCCACTCGGTGACCGAATTCGACCAGATGGAAGCCATGGTCGCCCAGGCCAAGGAAAAGTGGGGCGGCGTGCACGTCCTCATCAACAACGCCGGCGTGCTGCGCGACAAGACCTTCGCCAAGATGGAGCCGGCCGACTTCGAATTCGTCGTCAAGGTCCACCTCACCGGCTCGGCCTTCGCCACCAAGGCGTGCTGGGAAACCTTCCGCGAGCAGGGCTACGGCCGCATCCTGATGACCGCCTCCTCGACCGGCCTGTTCGGCAATTTCGGCCAGGCCAACTATGGCGCGGCGAAGCTCGGCCTTGCCGGTCTGACCAAGACGCTGGCGCTTGAAGGCGCGAAGTACAACGTGCGCTGCAACACTCTGTCGCCGGTCGCGGGCACCCGCATGACCGAAGACCTCTTCCCCGAGGAAGCCTTCAAGCTGTTCGCGCCGGAGAACGTGGTCCCGGCCGCGCTGTTCCTCGTGTCTGAAGACGCACCGACCAACGCCATCGTTGGCGCGGGTGCGGGTGGCTATCACTCCTCGTGGACCGTGATGAACGACGCCGTGTGGCTGCCGGAAGGCGAGCGCACCCTCGAAGGCTTCGCCGCGCGCTGGGAGGAGATCAACTCCTTCACCAACCTCATCGCCCCGCAGTCCGGCTCCGAGCAGTCGGGCAACATCCTGCGCGCGATGCAGAAGGTGACCGGCACCGGCCCCGCCAGCGCGCGCGGATAAGGCTCGCACCGCTTTCAAAGCCTTGCAAAAGCAACGCCCTCGTGCAGAAATGCACGGGGGCGTTTGCTTTTGTGCTCGGCTCCAGAAGCAGGGGGCGATCATGTATGACGAGGATGTAATCGCGGGCGTGGAAACTCTGCGCAAGCGCGAGAAGATCGCGGTTCTCGCGATGTATGCGACGATGGCGATCTTTGCGTTGCAGGCGATGGGCGAAGTGCTCGAACTGGTCGGCGTGATCGATCTGGCCTACTTTACAGAGGATCCGCTCACCCTGTTCTACGTCTTGATCCTGTACCTCGGCATGTTCATCTATTTCGGCAGCGCGATTCTGGTGGCGATGTGGATCCACCGCGCTCACGCCAATCTTCACGCGGCAGGGTTTGCCGGCCTTACGTTTTCCCCTGGTTGGGCCATCGGATGGTATTTCATCCCGATCGCCTGCCTGTTCAAACCCTATCAGGCGATGCGCGAATTGTGGGATACGAGCCTTCAGACCGGGGCCGACTTCAGCACGCCTGCGCACGTCAACATGAGTGGCTGGTGGGGCTTCTGGATCGTGGGGCTCATCGCCGGGAACATCAGCGCCCGCATATCGATGCTGGGCGATGGCACGAACATGGAGGTGGCGGTCCTGCTCAGCCTTGTCTCGAGCATCTGCATGATCGGCTCAGCCTGGCTGCTGATGCAGATCATGCAAACCATCACCGCCGGGCAGATCGACGGGATCGTGGCTGCACAGGTCTTCGAATAGAAGGGAGCGCGCCCTACTCCTCGACAGCCTTGAGCAGCCGCCGCTCCATCGGGGCGAGGACATTGGCGAGGTCATGGCCGCGCTTGAGCACCTGGCCGTGTTCGCCGAACAGCGTCCACATGCCCTGCTTGCCGCGCAGTGCCGGGCGCTTTTCCACCCGCGCTTGCGGGCGTTCGGCGGCGCGGCGGAAGGCGGCGAAGGTGGCGGCGTGGCGGGTGAAGTCCATCGCGTAGTCGCGCCATTCGCCGGCGGCGACCATGCGGCCATAGAGGTCGAGGATGCGCATCAGCTCGGGCCGCTCGAAGCCGACCTGATCGGCACCGCGGCCGGGGAAGGGAACCACCTGACTGGGCACACCCCCGGGCGATTGTGGTGCAGCCATCCTCGCCCTCAGTCCTTGGTGCCGCTCTTGCGCAGCCGCGCAGTTGCGGGGCTCGCCGCAGGAGCCTCACGCTCGGCCAGCATCGCCCTCATCAGCGCCATTTCCTCGCGCATCGCGGCAACTTCGGCCTCGAGCTTTTCGACGCAGTCGCCGCGCGGGCGGCCCTTGTCGTCGCAGGGCGGATCGTCGCAGGGCGTGCCGTAGGGGATGAATTCGCGCAGCCATTCCTCGGCCGGCACCAGCGTCGAGCGGGCCTTGAGGCCGATCATGGTCGCACCGGCGGGCACATCATCGGTGACAACCGCATTGGCGCCGACGCGCGCACGCTCACCGACGACAATCGGACCGATGATCTGCGCGCCCGAACCGATGATGACATTGTCCTGCAACGTCGGGTGGCGCTTGCCGCCCTTGCCGTTGGTGGGATTGGTGCCGCCCAGCGTGACGCATTGGTAGATCGTGACATTGTCGCCGATCTCCGCCGTCTCGCCGATCACAACGAAGCCGTGGTCGATGAAGAAGTTCTTCCCGATCCGCGCGCCCGGGTGGATGTCGATCGCGGTGAGCAGGCGCGAGAGATGGTTCACGAAGCGCGCGAGGAAATACATCCGCGCCTCGAACAGCCAATTGGCGATGCGGTGGAAGCCCAGCGCCAGCACACCGGGATAGAGCAGGATCTCCCAGCGCGAGCGCGGCGCGGGGTCGCGGGCGCGGATGGAGTCCAGATAGCTGACAAGACGCTCGAACATGGCCCCTCGCTTTTCCCACCAAAGCGCGCCCGATGCAATCGGCGGCGCGCGACCTTTCAGAGCAGGCGCTGCTGTTCGGGCCCGTGAAGGGCCTCGAGCGCGGCGCGCCACACAGACATGGTGGCAGGTGTCTGACGTTCAAGGGAGATGCGGTCGATTGTCGCCACCAGCGCCTCGATTGCCGCGAAGCTACGCTCGGTGCGCGGGACCAGATAATCAGCCGCACCCTCGGGCAACGAGAGCCCCCGCGCCTCGGCGAGGGCAAGGATCAGGTCCGCGGCAAAGGCATCGTCGGGCGCGCCGATTTCGAGGTGGAGCGAGCCGCCGATGCGCGAGGCAAGGTCGGGGAGCGCGATCCGCCAGCCCTCGGTGCCGGCATCCGCGACCAGCAGCAGCGCCCCGCCCTCGCGAGTCCCACCCTGCTGGACGGCGTTCCAACGGTGGAAGAGCGCGGTCTCGTCCACCGCATGCGCATCGTCGACAACTTCGAGGCTGTCGCCGTGCAGCCCTCCCGCCCAGCGCGCCAGCAGGCTCTTGCCCGAACGCGGCGGGCCGGTGAGCACGGCGACATGGAACGGCCAGCGCTCGGGCGCTTGCAGCGCCTCGATCACCTGCGCATTGGCGTCACCCACCACGATCCGTTGCACCGCTCCGCGGGCGGACAGGGGAAGGGCAATCTGGGACGGTTCGCCCACAGGCGTTCAGCCTCAGCGGCTGATGGCGAGCGCGTTCGCCCCGCGCCGCACGTTGAACCCGCGCGCCTCGAGCGCGGCGGCAAGCTCGTCGAGCGATCCGGCATAGGTGACGCTCATCACCGAGGTGCCGCCGATCGCGGTGCTGGTGACCCCGATCCCGCGCACCCCGCCGGTGCTCCGCACTGCGCCGAGCGCGGCGTCATAGGCGCCCGCATCGGGGCTCGCGAACTGGACAGTGATGTTGCGCACGGCGACTTCGCCGGGCTCGATCCCGGTGACAGGCAGCGCTTCGATGCGCGGGTCCGCGCTGCCCGCCGCTGCGGCCGCCGCAGCCGCCGACTTCCGCGCCTGCGCCGCGCGGCCGATCTCGATCAGCCGCTGGATCGCCGGATCGATCGCGCCGCCCGCCCCCAGCCGCAGGCTCGGATCGGGGCGCAGCTTGCCGCCGTTGAGCGCGGCGGTGAAGATCTGGTCCATCCGCTCGACCGCCTGCGCGAGCATCGCGGGCACGGCATCGGGATTGTCGGCTTTCAGGGTGAAGCGTTCGAGCGGGCGGCTGTCGGGCCCGAAGCGCGCGGTGAAGGTGCCGCTCACCGGCCCGCCCGGGAACTGGTGGTCGAGCCGGGCGAAGGCCATCAGCACGTCGGTCGCGCCGTATTGATCGAGGGTCGAGCGCCACCAGCCGCGGCTATGGCGCCCGGTCTGGCCGAAATTGACCAGCAGCGAATCGCCCCCGCCCCCGCTGAGGCGCACGTAATCGATCCGGCTCGCGCCCGGGTTGAACTCGGCCCAGGCGCGCTGCCAGGGGTTGCGCTGCTCAAAGGTGATGTAGGCGCCGCCGCTCTCCTGCACCGGGATCAGCAGCAGCGGTGCCGAGCGCGCCGCCTGCGCCGCCCCGCCGAGATAGCCGCTCGCGCGGCTGCGGTCGAACACCACGCCCAAGGTGGCGATGTAGCGCCGGGGCCCCAATCGCTCGCGCTCGATCAGGATGGCCGAGACAAGGCCTTCGAGCTGGCTGTCGGAGAGCTTGGGGCCCTTCAGCTTCTCCCACGCCTTCCTTTGCGCCTCGCGCCAGCCGTTGGTGCGCGCGTCCTCGGAACTCTTGCCCTGCACGTCGACGGTGATGCCGGTGACCTCGATGTCGGCGCTCGCCGCGGTCGGCGCGATCCCGCGCTCGCCCGCGACCTGGGCAAGCAAGGCAAAGCCGCCGCCGAGCAGGCCGAGCGCCAACACGGCGCCCGCCAGCCAGCGCCGGCCGGCGCGGGAGGGTGTGGCCACCGGGCCAGAAGGAGAAAGCGTCGCGCTCATGGGGAAAATCGCGTCTCCTTTGCCCAATGGCGAGTGGAATT
>JAIYEK010000159.1 GCA_027487015.1 Erythrobacteraceae bacterium | reverse complement strand
TCGTAAATCCACCCCGCCACCGCCTCACCCGCATCGGCCAGCGCGACGATGATCCCGAACGGCTCCTTGCCTTCCGCGAAGTTCGCGGTGCCGTCGAGCGGATCGATGATCCAGCACTGACCGGAAAGGTGTTCGAGCACCGCCTTGTCGGCGTGCACCGCTTCCTCGCCCACCACTGCCACGCCGGGCGCGAGTTTCGTCAGCGCTTCGGTGAGGAAGTCCTCGACCTCGCGGTCGACGATGGTGACGGGATCGTCCGCGCCCTTCATCTCGATTTCGCCCGCGGCCAGATTGCGGAAGCGCGGCAGCATCGAGCGCTCGGCGGCAAAGCGCATCAGTTCGCGGATTTCGGCATCGAGGGCGGAGAGGCTCACGAACGGTAATCCGCGTTGATCGCGATGTAGCCGTGGGTGAGATCGCAAGTCCACACGGTGGCGCGGCCATCCGCGAGGCCGAGATCGACCGCGATGTCGATCTCCTCGCCCTTCAAGTGCGCAGCCACCGGAGCCTCGTCATAGTCCTCGACCGGGACGCCGTTCCTCGCCGCCCACACGCCCCCGAATGCGATCGAGAGCTTGTCACGGTCCGCCGGTTCGCCCGCCTTGCCGACCGCCATGACCACGCGGCCCCAATTGGCGTCCTCGCCCGCGATTGCGGTCTTGACCAAGGGCGAGTTGGCGATGCTGAGGCCGACGCGCCGCGCGCTGTCGTCACTCGCCGCGCCGCTCACGCGGATGGTGATGAATTTGCGCGCGCCTTCACCATCGCGCACCACAAGTTGGGCGAGCTGGCGGCAGACATCGGCGAGCGCGGCGGCAAAGGCGTCCGCGCCCGGGCTGTCCCAGCCCTCGATCCGCGCATTGCCGGCCTTGGCGGTGGCGAAGGCCATCACCGTGTCGCTGGTCGAGGTGTCGCCGTCGACCGTAATGCACGAGAATGTGGCCGCATTCGCGCGCTCCAACGCTTCCTGCAGGAAGGTGGGCGCCACGTCGGCATCGGTGAAGATGTAGCCGAGCATCGTTGCCATGTCGGGGGCGATCATCCCGGAGCCCTTGATAATCCCGGCGAGTTCCACCCGCGTGCTGCCGATCATCGCGCTTGCGCCCGCGCCTTTTGTGAACGTGTCGGTGGTGCCGATTGCCTTGGCAGCATCCTCCCAGCCGCATGGCGCTGCCTCGATCGCGGCGGCGATCCCGGCCTCAGCCTTGTCGATGGGCAGCGGCACGCCGATCACGCCGGTGGAGGACACGAACACCTCGTCGAGTGTACACCCAAGCGCGCCCGAAACCTGCGCCCGGATCGCCTCGACCGCCGCTCGCCCGCGCCAACCGGTGAAGGCGTTCGAGTTGCCCGCATTGACAATCAGCGCCCGCGCGCGCCCCAACTTCACTTCCTCGCGCCCGAGTTCGACCTCGGAAGACGCGCAGGCGCTTTTGGTGAAGACGCCCGCGGCCGCTGTGCCCTCGGCGAGCTCGGCAAATGTCAGGTCGCAGCGGTCCCACGTCTTGTAGCGCGCCCGCGCCACGCGCAGCGTTACGCCCGCGATCGGCGGCAGTTCGGGGAAGGGGCGGGCGAGGGGCGAGGGATCGATCTGCATGGGCCACGCCCGTAATGTCCAATCGGGGACGCTGCAATCACGCGCTTTCCCGCTTTGCGCGGGGAGGGGGCTGGGCTAGAAGCCAAGCAAATGAAATATCGCCTCTTGTTTGCTGCCTCTCTGGCTGTCACCCTCGCGCTTCCGGCCATTGGTCAGCAAAAGGAGGAGCGCCCCCCTGCGGACGTGCCCAATCAACCAATGACGATCCTGATCCCCGAGCAGGATCTTGCGGCCCGCAACCCGCGCCCGCTCAGTCCCCAGATCGACTGGGTGACCGACGCCGATTACCCGCCCGAGGCATGGCGCAACGGCGAGGAAGGTCTGGTGCGGTATGAGCTTGTGGTGAGCCCGGAAGGCCGTGTGACCGGGTGTCGGATCACGCAAAGCGAGGCTACGCCTGCGCTCGAGGCCGAAACCTGCCGCCTGCTGCGCGAACGCGCCCGCTTCGAGCCGGCCACGGATGGCGAGGGCAAGCCTGTCTCCTCGCCCTTCAAAGGGGCGGTGCAGTGGGAGCGGCGCGAGCCCGAACTCGGCGCGGGGAGCTTCACGGTCAAGGTCGCCTTCACACTCGACGAGCGCGGAAATACCCGTAATTGCCGAATTCTCGAGCGCTCAGGCGAGATTCCGGTGAATATGGTTCGCAGTTTCGAGCGCAATCCATGCCCCGGCCGCAATGGTGTCCCCGCGCGCGATGCCGATGGACGCCCGGTGGCGCGCGATGTGGTGCTGACGATGACGGTCGAGAGTATGCCTGCTGCTTCAAGCGGCGCACAGGGGGACGATTAAGGTCTCGCACAGCTTATCGCGCTATGACTGTGGACGAACAGGCGCATAACCACTATCTGATCGCTTCATGACCCGGCGTTTTCTTGCTCTTCTGGCCCTGCTGACCGGTCTTGTCGCCCTTGGCGGCACGGCGCAGGCGTCTTTGGCGGAAGCGCTGGCATGCTCTTCGAGCATCGCCGCATCGAGCGGAGATGAGCGGGCGGTTAGCGAAAGTGTAGCCGCGCAGCCCGCTCCCTCCACGATCAGCGCCACCCGCGCGGCCGAGGCTCCGTGCCCGCCGCCGCCGGTGCCGCAATCGCTGCGTCTGCCGGTCTTGATGGGGATCGAGCGCGCCTTCGAATAGGCGCTTTGCTCGCACACACCCGAATTCCTGTGCGCCGCGCCCCAAGGGCCGCGCGCAATCCCCGCTCAGACAAGCAATCCGCCCGCATCATTCGCGGCGATTGCTCCCGAATCAAAGGCTTACACCCATGTTCAATTCCGTCATCAAATCCGTCTTCGGCTCGGCCAACGAGCGTTACATCAAGGCTGCGCGCAAGGTCGTGGCGCAGATCAACGACCTGGAGCCGCAGATCCAGGTGCTCTCGGACGAAGAGCTGCAGGGCCAGACGGGCAAGCTTCGCGGGTTGATCGACGGCGGCGCCAAGCTCGACGACATCCTCCCTGAAGCCTTCGCCACGGTGCGCGAGGCATCGGTGCGCGTGTTCGGGATGCGCCACTTCGATGTGCAGCTGATCGGCGGTCTGGTGCTCCACCGCGGCGAGATCGCCGAAATGCGCACTGGTGAGGGCAAGACCCTGATGGCGACGCTTGCGGTGTACCTGAACGCGCTCGAGGGCAAGGGCGTCCACGTAGTCACGGTCAACGACTACCTCGCCCGGCGCGACGCGGCGGAGATGGGCAAGCTCTACAACTGGCTCGGGCTTTCGGTGGGCGTGATCGTCCCCGGCATGCCCGAGGAGATGAAGCGCGACGCCTACAATGCCGACATCACCTACGGCACCAACAACGAATTCGGCTTCGATTACCTGCGCGACAATATGAAGCACTCGCGCGGCGAGATGGCGCAGCGCCCCTTCAACTTCGCGATCGTCGACGAGGTGGACTCGATCCTGATCGACGAGGCGCGCACCCCGCTGATCATCTCCGGGCCGACCGAGGACAAGTCGGAGCTTTACGTCCAGCTCGATCAGGTCGCGCGCGAGATCCCGGTCGACTGGCTCGACATCGACGAGAAGGTGAAGCGCGTCCAGCTTACCGAAGAGGGGCTGGAAGAGGTCGAGCAGCTGCTGCTGGCGAAGGGCTTGCTGGCGAGCGAGAACCTCTATGACGCGCTGAACACCCAGGTCGTCCACCACTTGGATCAGGCGCTGGTCGCCAACTTCGCCCGCAAGCGCGATACCGATTACATCGTCAAGGACGGCAAGGTCATCATCATCGATGAATTCACCGGCCGCATGATGGACGGCCGCCGCTGGTCGAATGGCTTACACCAGGCGGTCGAGGCCAAGGAAGGCGTGCGGATCGAGCCGGAGAACCAGACGCTCGCCTCGATCACATTCCAGAACTACTTCCGCATGTACCCCAAGCTCTCCGGCATGACCGGCACCGCGGCGACCGAAGCGGCTGAATTCTGGGACATCTACAAGGTCGGCGTGGTCGAGATCCCGACCAATCTGCCCGTCGCGCGGATCGACGAGGAAGACGAGTTCTACAAGAACACAGCCGACAAGTTCGGCGCCATCGCCAAGGCGATCAAGTCGAAACAGGAGATCGGCCAGCCGGTGCTGGTCGGCACGGTCTCGATCGAGAAGTCCGAACTGCTCAGCGAATATCTCGACAAGGAAGGGGTCACGCACTCGGTTCTGAACGCGCGCTTCCATGAACAGGAAGCACGGATCGTGGCGCAGGCCGGGCGGCTGGGCGCAGTCACCATCGCCACCAACATGGCCGGCCGCGGGACCGACATTCAGCTGGGCGGCAATATCGAATACCGCATCCTCGATGAACTGGGCGAGATGCCCGAAGGCCCCGAGCGCGATGAAGCCATCGCCCGCATCCGCGCCGAAGTCGCATTTGAAAAGGATCAGGTGCGCGCTGCCGGCGGTCTGTTCGTGCTCGGCACCGAGCGCCACGAAAGCCGCCGCATCGACAACCAGCTGCGCGGCCGTTCGGGCCGTCAGGGCGACCCGGGCCTTTCGCGGTTCTACCTGTGCCTCGAGGATGACCTGCTGCGCATCTTCGGCCCCGACACGCTGTTCTCCAAGATGATGAAATCCAACCTTGCCGATGGCGAGGCGATCGGCTCGAAGTGGCTCTCCAAGGCGATCGAAACCGCGCAGAAGAAGGTCGAGGCGCGCAACTACGACATGCGTAAGCAGGTCGTGCAATACGACGACGTGATGAACGACCAGCGCAAGGTGGTCTACGAACAGCGCGCCGAGATCATGGACTCCGAAGCGGTGGACGACGTGGTCGTCGACATGCGCCACGACACGATCAACGCGCTGGTCGGCGCCGCGTGCCCCCCGGGCTCCTACCCCGAACAGTGGGATGTCGAGAGCCTCAAGGAGCGCGCCGAGGAAATCTTCGGCTTCCAGCCGCCGTTCGACGATTGGCTCGCCGAGGAAGAGGTCGAGCCGCAGCTGCTCGA
>JAIYEK010000035.1 GCA_027487015.1 Erythrobacteraceae bacterium | reverse complement strand
CCGCTCCGCCCCGCGCAGGGGCCGATCCGATGGTGCGGGCGTATAGCTCAGTGGTAGAGCACTATGTTGACATCGTAGGGGTCGCAAGTTCAATCCTTGCTACGCCCACCATCGGTTAATACGAAAGCGCCCGCCCCTCCGGCGGGCTTTTTTGTGTCTTGCACCCGGCGCAATGGTCATTGCCATCCATTTGCTCTGCCCCCGCCTTGCAAGCCCCGACTCCTCTGCTAAAGCCCACGCGGGATATTCGAGCCTTGGACGGGCTTTGAACAGCTTCCTGTCGATCACATTTAGCCCTGCGCAGACGGGGCAAGAAGGATAGGGCAACAGCCATGCAGAAAATCAAAGTCGCCAACCCCGTCGTCGAGCTCGATGGCGACGAGATGACGCGCATCATCTGGCAGTGGATCCGCGAAAGGCTGATCCTGCCCTACCTCGACGTCGATCTGAAGTACTATGACCTCTCGATCGAGAACCGCGATGCGACCGATGACCAGGTGACGGTCGATAGCGCCAATGCGATCAAGCAGTACGGCGTCGGCGTGAAGTGCGCCACCATCACCCCCGACGAACAGCGCGTCGAGGAATTCGGCCTCAAGAAGATGTGGAAGTCGCCCAACGGCACGATCCGCAACATCCTCGGCGGCGTGGTCTTTCGCGAGCCGATCGTGATCGACAACGTGCCGCGCCTCGTGCCCGGCTGGACCGATCCGATCGTGGTCGGCCGTCACGCTTTTGGTGACCAGTACAAGGCGACTGACACCCTGATCCCCGGCCCGGGCAAGCTGCGGCTGGTGTTCGACGGCGAGGACGGCACCAAGATCGATCTCGACGTGTTCGACTTCCCCAGCGCCGGCGTCGCGATGGCGATGTACAACCTCGACGATTCGATCCGCGACTTCGCCCGCGCCAGCTTCAACTATGGTTTGAACCTCGGCTGGCCGGTCTACCTCAGCACCAAGAACACCATTCTCAAGGCCTATGACGGGCGCTTCAAGGACCTGTTCCAGGAAGTCTTCGACAACGAGGGCTTTGCCGAGAAGTTCAAGGAAAAGGGCATGGTCTACGAGCACCGCCTGATCGACGACATGGTCGCCTCGGCGCTCAAGTGGTCGGGCAAGTTCGTCTGGGCGTGCAAGAACTATGACGGCGATGTGCAGTCCGACACCGTGGCACAGGGCTTCGGCTCGCTCGGTCTGATGACCTCGGTGCTGCTCAGCCCCGATGGCAAGACCGTCGAGGCCGAAGCCGCCCACGGCACCGTCACCCGCCACTACCGGCAGCACCAGCAGGGCAAGGCAACCTCGACCAACCCGATCGCCTCGATCTTCGCCTGGACACGTGGGCTTATGTACCGCGGCAAGTTCGACGGCACGCCCGATGTGGTGAAGTTCGCCGAAACGCTTGAGCGGGTCTGCGTCCAGACGGTCGAGAAAGGCTACATGACCAAGGACCTCGCGCTGCTGATCGGCCCGGGCCAGGCATGGCAAACCACCGAGCAGTTCTTCGAGACGATCGTCCAGAACCTCGAGAAGGAAATGGCCAGCTGGGCATAACCTTCGATGCGCAGCGATGCATTTGTCGCATTCGCAGCCAATTTCCTCGGAGCAGGCTCGGTCAGGAGCTATGTAAGCTATCTTGACCGAGCCGAGCGAGAACTTGGCCTAGATATTGACCAAGTCGATCTCGACGAGGTTGCGATCGAAAACCTGAAAGCACGCCTGCTTGGTCGTGGCGTAGAGCCGGCGAGCGTAAGAAACATTGGGTCAGCTTTGGCCTGCTATGCCCGCTTCAAGGCGGCAGGAACCTGAATCAATGGCAAGCCGATCCACCGCACGTCTGGAAATCCGCCAGGCCAAACTGAAAGACGTGCGGGCGATCGGCGAGTTGGTGCGTCGCGCCTATGACGATCTGCCCGCCTACACCCAAGGCGAGATTCGCGGGCAGATCAACAACTATCCCGATGGCTGCTTTGTCGCGCTGTTCGATGGCGCGGTGGTCGGCTATTGCGCCTCGATGCGGCTCGATGAGCACGTGGCGCTGTCGGATCACACCTGGGACGAGGTGACCGGCAACGGCTTCGGCAGCCGCCACGATCCCACCGGCGACTGGCTTTACGGCTACGAGCTCTGCGTCGATCCCGCCGTGCGCGGCACCCGGCTGGGGCGGCGGCTCTATGAGGAACGCCGCGCACTGGCCGAGCGGCTCGATCTCACCGGCATTGTGTTCGGGGGGCGGATGCCCGGTTATGCGCGGGCCAAACGCCGCAAGACCAACCGTGCCGAGACGCCCCAGCAATATCTCGAGCTGGTGTCCGACAGCAAGATCCACGATCCGGTGCTGCGCTTCCAGCTCGCCAACGGGTTCGAGCCGCAGGGCATCCTTCCGCGCTACTTGCCCGAGGACAAGGCCAGCCGCGGCAACGCCGTGCGGATGGTCTGGCGCAACCCCTATGTCGATAGCGACGCGCCGCCCAAGCACCGCTTGCCGCGCGATGTCGAAAGCGTGCGGATCGCCACCTGCCAGCTGCAATCGCGCGCGGTTTCGGGCTTCGATGAATTCATGAAGCAGATCGAATATTTCGTCGATGTTGCCGCCGATTACGACGCGGACTTCATCGTCTTTCCCGAGATGTTCACGGTGATGCTGCTCTCGGCCGAGCCCAAGGAACTCACCCCGCTCGAAGCCATCGAGACGCTCAGCGACTACACCCCGCGCATCCGCCAGCGCTTGTCGGAAATGGCGCTCGCCTTCAACATCAACATCATCGGCGGATCGCACCCGACCCGGATGGCCGATGGCGACATCCACAATGTCGCCTATGTCTGCCTGCGTGACGGATCGATCCACGCGCAGGAGAAGATCCACCCCACCCCCAATGAGGCTTATTGGTGGAACATCAAGGGCGGCGACACCATCGACGCCATCCCCACCGACTGCGGGCCCATCGGGGTGCTGATCTGCTATGACAGCGAATTCCCCGAACTCGCCCGCCGTCTGGTGGACGAAGGCGCGCGGATCATCTTCGTGCCGTTCTGCACCGACAGCCGCCAGGGCTACATGCGGGTGCGCTATTGCTCGCAGGCCCGCGCGATCGAGAACCAGTGCTTCGTGGTGATGAGCGGCAATGTCGGCAACCTGCCCAATGTCGCCAACATGGACATCCAATACGCCCAGTCCTGCATCCTCACCCCTTGCGACTTCCCCTTCGCGCGCGACGGGATCGCCGCCGAGGCGTCCGAAAATGTCGAGACGCTGACGATCAGCGACGTCAACCTTGCCGACCTCTCCTGGGCGCGCGCCGAAGGAACGGTGCAGAACCTCGCCGACCGCCGCTTCGATCTCTACCGCATCGAGTGGGACAAGCGGGTCGGCAACATCAAGGATCCGCTCGGCGAGGAGCGTTAAACCGAGGTTTCGCGCCCCCTCGGTCCGCCCTCGGCACGCGGAGGGTGACAGCCCCGCCCCGCCCCGTTAAGCCTTGGGCGTGGCTGGCGAACTGACACTCTCCCCCGTCCTGTCGGACGCGCTGGTGATCCTTGGGTCAGCAGGAATCGTCATTCCGCTTTTCGCCCGGTTCAGGATCACCCCGATCATCGGCTTCATCCTGATCGGGGTGGCTGTGGGCCCCTCCGGCCTCGGCTCGTTGGTCGATGAACATCCATGGCTCTACTACATCACGATCACCAATGTGGTCAGATTGGTGCCCTTCGCCGATTTCGGCATTATCCTGCTGCTGTTCGCCATCGGGCTCGAATTGTCGTTCAATCGCCTGTGGGAGATGCGCAAGCTGGTCTTCGGGCTTGGCGCACTCGAGGTGCTGATCAGCGGCGGCGCGCTCGCGCTGTTCCTTGGCCTGGTGGGCAGCATGAGCGTCACTGCGGCCCTCGCGCTGGGCTTTGCGCTCGCCTTCTCCTCGACCGCAATCGTCCTTCCGATCTCGGGGACGAAATCTCCGGTCGGGCGCGCGGCGCTTTCGATGCTGTTGTTCGAGGACATCATGATCGTCCCGATCATCTTCATCCTCGGCGCGCTGGCTCCCAATGCGGCCGATGACGGCTGGGCGGGGATGGCGGCGACCCTGTGGCAAGGCGGCCTCGTCATAACCGTGTTGCTGGTGGCGGGGCGCTACGTCCTCCCCCGCCTGTTCGCGCAGGCCGCGCGCACCAAGAGCCCCGAGCTGTTCCTCTCCGCCTCGCTGCTGGTGGTGATCGGTGCGAGCCTTGCCACCGCGCTGGTCGGCCTCTCGCCCATCGTCGGCGCGCTGATCGCAGGGCTGCTGATCGCGGAGACCGAATATCACACTGAGGTCGAGCTGATCATGGAGCCGTTCAAGGGCCTCGCGCTCGGGGTCTTCCTGATCACCGTCGGCATGAGCATCAACCTTGCCGAGATCGCCGGCCAGATCGGGGTGATCGCGCTCGCGGTAACCGGAGTGGTTGTTTTCAAGGCGATCGTAACCGGCATCCTCCTGCGGCTGATGGGCGCGCGGCGCAGCACCGCGGCCGAGACCGGCCTCCTCATGGCCTCCCCGTCCGAGACCACCCTGATCGTGCTCGCCGCGGCCACCAGCGCGCTGGTGCTCGATGCCGAAACCGCGCGCTTCTGGCAGACCGTCACCGCGATCGGCCTCACCATCACCCCGCTGCTGGCCAAGCTTGGCGCGGTGGTCGCGCGGCGGGTCGACGGGACGGTGCACGTGCCCGAGGAGGACGATACCGACAGCGCGCGCACAATCATCGTCGGCGGAGGCCGCGTCGGACGGCTGGTCGCCGACATGATGCGCACCCACGGCAAGCCCTATGTGATGATCGATTCCAACCCCGATCTGATCGCCAGCGCCAAGATCGACGGTTACCGTGCGACCTTCGGCGATGCGGGGCGCAGCGACACTCTGGCGCGGTTGGGGGTGGAGACCGCGCCTGCCGTTGTCTTGACGATGGACGAGCCGGTGCTCGCCCAGCGCCTCGTCACCAAGCTGCGCCAGACCTACCCCGACCTCCTGATCGTCGCCCGCGCGCGCGATCCCGATCACGCCGCTGCGATGTACCGCGCAGGCGCCAGCCATGCGGTGCCCGAGACGCTGGAAGCCTCGCTCCAGCTGTCGGAAGCCGTGCTGGTCGACATCGGCGTCGCCATGGGTCCGGTCATCGCCTCGATCCACGCCAAGCGCGACGAATATCGCGAGCAGCTCGAACGCGACGGGGGTCTCAGCGAAAAGCCCAAGCTGAAGAGCGCGAGCCTGCGGCGGGATAGCGCCTGAAAGCGGGATCGGCGGATCGGAGAGAGGTAACGATGGACGACCCGATTGCGCATCTGATCAGTCAGGCGAAAACCAGCCAGCAGCGCGGCAATGCGGCCGAGGCACTAGCGCTCTATCGGGAGGCAGAGGCTCACGCCCGGGAGTCCGGCAATCTGGTTCGACTGGCCTATTGTCTTCGGCATATCAGCGCCATCGCGCTGGAGCTTAACGACAACGAAGCAGCCCTGTCAGCGGGCAAGGAAGCCGTCGCGATCTACCGGGAATGCGCAGACGATCCGCTCGGTCTGGCCAACGCCTTGCGGGTCACGGGGCTGGCGCTTGCAGCGCTCGGCCAGGGAGTCGATGCCACCGCCTGCTGGGCCGAAGCGCGTAGCCTCTATCAGCACCTTGGCATTCAAGCTGGCGTGGCCGAAGCCGACGATTGGCTTGGGGCTACGCCGAAGGAGCCGCCGCCACCCGCGCCTTGAGCACAGCCATCACCGCTCTTCACTCTCGCTTTCGTTCCCCCGCGCCACCTCAAGGCCGAAAGGCTGCTTCAGCGGCATGATCCGCCACGGTTCGCCTGCAGTCACATCGTCACCGTCATAGGTGATGCCGACCTTCCAGCCCTTCCCCGCGCGGGTCAGCTGGTAGGCCACCAGGTGGTCACTCTCCACCAAGGTCCCGTTGTCATCGTAACCCTCGAGCGTTTCGACATGCGAGAAGGCGAAGCCGTCCTCGGTGTGGGTGACTTCGGCGGTGTTGACCGTGTCGCACCAGCCTTCGCACAAGGTGAACTCGGCCATCGGCTTTCCGGTGGCAGGATCGGTGTAGAAGCGCACCTCGAAGCCGCCGAGATCACCGCTTTCCGAGCTAAGCTCGACATTGCCGTAGAGCCCCTGCGGAAAGGGCGGCTGGCGGGTCTTGGCATCTGCTTCCATGCCTCCAGCCATCAGCGACGCCAGGGAAAGCGCGAGGTGGAGGCGTGCCTGCCGGGTCACCCCGTCAACACCGCCTTCACCGCCGCCAGAGCGTCCGCCGCCTTGCTGCCGTCCGGCCCGCCGCCCTGCGCCATGTCGGGCCGCCCACCGCCGCCCTTGCCGCCCAGCGCCTCGACGCCCGCGCGCACCAGGTCGACCGCGCTGAACCGCGCCGTCAGGTCGTCGGTCACCGCCGCCGCGATGCTCGCCTTGCCGTCATTGACCGCAATCACCGCCGCCACGCCCGAGCCCATGCGCTGCTTGGCTGCATCGAGCAGCGGGCGCAGTTCCTTGGGGTCGAGCCCGTCGAGCACCTGCCCGGAGAAGGCGACACCCGCGACGGTCTCGTCCGCCGCCGGTGCCGCACCGCCCGTCCCGCCGCCGCCCAGCGCCAGCGCCTTCTTCGCTTCGGCCAGCTCTTTCTCGAGCCGCTTGCGCTCATCTAGCAGCGCGGCGAGGCGCGCCGGCACTTCCTCAGGCGTCGCGCGGATCACGCTGGCGGCCGACTTCAGAGCTTCCTCGCGCGCGACCAGCCACTGGCGCGCGCCCTCGCCGGTCATCGCCTCGATGCGGCGCACGCCCGAGGAGACCGCGCTTTCCGAGACGATCCGGAAGATACCGATATCACCGGT
>JAIYEK010000268.1 GCA_027487015.1 Erythrobacteraceae bacterium | reverse complement strand
TGGAGCATATCGGCATCGGCGGCGATTATGACGGCATGCCGATCGGCCCGGTGGGGATGGAGGATGTCAGCGGCTACCCCGCGCTGTTCACCGAACTGGCGCGGCGCGGGCTTTCGCAGACCGAGTTGGAGCTGATCGCGAGCCGCAACATCCTGCGGGTGATGCGCGCGGCCGAAGCCTATGCGGCGAGCGTCGCGGATCAGCCGCCGATCGAGACGCTGATTACAGCGCCCGCCAAAGCCCAGTGACGCGGCGCCCTAGTGCGCCATCGCGAGCGCGGGGATGATCCACACGAGGCTCATCGCGATGACCGCGAAGGCAAGGCTGAAGCCGAGCACGTAGCGCAGCCCGGTGTTGCTGACAGCGCCGCGCGCGGCTTCGTCGTTGATGCGGATGGTGTCCTTCGGATCGGCCATCGTCGCTCTCCCCTTTTTGTTGTTGACGTAACGGAAGGGCCTTCCGTAACGTCAACCAACCGCGCGCGCGGCAAATCGTTCCCGCGCTGCGGTGGGAGGGGGTGGGCAGGCCGCTTCAACCGGCCGCGGCGAGCTCGCTGGCGAGTTTCAGCACTTCGTTCCCGTCCGGCTGCTCGACCAGATAGGCGGGGTTGTCGTGGTTCCCGTTGCGGGTGATCTCGGCGCCCTTGATCTTGCGGGTCACCTGGCGCTCGTAACGCTCCTTGATGACGCCGGTCGCTGTGCCGGAACCCCAGTGCCAGGTGACTGACTGGCCCATGCGGAATTTGTCGATCACGGCGTCGCCGGGGCTTCGGGGGCGTCGCTGCCGCCGTCGTCGGCGGTGATCCCGTCGATCGAGCTGTCCTCGGAGGTGGCCGCGTCGCCCCCGGCGCCCGGCTTGCGCGCGACATTCATCTCGCTCTCGTCGGCATTCTGAGACAGCGCGCCGGTCACCCAGACGAGCGTCAGCGCCCCGATCGCGAGCGCGAGGCTGATCGCCAGCACCCAGCGCACCACGCCCTCGTTGCTGCCGCCCTTGGCGTCGGTCTCGTCGATGGTGGTGCGGGGGTCGGGTGTCGGCATGGGAGTCTCCTGCTGTTTGGGCAGGGACTATGCCGGCGCGGCGGCGAAGGTTCGCTACCCCATGATGGAGCGAAGGCAAAACGGGGCAGGGCGAGCCTGCCCGCCGTTCAGTCGCGCAGCAGTTCGTTGATGCCGGTCTTGGAGCGGGTCTGCGCGTCGACCGTTTTGACGATCACCGCGCAGTAGAGGCTCGGCCCCATCGTGCCATCGGGAAGCGGCTTGCCGGGCATCGAGCCGGGGACGACCACCGCATAGGGCGGAACTTGTCCCATGTGGACCTCGCCCGTCGCGCGGTCGACGATCTTGGTCGAGGCGCCGAGATAGACGCCCATCGAGAGCACCGCGCCTTCGCCCACGCGCACACCCTCGGCGACTTCCGCGCGCGCGCCGATGAAGGCACCGTCACCGATGATGACGGGTTCGGCCTGAAGCGGCTCGAGCACGCCGCCGATCCCCGCGCCGCCCGAGATGTGCACATTGGCGCCGATCTGCGCGCAGGAGCCGACGGTGGCCCAGGTGTCGATCATGGTGTTCTCGCCGACATAGGCGCCGATATTGACGAAGCTCGGCATGAGCACCGCGCCCTTGGCAATATGCGCGCCGCGGCGGACCACCGCGCCCGGCACCACGCGGAAGCCCGCGTCGCGGAAGCGGTTCTCGCCCCATCCCGCGAACTTCAGTGGCACTTTGTCATAGGCCGGCGCACTCGCCGCGCCGCCGTCAACCACCGCGTTGTCGTTGAGGCGGAAGCTGAGCAGCACCGCTTTCTTGAGCCACTGGTTGACCTGCCAGCCGCCGTTCCCGTCCGGCTCGGCGACGCGGGCCTTGCCGCTGTCGAGCAGCGCCAGCGCCGCCTCCACCGCTTCGCTCACCGGATGGCCGGGGGTGACGGACGCGCGGTCTTCCCATGCGGCTTCGATGGCGGTGATGAGGGCGTCGGTCATGCGAGGTCTCCGGGCGTGAGATTACGTCCGCGCGCCTAGCCGCGAGCGCGAAGCTCGGCAAGCGTTACGCAGGCATGCCGGCGGCCAGCGCGAACTGATAAGCGCGCTCGGCCAGCGGACGCACGCGCTCGCTCATCGCCTGCGCGTGGGCGCTGGATGCCGTGCCGTCGATCACCCGCTTCTTGATGCCCTGCATGATCCCTGCGAGCCGGAACAGGTTGTAGGCGAAATACCAGTCCATCGGCGGCACGGGGAAGCCGGTGCGCGCGACATAGCGCTCCACCGCCTGCTCGACCGTGGGGATGCCCAGCGCGTCAAGATCCAGCCCGAGCAGCCCCGCGCGGCCATCAGCGGGCTGGAACCAGTTGAGCATCAGGTAGCTGAAGTCCGCGATCGGATCGCCCAGCGTCGACAGCTCCCAATCGAGCACCGCGATGATGCGGGGCTCGGTCTTGTGGAAGATCACGTTGTCGAGCCGGTAGTCGCCGTGCACCACGGACGAGCCATGCTGCGGCGGGATGGTCTGCGGCAGCCATTCGATCAGCCGCTCCATCTCGGGCATCAGCTCGGTTTCGGAGAGTTTGTACTGCTTCGACCAACGCCCGATCTGGCGCGCGCAGTAATCGGTGGGCTTGCCATAGTCGCCCATCCCGATCCGGTCGGGCTGGTTGAGGTGAAGATCGGCCATCGTGTCGATCAGCGCATGATAAAGCTCGCGGCGCTCGTCCGGCTCCATGCCGGGGAGCGCGCCGTTCCACAGCGAGCGGCCGTCGGCCATGCTCATCACGAAGAACTTGGAGCCGATCACCTCGGGGTCCTCGCAGAGCCCATAGGTGCGCGGGACGGGGAAGCCGGTGGGGAAGAGCCCGGTCATCGCGGTGTATTCGCGGTCGACCGCGTGGGCCGAGGGGAGCAGCTTGCCGAAGGGCTGGCGGCGCAGCACGTAGCTCGCGCCGGGGGTGTCGATCCGGTAGGTCGGGTTCGACTGGCCGCCCTTGAACTTGGTGTAGCTGATCGGGCCTGCGAAGCCTTCGACATTGGCCTCGAACCAGGCGGTGAGCGCAGCGAGGTCAAGCGCGTCCTTCTCGGTCACTGCGACCGTGCCGACCATTTCCTTGTCGAAATCGATCTGGGGCGCGTCGGTCATCAGTCGAACACCACGACCGTGCGCGCGGAATGGCCAGCGCGCATCGTGTTGAAGCCCTCGTTCACCTGCTCCAGCGTGATGCGCTCGGCGATGATCGTGTCGAGATCCAGAAGCCCGCGCAGGTAGAAATCGACCAGACGCGGCAGATCGACGGGGAAGTGGTTCATCCCCATAAGCGCGCCCATCAGCTTCTTGCCGCCGAGGAGGTCGAAGGCCGACAGCCCGACCTTGCAGTCCAAGGGCATCATGCCGAGGATCACCGCCGTGCCGCCGCGCTTGAGGCTGGCGACCGCGAGATCAGCCGAGGCCTGACGGCCCACCGCTTCGATCCCCCAATCGACCCCGCCGCCGCTGATCGCGATGATCTGCTTGGCGGCATCCTCGGCGAGTGCGTCGACGGTGTGGGTCGCGCCCAGCACCTGCGCCAGATCGCGCTTTTCAGGGAGCGGATCGGCGGCGATGATCTTGCCTGCGCCGGCGATCTTGGCCGCGTTGATAGCGGCGAGGCCCACGCCCCCGCAACCGACCACCAGCACGGTCTCGCCGGGCGTCACCTTGCAGGCGTTGAAGATCGTGCCGGCCCCGGTCGTCACCGCGCAGCCGAGGAGGGCGGCGCGGTCGAAGGGCATGTTCTTGTCGATCGCGACGCAGGCGTGCTCGTGGATGAGCATCTGCTCGGACAGGGCCGAGAGGTTGAGCATCTGGTTGACCGGCGACCCATCGGTGAACGCTATGCGCGATGCGTCACCCTTCTGGCGTCGGGTGTCGCCGCCAAGGCACAGCGCCATGCGGCCGGTGACGCAGAACTCGCAGTGCCCGCAGAAGGCGCTGAGGCAGGAGACGACGTGATCGCCCGGCTTGACCGTGCGCACCTCGGAACCCACCGCGCGCACCACGCCCGCCGCCTCGTGCCCCGGAATGCAGGGGAGCGCGTGGGGGTAGTGCCCGTCGATGAAGTGCAGGTCCGAATGGCACAGCCCACAGGCCTTGGTGTCGATCAGGACTTCATGCGGACCGGGCTCGGCATAGGTGACTTCGGCGATGCGAAGGCCCTGGCCGGGTGCTTCAAGAATGGCTGCCTTGGCCATGCGGTTCCTCTTCGGTTGTGTTGGATTGCCTTTCGGCGGTTCCTACAAGATCGGCACCTGTAGGAATTGAGGGCGACTTTCGTTCAAAGCCGCCCTCAAGGAGTGTTTCATCAACTTGTGCGCGGTGCTTACCGCGCCACACCCATGTCGCCCGAGCTGAAGCTCTGGCCGTCATTGGCCGCGCGCCCGTGGTTGCCGCGCAGGGCGTTCGCCGTCGGCCCCGGAACGGGGGCGTGCTTGGCGAACTCCATGTGCGCGATCGAGCGGGCGTGGACTTCGTCCGGCCCGTCGGCGAGGCGCAGGGTGCGCTGGTGGGCATAGGCCGAGGCGAGGCCGTAATCCTCCGACACCCCGCCGCCGCCATGCGCCTG
>JAIYEK010000286.1 GCA_027487015.1 Erythrobacteraceae bacterium | reverse complement strand
GATTGGCTGGCTTGCATGATGTGCTCCGTTTGAACCTAGAATAGCTCGACCGTCCCAAGCGCCGATTGCGGCCGCCCCAGTGGTTTTTCCGTAGGGGCGACATCGGAGGGCACGAGGCGGGCGCGGACCTGACCGTTGGCGGGACGAAACTGGATGCGGCGCGCCTGGGTGCCTTCGAGATCCTCGAACACGCAGGGGATGTTCTCGCGATCGAGGAACTGGCGGGCGAAAGCGGCATTGGCGGTGCCGATCGGTGACAGATCGGGATTGAGGTTCGCGCCCCCATAAAGCCGCGCGCGCAGCCGGCTCTTGATCGCGCCCAGCCCGAGCATCTCGTTGATCAGCAGTTCCATCAGAAACAGGCCGTAGTCGCTGTCGAAGGCCTGGTTGCGGACGTGGGCGGGGGGTTCGGCCAGTAGGAAGTGGTTCATGCCGCCGACCCGGGTGATGGGATCGAAGAGGCAGGTGGCAACGCAGCTGCCGAGGATCGTGCTCATCTCGACGCGCGGATCGCTGCTCGCTTTGGCCTCGCCCTGGACGATGGTGACGCGCACGATCTCGGGCGCGGCGGCGGAGGCGGATGGGAGGAAGGGCGTCATGTCGCTCATGACACCGCCGCCCTAGCCGGAGTGAAGATCGCAGGCGCGATGCGATCAAGCGGCAGCACCTCGCGCGCCGCGCCCAGTTCGATCGCGGCGCGCGGCATGCCGAACACGACGCAGCTCGCCTGATCCTGCGCGATGGTGCGTGCGCCGATGCTGGCGAGCTGGGCCATGCCCTGCGCGCCGTCCTGCCCCATGCCGGTCAGCAAGATCCCGAGCCCGCGTTCCCCGCGTCCGCCGCCGAGGGTGGAGGCGAGCGAGGCAAACAGGCGGTCGACGCTGGGGCGGTGACCGGTGACAGGCTCACCCTCGCGCAGCACGCAGCGCAGGCCCCGCGTGCCGGCGGAGGCGACCTGCAAGTGGCGATCATTGCCGGGTGCCAGCAGCACCGTCCCGCGCTCGAGCGGCATGTCGCTCTCCGCCAGCATCACCCTCGGGCGCACCGCGCGGTCGAAGGACTGCGCAATCGCGCTCGCAAAGCAGCCGTTGATGTGCTGGACGACCAGCGTCGGAGGGCAATCGGCGGGGAAGCCGGCGAGCACCGTGTGGAGCGCCTCCACCCCGCCGGTCGATGCGCCGATGACGATGACCTCGGGCAGCGCGGCTGAGGGCGCGGCGGCGGGTTCAGGGGCCGGCGGACGGACCGGGGCGGAAGGCGGGGCGGGGGTGTGGATGAAGCGCACCCGCGCCGCTTCGCGCACCATGGCGGGCAGCGCGCCGTCATCCTCCTCGCCCGGCGTCATGCGCAGCTGCGACTTGGCGATGCACCCGACAGCGCCCAGCTGCAGCCCGCGCGCGGTCGCGCTCGCCCCGGCCTCGGTCGCGCCTGAAACGAGGATCACCGGGGTCGGACGCAGCTGCATGATCTTCTCGAGGAAGGAGAGGCCGTCCATCCCCGGCATCTCGATATCGAGCGTCACCACGTCGGGATTGAGCGCCTTGATCATGGTGCGCGCCTCGGCGGCATCGGCGGCGGTGCCGATCACGGAAATGTCGCTCTCGCGCGCCAGACGATGCTGGAGCAGCGCGCGCATCAGCGGGCTATCGTCGACGATCAGGACCTGAATTGTCATGCGTGGCCCTTCCGCCGGTAGATGGTCGGCCCGACCGGTTCGAGCAGCGCGGTGGCAGGCCCGCTGACGCGTTCGGAATGGCCGATATAGAGATAGCCGCCCGGCGAGAGCTGGCGGGCGAAGCGCTCGATCAGCCGTTCCTTGGTGGCAATGTCGAAATAGATCATGACGTTGCGGCAGAAGATCACGTCGAAGGGACGCTGCATCGGCCAATCGCCCATAAGGTTGAGTTCGCGAAAGCGCACCATCGCCTGCACCGCGGGATCGATTCCGAGGCGCGGCTCACCGGTGCCGCTTGATGCCACGCACCAGGTGCGGCGCAGGGCTTCGGGCAGGGCATCGAGCGCGCTCGCCGGATAATGTGCCGCCCGCGCTCCGGCGAGCGCATTGACCGAGATGTCGCTGGCCAGCGCGACCAGCCGCGTCCGCGTCAGCTTCAGGCCCGCCGCCCGGTCGGGTCCGAGCAGCACCATCATCAGCGTCCAGATTTCCTCGCCGGTCGAACAGCCCGCCGACCAGATTCGCACATCCGCGCCCGCATTCACGCGGCGCAGCAGATCGGGGCGCACCACGGTCTCGAAATGCTCGAAGTGATGCGGCTCGCGGTGGAAATAGGTGTGATTGGTGGTGAGCGCGGCGACCACCTCGGTCATGGTGCGCGGGTCGCTGGCGAGGGTGTCGAGGAATGCGCTGAAGCTGGTCAGCCCGCTGCGCCGCACCAGCGGGGCGAGCCGCGAATAGGCCAGCATCTTCTTGCGTTCGCTGAGGACGATCCCGGTCTCGGCATGGATCAGGCTGGCGATCCGGCGGAAATCGGCCTCGCCATAGATCGCCGGGCTCACGCCGGGGACCATGCTCTGGCTGTCCGCTGTGGCGGCAGAACCGTGCATGATCAGGCCGCAGCCGCCAGCGGGACGGTGCTGACGAGATTGCGCGCGGCGTTGCTGGCTATGAAATCGACATCGACGATCAGCGCGACCTTGCCGTTGCCGAGGATCGTCGCACCGGCGACGGAATCTATCTGGCGGTAGTGGGCGTCCAGCGCCTTGATGACGAACTGGCGCTGGTCGGTGATCGTGTCGACCAGCAGCGCTGCGCGGCCATGACCTTCGGTCTCGACCAGCACCAGCACGCCCTCGCACGGGTTGCACACGGCCCCGCCCGCGCCGGTCAGCACGCCGAGCGGCACGATCGGCACGAAGCTGCCGCGCGCGTTGAGCATCTGCGCGCGGGTGCCCATGCCCTTGACGTCGGCGGGGGTGGGGCGGAGGCTCTCGATCACATGGGTGAGCGGGATGACCAGCGACTGGTCGCCGACCTGGACGATCATCCCGTCCGAAATCGCCAGCGTCAGCGGCAGCGCGAGGCTGAAGGTGGTGCCCTTACCAGGCTGGCTCTCGATGGTGATGCGCCCGCCCAGCTCCTTCACGTTCTGCTTGACCACGTCCATGCCGACACCGCGCCCGGAGATGTTTGACACCGTCGCCGCGGTGGAGAAGCCGGGGGCGAAGATCAGCTGGTGGATGTCGTCATCGGTGAGCTGCGCCTCCGGGGCGACGAGGCCGTTGGCGATCGCCTTGGCCAGCACCCGGTCCCGGTCGATCCCGCGCCCGTCGTCGGCGATGCGGATGATGATGCGACCGGCCTTCTGTTCGGCCGAGAGGGTGAGGGTGCCTTCGGGGTCCTTGCCCGCCGCGCGGCGTTCCTCCGGCGGTTCGATCCCGTGGTCGACCGCGTTGCGGATGAGGTGGGTCATCGGCTCGGACAGGCGCTCGATCACGGTCTTGTCGAGCTCGGTGGTCTCGCCCGCGACCTCGAGCTTCACGTGCTTGCCGGTCGAGCCGCCGAGCTCGCGCAGCAGGCGCGGCACGCGGCCGAACACCGAACTGATCGGCTGGGCGCGGAAGGCCATCGCGTGTTCCTGGATGTCGCGCACCAGCGTCTCGATCAGCCCGAGCTCCTCGATATGGGCGAGGTTCTCGTTGGTGAGCCGCTGGGCGAGCATGGCCTGCGCGATCACCAGCTCGCCCACGCCGTCGATCAGCATGTCGAGCTTTTTGAGGTCGATGCGCACCGATTGGGTGGCAGAGCCGCCAGCGGGGGCTGCGGCTGCGGCTGCGGCGGCCGCCGCGGCAGGCGGGGTCGGGGCGACGGCGGCGCTCGCTTCGGACTTGTGGATCGGCTGCGGCGCCTCGGTATGCGCAGCCGGGGCGGGCGCAGAGGCAGCGATGCGCGGAGCAGGCATGGGGTCGCCATCATAAGCGAGCGCCACCTCGTCGCCGACAAAGTCGAAGATCTCCGCCACATCGTCGCGCGTCACGGTATTTGGCATGCGGAAGGTCCAGCCGAGATAGCCTTCCTCGACCTTGAGCCGCTCGAAGGTGGGGACCGCGGCGATGTCGGCAAGCTCGCAGGTGCCGCCCAGATCGGTCAGCTCGCGCAGCCACAGCAGCGGCTCGCTGCCCTTGGTCATCGCGCCGGAATGGGGGCGGATGTGGACCAGCCAGCCATCCGGCGCGGGCGGCGCGGCGGCGGGGGCAGGCGCGGCGAGTTCATTGAGCAGCGCGTCGAGATCGTCGAGCGGATCGGCGGGCGCAGGCGCCGGGGTGGGGGGCGGCGGAGGCGCGGGCGAGGAGGCGGCAACCTCCCCGCCGTTGCCCGCCCGCGCAGCTTCAAGCCGCGCGAGAAGATCGGCATCGTCGGGCGAAGAGCCGCTCCCACGCGCGGCCTCGACATGATCGCGCAGACAATCCAGCGCCAGCAGCAGCAGATCGACCAGCCCCGGCTCGATCGGCACCTTGCCTTCGCGCACGTCGCCCAGCAGGTTCTCGAAGCCATGGGTATAGGCCGCGAGCGCAGTGTGCCCGAAGGCCCCTGCGCCGCCCTTGATCGAATGGACCGCGCGAAAGATCGCGTTGATCGTCTCGCTGTCATGCGTGCCATCGCGGCAGGCGGCCAGACCCGACTCTGCCGCCTCGAGCGACTCCTCGCACTCGACGAAGAAGATCTGCTTGATGTCGTCTTCGGTCATGCTGCCATGCCTTCCATCACCACGTGATCGAGCCGGGTCAGCGCCAGCGCCGCGGTGAAGGCTGCGCTGGGCTGGTGGATCGCGATGCCGCCTTCGCTGCGCGCGGCCGAGACGAGCATCTGCAACATCGCCTGCCCGATCCGTTCGACCCGGCTTGCATCGATGCCGAGCGGCGCGGGACCGAGCGAATCCGCGATTTCCGGGTAGAGCGCGCTCGCCGCGCTACGGTCGCAGAGGGGGGGGAGGCTGATCATCGGTCGGGACCTTGTGCGGGAAGGAGGGGGCGGCGTGGCGGAGCGTTAGAATTCGCTCCAGTCGTCCTCGGCCAGCGCGGGAGCGGGCGCGGGTTCGGGCTTGCGGGCGAGGTTGCCGGTCACGGGCGGAGGAGGGCGCGGCGCGGCGCGGCGCGGGGCCGGGGCGGGCGCGGGTTTGCGCTGGACCGGCAGGGGCGCGGGCGGCGGAGGGGCGTAGGCGGGCGCGGCATAGGCGCTGCCGCCCCCGCCCGCGCTCACCCGGAACTGCGCGACCAGCTCGCCAAGCCGCTGCGCTTCGGTCGAGAGGCTGCGTGTCGCCGCCGTGCTTTCCTCGACCATCGCCGCGTTCTGCTGGGTCATGCGGTCGATGGTGCCGACCGCGATGTTGACCTGCTCGAGGTTGCTGGCCTGCGAGGCGGTGGTCTCCGCGATCTCGTTGACCTGGCTCGTCACCGCGCCGACCTGCGCGACGATCTCGGCGAGCAGCGTGCCGGTCTCGCCGACGAGGCTCACCCCGTCGCCCACGTGAGCGGTCGACTTGTCGATCAGCGCCTTGATGTCGCGCGCGGCCTCGGCCGAGCGCTGGGCGAGCGCGCGGACCTCGTTGGCGACGACCGCGAAGCCCTTGCCCGCCTCGCCTGCGCGCGCGGCTTCGACCCCGGCGTTCAAGGCGAGGAGGTTGGTCTGGAAGGCGATCCCGTCGATCACATCGATGATCTTGGTGATCTCCTTGGCCGACTGCTCGATCGCGCCCATCGCCGCGACCGCCTTGCCGACCACGGCACCGCCTTCGGTGGCGCGCTGGTGGGTCTGGGCAATCGCGCTTCTGGCGGCGACCGCGTTCTCGGCGGACTGGCGGGTCAGGCTGACGGTGGTGCCGACCGAGGCGGCGGTTTCTTCAAGGCTGGCAGCCTGCTGCTCGTTGCGCAGGGCAAGGTCTTCGGAGGCGGCGCGGATCTCGTCCGAGCCGGTGCGCACGCCGCTCGCGGTTGAACGCACCGCGCCGATCATTGTCTCGAGCTTGGAGACCGAGGCGTTGAAGGCCTCCTGCAACCGCTCGTGTTCGCCTGCGGGCATCCCGCTTATCCGGTAGGTGAGGTCGCCCTCGGCAAGCCGGTTGAGCGCGCCGGACAGCGTCTCGACCACCTGGCCCGATTGGTCGGCCATCGCATCCTGAAGCTGCTGCGCATTCTTGCGGAAGGTATCCATCGCCTTGGTCATCCGCCCGACGCAATCGGTGTGGTCGATGCGGCGGATCGGCGAGGTGAGGTCGCCTGCGGCAAGCCCCTCCATCCGCACCACGGTTTCAACATAGGACCGGCAGATCAGCTCCTTGACGAGCACCATCATGACAGTCGCCACCAGCAGGTCGACGACCGAGAGGGTAATCGCCGTCGTCGGGCTGATGATGTCGGATACCACCAACACGCTCCCGAGCAGGTTGACGCCCCCAAACAGCACGGTTGCCGCGATCAGCAGCGTAAACTTGCGGCGTATCGGGGCATGTTTGGTGTACCAGGTCAGCATGGAAACGCAGTCCTTCAGTATGTTCGAACTATTGGCCTAGGCTTATGCAGCAGGGCTGAAATGAGGCTTGCCGCAAAGCTCAGAGCAATTCCCTAGGCCGCGCGCAGACCGCGCGGCGGGGCATGGCCGGCACCCGCCCCAGCCTCGCCGATCCTGAACCCGGAGAAGGTGCCGGCGAGTGCGCGCGCTTCGTGGTTGAGGTTCTTGGTCGCGGCGTTGGTTTCCTCCACCATCGCGGCGTTCTGCTGGGTCATCTTGTCCATCGCCCCGATCGTTTCGGAGACATTGCGGAGCGCAACGCTCTGCTCGCTCACCGCATCGGCGATGCGGGTCACGGCCTCGGTCACCTCGCCGACGCGGGCGATGATCGTCTCGAGCGCCGAGCCGGTATCGTGGACCAACGAGACGCCAGTCTGGACGTGGACACTGACGGCCTCGACCCGCTTCTTGATTTCGCTCGCGGCTTCTGTGGCCCGCATCGACAGCGCGCGCACTTCGTTGGCGACGACCGAGAAGCCCTTGCCCGCCTCGCCCGCGCGCGCCGCTTCCACCCCTGCGTTCAGGGCAAGCAGATTGGTCTGGAAGGCGATGTTGTCGATCATCGCGGTGATTTCGGAGATTTCCTCGCTCGCGGTTTCGATCTGGCCCATCGCCTCGATCGCGCGGCCGACCACCTTGCCGCCGGTCTCGGCCTCTTCGCGTGCCTCGCGCATCGAGCCGCTGACGCCCACGGCGAGGCTGGCATTGGCCTCGATGTTCGCGCTGAGGCTGACCATGGTCGACGATGAGAGCTGGAGGCGGGCGGCCTGGTCTTCGGACCGGCTGGCAAGATCGGTCATGGCGTGCTCGATCTCGGACGAGGTTAGGTTGATCGCGCCGATGCTTTCATTGACCGCGCCCATTGCCCCCGCAAGCCGCTCCATCGCCACGTTGAAATCATTGGCGAGCGACTGGAAGGCAGGGGGCATGCCGGACAGGCGCACGGTGAGATCGGACTGGGCGACCGCGGCAAGGTGCCGGCCGATCCGCGCGACCGCCTCCTCGCGCTCGGCGACGGCGCGCTGGCGCTCGATGGCTGCATCGCGGAACACCAGCATCGCCTGCGCCATCGCGCCGAGTTCGTCGCTGCGCGAGGTGCCGGGAACGTCGACGTCGGTCGCGCCCCGGGACAATTCGGTGACCGCCTTGGTGAGCGCCACGATCGGCCGGGCGATCGATCCGGTGAGCGCGCGGGCCAGCACCAGCGCGAGGCCGATCAGGATCGAACCGCCTAGCCCGAGCGCGATCCAGGCGAGCATAATGACGGTCTCCTGCCACGCGCTCTGGGCTTTGATCGCGGCGTGCTGGGCATCGCGGATATCGCGCAAGGGATTGACGGCGTCGCTGACGAGCACTTTCTTGCCCGCCGCACGAATAGCCTCCTGCGCCGCGTCGCGGTTGCCAGCCTTGACCACCGCGACATACTTGTCGCCCCAGTCGCGCCGCCACTTGAACGTTTCCTCGCGGCTGATGCGGACCTTGTCTTTCAGCGGCGAACCGGCCAGCGCCGTCTCGAGCTCTTGCGAAGCCTTGTCGTAATCGTCGCGGCCTTCGTAATAGGACTTGAGGTAGCTCTGGTCGGCGGTGACCAGAAACCCGCGCAGCTGGCTGTTCTGGCGCAGCAGCGAGGTCTCCAGCGCGAGCACGTCGGCGAGGATCTCCTGGCTCGCGGTGTTCTTCGCGGTCACCGACGAGATCATCGCAAGGCTTACCCCGCAAGCGATCATCACCGCCGCCGCGACCACGTTGAGCAGCACGAAAGCGAAGCCGAGGCGGCGGGGGATGTTCATCCGGTCAAGCATGGCGCGTAGGTCCTCTCGTCCATCATCGTGGGCTCGCCGCGCGCGCTCAGAAGCTGTAGCGCAGCGATGCGGTGACGGTGCGGCCGTTCATCACCTGGGCGTTGGTGAGGCCAGATGCCGGGATGGTCGGCGCCTGAAGCGAGACCACCGCGAGCTTGTCGAACACATTGAAGGCGTTGACGGCGAGGGTCAGGCCCTTGGCCGGGCGATACTGCACGAAGGGGCTGACGAGCACGTAGCCGGGCTGGACGAGCTGGTTGGTGTCCTGCGCAAAGCTTTCCGTGGTGCCGTTGACCACCGCGCCCAAAGTGAAGTTGCCCCATTCGGCCGAGGGCCTTGCGAAGAAGGCAAAGTCGGGGATGTGGCGCGGGGTCAGCCCGTCGAAGGCCGGGGCGTTCTGGTCCTTGTCGATGCTGGCGTCCGTCCAGGTCGCACCGGCCACCAGCGTGAAGGGCCCGCGGCGCCACTCGCCCTCGAACTCGAGACCCTTGGCGCTGTAGGTGCGATCGATCTGCTGGACAAAGGCCTGCCCGGTCGCATCAGCGGTGATCTGCGCGTTGCGCTCGTCGGTCGAGGCCCAGAAGCCGGTGAGGAACAGGCTGAGCCCGCCCTTGCGGTATTTGACGCCCGCCTCGGCCTGCTTGACGATCGAGACCAGAATGCCCGGATCGCTCGGCTGGCCGCTAAGGGGATCGAGCGTTTCGGTGCCGATCGCGTTCTCCGCCGTCGCCCGCCCGCCGCGGCTGTACCGCGCGAAGGCCGAGAGGCTGTCGGCAAAGCGGTAGTTCACCCCTGCCGAATAGGAGAGGTAGTCGTAATCGTAATCGACCGCCACCGGACGGCTGAGGGGGAGCACCGGCACGCGGCCCTCAGCGGGCGAGATCTGGCCGTTGCCGTTGACGTCGAAAGGCACGAAGGGCGCGCGGCCATCGCCGAAGCCGGGCGAGAAGACCTGCCCCTGAACATTGCCCTTGTCCCAGCGGATGCTTGCACCCACCGCCAGCTTGCCGATCTGGTAATTGACCGAGCCATAGGGGGCGAGCACGTCGTAACCGACGTCATAAAGATTGTGGTAGATGCTGAACGGCAGGCCGACCGCAAAGCCGTAGGCGAGCGTGCCGGTGTCGGTCACCGGAACGCCGGTCGCGGTGGTGATGTTGATCGGCGCATTGCGGCCGCCTCCGGCGAGGTCCTGCAAGGTGCTGGTGAAGTTCCAGAACATCCGGATGTCCTGGCGCGAGTTGTAGACCCCCGCGGTGGTCGTGAGCTTGCCTTCGCCCAGCTCCCACACGCGGGTTGCGCGCAGGTCGTTGGTGACGTTGTCGAGGCTTTCGAGATCGGCATAGATCCGCACCGAGAGCGCCAGCAGCCGCGCATCGGTGATCGCCTGACCCGAGAGCGGTCCTGCCGCATAGCTCAGCCGCGCGCCCGGCCCGCCGAACTGCGCGAAGAAGGGCGCAGGCGCGGTCACGAAGGGCACGTTGTCGTTATAAGCGCCGCTGATGTCGGAGAAGCGGAAGCGGTTGGTCACCGTCCAGCCGGCGATGTCGAACTGCGCTTCCATGCCGAACGCCTTGACCTTGGCGGCAAGGCCATCGCGCGCGTCGAGCACGGTGCGGTTGTTGTTGCGGTCGGTCTCGGCATAGCTCGAGGTGAGCGGCGAGAAATAGCCTTGATCGCGCGGGTCGTAGCCGGGCAGGAAACCGATCTGCGGGTCGGCATCGGTGCCGCCCACGGTGATCGGCACGGTGCCGTAATTCGGCTGCTTGTCGTCGAGATACTTGCCGTAGAAGCGGATATAGCCGCCTGCGAACTCCTTGGTGATGTTGGCCTTGATCTGGCCGCCCGAAAAGCCGGTGTATCCGATCGCGCGCGGGCCTTCGCCGCTGCGGTAGAAGCCGCCGACATGGAACCGCCAGCCATCGCCGAGCGGGCTGCCATAGGCAAAGTCGATGCGCTTCAGATCATGGCCGATGCCGCTCGATACCTGCACCGTGCCCCCGGCGGTCTCGCCGGTGCGCGAGATGAAGTTGATGAGCCCGCCCGGCGAGTTCGAGGCGAAGGTCGAGGCGGAACCGCCGCGGATCGCCTGGACCTGCGACAGCGTCAGGTCGGCGCGCAGGAACTGGTCGATCCCGGCAAACTGGATGTCGCCGAATTCGAGCACCGGCAGGCCGTCTTCCTGGAGCTGGAGGAACTTCGAGCCTTCGGCCGCCAGCGGGAGCCCGCGGATGGTGATCGCCGAATAGCCGTCGATGTCGGAGGTTTCCGAACGGATGCCCGGGATGTTCTGCATGATCCCGGCAATCGAGCTCACCGAAAGCTGGTGCAGGTCACTATCGTCGAGCACGCTGGCCGAGATCGCGGTGTCGAGCAGGTCGCGGCCCTTGGCGACGCCGGTGGTGAAGGTCTTGGCAGCGGGGGCCGGGGCGGGCGCGTCGCCCGCTTGCTCGGCAGCGGCCTCTTCGGCGGTGGCCGCATCCTCACGAGCGTAAGCGGGGACGGCAGCGGTGGTGGCGAGCAGGACGGCGGTGAAAGCGGTCGAAAAGCGCATGCCTCAAAGACTCCGGATGGTTGGCACGTTGAGCTGAGCGTGGCGATAGGACCGGGCGCTTTAACCATGCCGCTTGGCGCCCCTCGGTAATGTTACGGGTGACGGGATTGGAGGCAGGCGGCCTCGGCCAAGTGCCTGTCACCGCAGCCTTTCCTGCGGCTTTCCCCTAGGCGGGCGCGGAAGAAACTTGTCGGGTGCGGCCTATGGAAGGCATCCCTTCCAGCGATCCCGGGCGGCCCCTTTTGTCCTTTCTCTTCCACCCCGGTGCCCTTGTCCCGGCACGCCCCAGAGGCGCTGCGGCCGCACCGCCGCGCGCGGTGCGCCAGCTGCGGATCGAGGCGGCCAAGGCGCACGGCTTTGCCAAGCCGCGCGCAGCCGCGCTGATGGCCGCGCTTGCGCGGGTTCTGCCGCAGACCGGCGGCGCGGTGTTCGCGGCGATCGAGGCGTGGCCGGGCGATCTGGCCTCGGACGGGGTGATCTTCCGCCTCAACGCCGGACTCCACGCCCTGGCGCTCGCAGGGCGCGAGGCGGGCGTGCTCGGCGCGCTTTACCGCGGCGGCACGATGCCCTCGTCCTTCGCGCTCGAGGCGGCGCTGGCCGAGGCGCTCGATGTTCATGCCGACCAGCTGCTCGGCTGGCTTGCCCACCCCACCCAGACGAACGAGGTCGCCCGGGTCGCCGGGCTGGTGGCCGCGCTGCTCGAACTCGGGCGCGCACAGGCGCTGCCGTGCGAGGTGCTGGAACTGGGCGCGAGCGCCGGGCTCAATCTCAATTTTCCGCGCTACGCCGTCCGGCTCGGCGAGGTAAACGCCTGCGCGCCGGCGAGCGCCGTGACGCTCGCCCCCGGATGGCGTGGGGGTGCTGCGCCGGGGGGAGCGCTATCCGTCACCGCCACCAGCGGCGTCGATCTCCACCCGCTCGACGTGGGGCTGGATGCTGACCGCGCAAAACTGGCCGCCTATCTGTGGCCGGGCGAGACTACGCGCGCGGCTCGGCTGGCGGCGGCGATCGGGATTGCCGAGGCGCACCCGCCGCAGGTCGATACCGGGCTGGCGAGCGCGTGGCTGCTGCGCCGCTTCGCCCAGCCGCAGGCCGAGGGCGTCCGCCGCGTCGTGTTCCATTCGATGGTGCTGCAATATGCCAGCGACCACGAGCGCGCCGCGATCGATCAGGCCTTCACCTTGGCGGGCGCACAGGCCCGGCCCGACCGTCCGCTGGCGCGCGTCAGCATCGAGTGGCGCGCCGATCGCGCCGCGGTGGAATTGCGCATCGCCCAGTGGGACGGCGCGGGCGAGCGGGGGGAGGCACGCCTTGCCGCGCTCTGCCACCCTTACGGCGAATGGATCGAATGGCGCGGGCTTGCCTGAAACGGGGAGCGGCCTTGCGGCCTTTCCCTAGCGTCAGTCCCTAGGTCCCGCTTTTGTCTCCACCAACCCGGCCGCGCCTATCGCGCAAGCTGCAAGCGATGAAGCCGGGCTGGAGGTAGTCCCGGCGCCTCGGGGAGAGCCATGCCATGAAAACCAAGATCCGCCTGTTGCTGTTCGTTGCCGCCAGCGCGCTCACCGCGCCCGCCTTTGCCGGGGAGAATGGCGAGGCTGACGAGGTTGCCGAGGCCGAAGCCGCTCCCGACCAGTCCGATACGCCTGCCAAACCCGCAGCGGAGATCTTCTCGACCGGCATGGCCAAGGGCCGCGACCGGCTCGACAGCGCGACCTCGACCAGCGCGCTCAAGGGCGATGATATCCAGCGCTTCGGCCCGCGCCCGCTTGGCGATGTGCTGCGCACCATGGCGGGCCTGCGGGTCGCGACCGGGATCGGCGAGGGCAACAACAACTACACCGTGCGCGGCCTGCCGCTGGCTGCGGGCGGCTCCAAATATATGCAGTTTCAGGAAGACGGGTTGCCGGTGCTCGAATTCGGCGATCTCTTCAATGTCGCGACCGATGTCTATCTGAGGAACGACTTCAGCGTGAACGCGATCGAGACGATCCGCGGCGGCTCGGCCTCGACCTTCGCCTCCAATTCGCCCGGCGGGATCGTCAACATCATCTCGCGCACCGGCGAGCAGGAGGGCGGGCGCGCGCAGTTCTCGACCGGGCTCGACTTCGACGAGAAGCGCCTCGATTTCGATTACGGCGGCAAGCTCGGGGACAACACCCGCTTCTATGTCGGCGGCTTTTACCGCCAGGGCGAAGGCCCGCGCGACATTGGCTTCACCGGCTGGCGCGGCGGGCAGATCAAGGCGAACATCACCCGCAGCTTCGATGGCGGCTATGTCCGCGCCTATTTCAAGCTGCTCGACGACCGCTCGCCGACTTTCGCGCCCTATGCGGTGAACATCACCGGCACCGATGCGGACCCGACGATCCGCAGCTTCCCCGGCTTCGACCTGCGGCGTGACTCGACCCTGTCGGGCTTCCTCGGCCCGGTCATCACGCTCGACCGCAACAACCAGCCGGTCGCCCTGCCGATCAGCACGGGGCAAAGCGCCAAGTCGAAATCCATCGGGTTCGAAGCGCAGTTCGATATCGCCGGATGGACGATCACCGAAAAGGCGCGCTACGCGGTCAATGGCGGCGATTTCAGCCGGATGTTCCCGAACCGGCAGAACACCGTCTCGGCCTTTGCCGCCTCGATCGGCGGGGCCGGGTCGACGGCCGCCTATGCCAGCGGGCCGCTCGCCGGGCAGGCGATCCCGGGCACGAGCCTCATCAACGGCAACGGGCTGCTCTCGCTCTATTTCGTCAGCTTCGTGCGCGCCAAATCGCTCGACAACTTCACCAATGATCTGCGCGCGAGCAAGGTGTGGGAAGTCGGCGGCGGCAAGCTGACCACCACCGCCGGGCTCTATTACGCAACCCAGGAGCTCGACACGACCTGGCTCCACACCGCGATGATCGTCGACGCCAATGGCGGGGGCGAGACCGCGATGGTCGACATCATCAATGCCGCGGGCCAGCCGCAGACGCTCAACGGCTATTTCGCCTTCGGCCGCGAGAGCAGTCTGTTCCGGCGGATCTTCGATGTCGATTACCGGGTGATCGCGCCTTACGGCTCGGTCAACTTCCACATCGGTAAGCTGGCCGTAGGCGGGTCGTTGCGCTTTGATAGCGGGCGCGTACGCGGGCAGTTGTTCGGTGCGGACCTCGGCGGCGGCCGCGTCGGCCTCACCAGCTTCGACTTCAACCGCGACGGCGTGTTCAACCCAGCCGAGCGGCGCACTGCCTTCCTGCCGCTCGATCGCCCGGCACCGGTCGACTACGATTACGGCTACCTCAACTATTCGGTCGGAGTGAATTACCGCGTGGCCGAGCCCTTCTCGGTCTTCGCGCGCTACAGCAAGGGCGCGCGGGCCGCGGCCGACAAGGTGCTCTTCACCCCCACGGTCGATCCCCTGACCGGCAATGTCCCGAGCGGCGACCGGCAGGACGATGTCATCCAGTACGAGGCCGGCTTCAAGCTGCGCCGCGGCGGAATCACGGTCAACGGCACGGTGTTTCATGTCTCGGCCGAGGACCAGAACGTGCTCAACGGCGCGGCCAATGCCACCAACCGGACCTACGAGGCCGAGGGGGTGGAGCTGGAAGGCAACTTCCAGCGCGGCGTCTTCAACCTCATGCTGGCCGCAACCTACACCCGCGCCAAGATCACCGAGGACCGGCTCAACCCCGCGCTCACCGGCAAGGAGCCGCGCCACCAGCCCGATTGGGTGCTGGTCGCGGTGCCGACGGTCGACTTCGGCAAGTTTGCCGCTGGGGCCAATGTGGTGACGATCACCAGCTCCTATGCGCAGGATTCCAACCAGCTGCGCATGCCCGGCTTCACCACCGTGGGCGCCTTTGCCGAGTATCAGGCGGCCGAGAACTTGCAATTCACGGTGAGCGCGAACAACCTGTTCGACACGCTCGGCATCTTCGAGGTCAATCAGGCGAGCGTGCCCGCCAACGGCATCGGTTTCGCCCGAGCGGCGAACGGGCGGACGGTGCAGGCCTCGCTCCGGCTGGCCTTCTGACCCATGCGCGGGAAGCGCACAACAAAAGGGCCGGCGAGCGATCGCCGGCCCTTTTCGCTTGGCTCAGGTAAACAGGGTCAGGCCTGGTTGCGGTAGGCGCTGAGGAACACCAGCTCGCGCAGCTGCGCATCGGCGGGCAGATCGAGCCCCGAAAGGTCCGCGATCCCGAGGATGCGCTCGTTGTCGTTGCCTTCGGCCAGCGCAATGCGGTGAGGCAGAATGCGCTCCCCGGTGTCGAGCGAATAGAATGCCTGCACCACCGGGCGCAGCGGGTCCTTGCGGTCCTCGTCGATCACCATGGCGAGCTTGCGGCTGGCCAGCAGCACGAAGGAGCCGACCGGATACATCCCGACGGTCTCGACGAAGACGCGCAGGATCTCGGGATCATAGGCCCCGGTATCGGCGCGCATCGCCTCGATCGCGGCGGCGGGATCCAGACCTCTGCCGCGATCGAACTCGGTCAGGTGGAAGTCGAAGCTGTCGCAGATCGCCGCCATGCGCGCGACGCGCGGGATCGCCTCGTCCTTGGCGCCTTGCGGATAGCCGCGCCCGTCGATCCGTTCATGGTGATAGAGGCAGGCATCGAGCACCAGCTGCGGCAGATCGTCATCGTTCTGGAGCGCGCGGTGGCCGAGGATCACGTGCTGGTTCCAGATCCGCTCCGAGAGATTGCGGTAGTCCCCGCCCGGGGGATCGCCGACATAAGGCAGGTGGTTGACCCCGATATCGAGCAGCAGCCCGGCAAGCCCGCAATTATGGATGTCCTGCGCGGGCAGCTTCATCCGGTCGGCCAGCGCGACCATCAGCGCGCTCACCGACAGGGCGTGGCGGAAGCTCAGCTCGTTTTTGAGTTTGCAGCGCATCAGCCCGCTGAAGGCCTGGGGGTTGCGCCTGACCGAGGCGAGGATGTCGCTCACCACCGGCTCTACCTTGCGCACGTCCAGCGCCTTGCCGAGCCGGGCGGCGATGAAGGCCTTGCTGAGCTTGTCGCGGGCCTGCTCGGCGATGGCGGCGGCGCTGTCGAGCTCCTGCGCCATCGACACCGGCCCGGTGGCCGAAACCTGCACCGCTGTGCGCTGCTTGATGTTGCGGATGCGCGAGGCCGCCGGCGAGGCGGCGGCTGGCGCCGGGGGCGACTGGCTCGGACGGGGCGCGGTCTTGCCGACATCGCGGCCCTTGGCGGTGTCGATCACCACTGCGCGCAAGCGGCTCTCCTTGATCGTGGTAAGCTTGTCAGCGTCCTCGATCAGGAACTTGGCCTTCCAGAAGGGATGTTCGAACCACCCGCCTTCGAACTTGTGGACGAACATGCCCAGTTCGAGATCGGAGACTGCGATCTGCTTCAACATGAGGTTGGTCCTGCTCTCGGAGTGAGTGCTGCAGTCTAGGGTTTCGACCTTTGCGATTGGCTGGCGGGGACCTCGGGATTTTCCCTAGGTGCGGGAGAAGGTGCTGTTTGGGGATCGCTCAGAACTCGCTCCAGTCGTCCTCGGCCAGCGCGGGAGCGGGGGCGTGTTCGGGTTTGCGGGCGAGGTTGCCGGTCACGGGAGGCGGCGGAGGCGGCGCGGCGCGGCGCGGGGCGGGCGCGGGCGCGGGCTTGCGCTGCACCGGCAGGGGGGCAGGCGGCGGCGGGGCGTATGCTGGGGCGGGGGCGGCATAGGCGCTGTGGCCGCTCCCAGTGCTAACCCGGAACTGCGCGACCAGCTCGCCGAGCCGCTGCGCTTCGGTCGAGAGGCTGCGGGTTGCCGCGGTGCTTTCCTCGACCATCGCCGCGTTCTGCTGGGTCATGCGGTCGATGGTGCCGACCGCGATGTTGACCTGCTCGAGGTTGCTGGCCTGCGAGGCGGTGGTCTCTGCGATCTCGTTGACCTGGCTCGTCACCGCACCGACTTGTGCGACGATCTCGGCGAGCAGCGTGCCGGTCTCGCCGACGAGGCTCACCCCGTCGCCCACGTGCGCGGTCGACTTGTCGATCAGCGCCTTGATGTCGCGCGCGGCTTCGGCGCTGCGCTGGGCGAGCGCGCGGACTTCGTTGGCGACCACTGCGAAGCCCTTGCCCGCCTCGCCCGCGCGCGCGGCTTCCACGCCGGCGTTGAGCGCCAAGAGGTTGGTCTGAAACGCGATCCCGTCGATCACATCGATGATCTGGGTGATTTCCTTGGCCGATTGCTCGATCGCGCCCATCGCGGCGACCGCCTTGCCGACCACGGCGCCGCCTTCAGTGGCGCGCTGGTGGGTCTGAGCAATCGCGCTCTTGGCGGCGACCGCGTTCTCGGCGGACTGGCGGGTGAGAGCGACGGTGGTTCCGACCGAGGCCGCGGTTTCTTCAAGGCTGGCAGCCTGCTGCTCGTTGCGCAGGGCGAGGTCTTCGGACGCGGCGCGGATCTCGTCGGAGCCGGTGCGCACGCCGCTCGCGGTTGAACGCACCGCGCCGATCATGGTCTCGAGCTTGGAGACCGAGGCGTTGAAGGCCTCCTGCAACCGCTCGTGCTCGCCCGCGGGCATCGCCGTGATGCGGTGCGTGAGGTCACCTTCCGCGAGCTTGTCCAGCGCGCCCGAAAGCGTGTCGACCACCTCGGCCTGCTCGGCGGCCCGGGCCTTGTCGGACTTTATCGCAGCGCGGAACGTCTCGATGGCGCGGGTCATTGTCCCGATCTCGTCGTTCCGGTGGTTGGTGGTGATCCCGGCATCGACATCACCCGCCGCCATGTCGCGCATCGCTTTGATGGTGATGTAGATCGGCCAAAGCACCTTGCGGCGAAAGGCCAGATAGCCGGCCATCAGGCTCCCCAGGACAATTAGAACCGCAACACACGCGCCGGAGATGATCAGGATCTGGACGAAGGAATTCTCCGCCATCGCCGAGGCGGTCTCCTGCTCGCTGCGGGCGACAAGGTCGTTGATCGACGCGCGGTGGGCGCGGTAGATTTCCAGCAGCCGGCGGTGCGAGGCGGCCATGGCCGGCTGATCCCAGCGCTTGGCGGCGGGCTTCAGCGACTGGTTGACCTCGTCCCAGAAGGCCTTGCCGGTCTGTTGCGCGTTGACCGCCAGACCAGCCTTCAGATCATCCGACAGCGCGCTTTGCGCCCAGCGGCGCTCGGCATCCCAATAGCTTTTCTCCAGCTCAGCCAGCCGCTTTTCGTTGGTGGCATAGGCGTCGCGGTGGATCGCCATGATGCTGGCATTGGCGAAGCTTTCGACGAGGAACATCGGCGGCGGCAGAATATCCGCGCGGAAATCCGACAGCACCTGTTCTCCGTTGTCGAGCGGGCCGCCGTTGCGGATGTGATTGATCCCGATCCCGGTCAGCAGCAGGATCGCCGCCACGATCGAGCAAAGCGTCATGCCTGCGATCCGGGAATACTTCTCGATCGTCATTAAACATCACCCTGTCAAAGCCCGGCGGCTGGTCGGCGCGGGCATGTCACAAGGTCGCACTTATGGGCGCGGGTCATAAGTCTGCGCTGCCGCGGCCCTATGCGCTTCCCCGTATCGGCCCCGCGCGAATTTCTTCGGCGCTCGCCGCCTATTGCCAGCCTTGCGCGGTGCCTGTGCTGACGTCGTCCGGCGGACAGCGCGGCCCGAGCGCAATCGCAATCAAGAGGCTGAGCGAACATGGCCAATGTACGTGTGATGGTAGTCGACGATTCAGCCGCGATGCGCGCGCTGTTCTGCGACATTCTCGACAATGCCAAGGGCGTGACCGTGTGCGGCACCGCCAAGAACGCGGACGACGCCCGCGACCAGCTCGACAAGCTGAAGCCCGATGTCCTCACGCTCGATGTCGAGATGCCCGGCATGAGCGGGATGGAGTTTCTGGAAGAGGTCATGGAAACCCGTCCGATGCCGGTGATCATGCTCTCCTCGATCACGCAGGCCGGCACCGGCACGGCGCGCCGCGCGCTCGAGCTTGGCGCGGTCCACTGCTTCCCCAAGCCGCTGCACACCTCGCGCGAGGAATTCGACGCCACGGTGCGCCAGCTCGGTGACATCGTGTTGAAGGCGGCATCGGGGGAACTGAAGCCGGGAGGCGAGGACGGGAGCGCAGGCGCAGGCGGATCGAAATATCGCTCCGATGGCCGGATCGTCGCGCTCGCCTGCGGGGCGGCGGGGATCGAAAGCGCGCGCCAGGTGCTGGCCGCCTATGATGCCGCCTGTCCGCCAACCATTGTGCTGTTCGATGCTGATCCGGCGGCAGTCGAGAACGCGGTGCGCGCGATGCGCCATTCGCTGCCCTGCCAGCTGGGCGATGCGGTCGACGGCGTGTCGCTCGAACCGGGCAAGGTGTGGCTCGCACATGATCCGACCCGCCATGTGATCGTCGAGGCGGGCGAGCCGCCGCGGCTGAGGCTGGTCGAGCGCGATCCGGTCAACGGCTGCCGCCCTTCGGCCGACCTCCTGTTCGGCAGCCTTGCCAGGAGCGGCTTGCCTGCGCTCGGCGGGCTGCTCACCGGCAGCGGCAATGACGGGGTGCGCGGCCTTGCCATCCTCGCCGAGACCAAGGGCAAGATCTTCGTCCAGCGTCCCGCTGACTACGCCCCGCGCGACCGCTATGATGCGGTGCGCGCGCAAGGGCTGGAGCTTGCCGACTTGCGTCAGGAGGCGATCCCGGAGTGGATCCTCGAAGCGACCAACGCCGCCGGCTGAGCAGCCCGGCACGCCTGCCTATCACTTCAGCCGCTTGGGAAATCGGGCGATCCGGATAGTCTTTCTCCTCGAGGAATGAGGAGGGACGGATCGTGACACAATCTCTCGCAGGTAAGGCGGCGCTGGTGACGGGCGCCGCGCGCGGGCAGGGGCGGGCGATCGCGCTGGCGCTGGCGGAGTCTGGCGCGGATGTGGCGATCTGCGATGTCGGCGCGGCGGCGATGGAGACCGTTGGATACGCGCTCGGCGGGGCTCTGGGAGAGGTGGCGCAAGCGATCGAGGCCCACGGCGTGCGCGCTCTGGCGATGGCCTGCGATGTGCGTGACAGCGCGCAGGTCGATGCCTTTGTCGCCGCCACACTGGAAGCCTTCGGGCGGATCGATATCATCGTCAACAATGCCGGGATCCTCACCGGCGGCCGTCCCGCGCATGAGCTCGACGAGGCGATGTGGACCACCATGATCGATGTCAACCTCACCGGTGCATGGCGCGTGATCCGCGCCGCGGTGCCGCACATGATCGCGAGCGGCGCGGGAGGGCGGATCGTCTATATCGCCTCAGTCGCGGGGCATGTCGGAACCCCCGGCTATGCCCATTATTGCGCGTCCAAGCACGGTATGATGGGGCTGACGCGGGCGATGGCGGGGGAACTCGCCGAGCACAAGATCACCGTCAACGCGCTGTGCCCGGGGCTGGTCGACACGCCGATGGTCGCTGCCGCCACCGATGATCTCGCCGCCGCGCGCGGGCTGGGGATCGATGAGGCCTACGAACTCCAGCTCACCCCGCACCTTATCAAGGAGAAGATCACCTCCGAGCAATCGGCCGCAGCGGTGATGTATTTGGTGAGCGAGGCGGCGCGGGTGGTGACGGGATCGGCGCTGATGATCGACGCGGGCTGGTCGGCGACCTGACTCCGACCGGGGACGCGCGCTTGCCATGTCGGCCGGGAAGGCGGACAAGGGGCGATGGCCACACCAATCAGCGCCCACCCCGACGATCCGCACTATGTCAACCGCACCGGCTGGCTGCGCGCTGCGGTGCTGGGGGCGAATGACGGGATCATCTCGGTCGCCTCGCTGATCATCGGTGTGGCGGCGGCGACGCCTGAAGCCGGACCGGTGCTAGTCGCAGGTGTCGCTGCGCTGATGGCGGGTGCGATGTCGATGGCGGCGGGCGAGTATATCTCGGTCTCGAGCCAGGCGGACTCTGAGAAGGCTGATATCGCCCGTGAGCAGGAGGCGCTCACCGCGACCCCCGCCGACGAGGAAGCGGAGCTGGCCGCGATCTACCGCGCGCGCGGGCTTAGCGAGGCGACTGCGGCCGCCGTGGCGCGCGAGCTGACCGCGCTCGATCCGCTCGCCGCGCATGTCAGGGATGAGCTGGGCCTGTCCGAACACCTCTCGGCCAAACCCTTGCAGGCCTCGCTGGCCTCGGGCGTGACCTTCAGCGCGGCCGCCGCAGTGCCGCTCATCGCGGCTTGGCTCGCGCCGGCGGGGGCGATCATGGTGACGGTGGTCGCGGTCTCGGTGCTGGCGCTCGCGGTGCTCGGCGCGCTGGGAGCCAAGGCGGGCGCCGCACCGCTTGTGCCTGCGACCTTGCGCGTGGTCGGCTGGGGCGTCTTCGCGATGGCGGTCACTGCAGCAGTCGGCCGACTGTTCGGCGTCAGCGTTTAGCGCAGCCGCTCAGCACCAGCGTTCCGCCCTTGACCAGCGCCGCATGGGGCAGGGCAGCGGCGGGGTATGGCTTGCCCGCCAGCACCGCACTCACCGGACCCTTATCGCAGCCCGCGTGCTCGATCGTCAGCACCTCGCGCCCCGGTACCCGCAGCACCGCGCGCGGGGTGAGCGGCAGGCCCGCCACATAATTCGCGCTGACGAGGTCGAGCGGGTAGAAGCCAAGCGTCGCAAAGACATACCACGCGCTCATCTGCCCCGCATCCTCGTTGCCGACGAGGCCATCGGGGGTGTCGCGGTAGAACTGTTCGGCAATCTTGCGCACCAGTTCGGGCGTGCGCTCCGGACGGTCGGTGTAGGCGTAGAGCCAGGCAACGTGGTGGCTCGGCTCGTTGCCGTGGGCATATTGCCCGATCATCGCCTCCTGCCCGAGATATTCGGCGCCCTTGGTCACCGGCAGTTCGAAGAAGAAGCGGTCGAGCATCGCGCCTGCCGCCTTTGTCCCGCCCAGCGCCTTCACCAGCCCCTCGGGGTCATGGAGCGCGGGCGTCCAAGTGTATTGCCAGGCGTTCGCCTCAGTATAGTCGCCCGGGTTGTTGAGCGGCGAGGTCGGTGTCAGCGGGTCGAAGGGGTCACGCCACTTGCCCGCCGCATCGCGCCCGCGGGCCAGACGGGTCTCGGGATCGATCAGCTTGCGCCAGCTCTCCGCGCGCTTGCCGAAGCGCTTGGCCTCGGCCTTGTCGCCGAGCATCGCCGCCATGCGCGAAGTCGCCGCATCGCCGATCCCCGCCTCGAGCGAGCGCGACACGGCCTCGCCGCCGGTGACGTCGGTCGGATAGTAGCCGTAGCGGTCGTAGAGCGACCATTGCGAGATCGAGTGGTCGCCCGCGTAGACCGGCGCCGCATCGCGGGTCGAGGTCGCGACCATCGCCGCCAGCGCGCGCTGGCCGTCAAAGCTTCGGAAGCCCTTGGCCCAGGCCTCGGCGATCACAGGAAGCGCAGGCTCGCCGATCATCGTGCCGGTCTCCCCGCCCCAGATCGGCCACTTGGGAAGGCGTCCGGCGGCCTGCTGGTGATCGAGCAGCGAGGCGACGAAATCGTCGACCCGCTCGGGCACCAGCAGAGTGTAGAGCGGGTGCGCGGCGCGGAACGTATCCCACAGCGAGAAGGTCGAATAGCGCAAGTGTCCGGTGGGCGCGGTGCGGATCGTCCCGTCGGGCCCGCGGAAGCGCCCGTCGGCATCGCTCACCACCGAGGGGTGGAGAAAGGCGTGGTAGAGCGCGGTGGTGAAGATGCGCTGCTGGCGCTCGGGCCCCTCGATGGTCGCGCGGGAGAGCAGCGCATCCCATTCGGCGCGGGCGGCGGCGGCGAGGGCGTCGAAATCCCAGCCGAACACCTCGTCGCGATTGCCGCGCGCGCCGGGGGCGTCGGTGGTCGCCATGCCGGCCTTGACCAGCAGGGTGCGCTCGCCCGCGGGCAGGTCGAAGGCGAGCATGTAGCGCGGCGCGGCATCGCCTTCGCGCGAGGGGAGCGTCTCGACCGCGGCGATCGGGCGGTTGAAGCGCACGCTCCACGCGATGGTGCGCGTCGTCCAGTTGCGGCGCAGCGCCTCGCCCTCGAAGCTGTCGGGGCCGAAGCGGTTGGCGATGCTCTGGACGGGCTGCTCGTCGGTGCGGAAGGTGAGGCCGTGCTGGAGATCGACCAGCACCCATACGCGGCCACCTTGCGTGAAAGTGTAGCGGTGCATCGCGCTGCGCAAGCTCGCGGTCAGTTCCACCCGGACACCGTTGTCGGGGAGGGTGACGGCGTAATAGCCCGCGCGCGCCACTTCATCCGCCTTTCCGCTCGCCATCGCCGCGCGGCGGGTGGCGGACGGCATCAGCAGCACATCGCCCAGCTCCGGAATCCCCGTCCCGCTCGCTCGGGTGTGCGAGAAGCCGATGATCTGGGGGGCGCGGTATTGGTAGCCCGAGGTGTATTCCCACCCGCTTTCGGCGTTGTCAGGGCCCGGCTGGATCATGCCGAAGGGCAGCGCGGGGCCGGGGAAGGTGTGCCCCGTGCCGTCGGTGCCGATGAAGGGATCGACATAGTGCGAGGGCGCCGGTGCCTCGGGCTCGGCCTGAGCCGGAGCGCCGACGGCCAGCAGACCCGCGATCAGCGCGGCAAGGTGCATCCATCCCTTCATGCGGCAGTCCTCCCCCGTTCTGGAGCCCTTTCCATAGCAGGTTTTGTCGCCGCACAAGCCCGTGGCGGCTTGTTTGGGGGCGGCGATATTCTGTCCGATCCTTGTCGTCTCGGTGCGCCCGGCTGCGACGCACGGTTGACGCGGAGCCCCGACGCCTGTTCTATTCTTGCCCTATGGACACCGGCACTCTCTGTGAGCCGATTGCGCTCGATCCGGCCTCCTCGGTCAGGGTCGAGCGCGTAGTGCGCCCCGCCATCTCGCCCGCGCCCGAGCCTTTCGCGCATTTCCACGAGCCTGCCGAACTGATCTGGTTCGCGCGCGCCCAGGGCAGCGTGAGCACCGAATGGGGCACGCATGCGATCAGCGATGGCACGCTGATGTTCCTGCCCGCGATGACCACCCATGATTTCCGGCTCGAAGCCGGGGCGACCGAGTGGGTGCTGGTGCACTGCGACCCTGCGCTGGGCCGCGGCGATCCCGCGCTGGAGCCGGCGCGGCTGGCTCTGCCGCAGGCCTACCGGCCGGACGAGGCCGCGGCCATGCGGCTGGCGGCGGGGTTCGACTGGCTGGTTGCGCTGGCGGCCACATCGGGCCGGGCGGGGGATGTGGTGATGCTCACCCGCCTGCTGCTCAAGGAGCTGCCCGCCGCCGCGCCGCAGGCGGACTTGACCGGCGCGGGACGCACGCTCCACCGCCTGCGCCCGGCGCTCGATCTGGTGGCACAGGCCGATTTCCGGCTGGTGACGATCGAGGAAGCGGCGGCGCGCTGCCACTTGTCGACGTCCTATTTCTCGCGCGCCTTTGCCCGTGCCTTCGGGGTCGGGTTTGCCGAATACGCCCGCCAATACCGCCTGCGCGCCGCCGCCCGCAGCCTCATGACCGAGGCCGCGCGGGTCTCGGACATCGCCTATCGCAGCGGGTTCCAGACACCCTCGCACTTCACCGCCGCTTTCCGGAAGCGCTTCGGCGTCTCACCAAGCGCGTTCCGGCGGCGCTACCTCGCAGGGCGGTAGAGCGCGGTCTGCCACGGGCGCAGGGTCTTGCGCTCGCCCGAGATGAGGTCGGGTCCGTCGCCCGCGAGTTCGGGCACTTCGGCGGGGGCGTTGGTGAGGTTGGCGACAATCACCAGCCGCCCGCCCTGAAACACGCGCTCGACCAGCAGCATCTCGGCAGGAGCCTCAAGCACCCGCTGCGTGCCCTTGAGAAGCGCCGGATGGGCGGCGCGCAGGGCCGCAAGCCTGCGGTAGTGGTTGAGCAGCGAGGCGGGGTTGCCGTCTTCTTCCTCGACCGACACCCCGTCTTGATCGCGGGCATAGCGCTGGTCCCAATACCGCTCGCCGGGGCGCTTGTACCACAGGGCCTGACCGGGCGCGGCATCGGTCGCGGACCACTTGAAGGCCTCGCGCACCGGGATGTGGTGTTCGTCGGTGATGTAGCCCGCATCGGTCGCGCCGCGCATGCCGAGCTCTTGCCCGTAGTAGACGATAGGCGTGCCCCGCAGCAGGAACATCAGCGAAGCCGCCGTCCGCAGCCGTTCGGGGCTGATGCCGGGGTCAGAGGCGATGCGGCTGACATCGTGGTTCTCGGCGAAGATCATCTGGGTCTTGCCCGCAGGCGTGATCGCGCCGGTGCGGGTGATCGCCTCGGCCAATGCGGCGGCGTCGAACTTGCGGATCGCATCGTGGATCGGGAAGGCGAACACCGCGCTCACATCGGCGCGGGCGAGGTAATCTTCGCCGTATTTCCAGTCATATTGCTCGGCGAGGAAGGCGAGGTCCGGATTGGCCGCGCGCAGCTTGGCGAAGGCCGGGTTCCAGAAATCGACGAAGAGATCGGTCAGCAGCCCCTTGCTGTCGAGATCGTCCATCATGTGATCGAGGCGGAAGCCGTCGACCCCGTCGTCGAACTTCCCGTCGCCGTTGGGATCGACCCAGCCCATCAGGTAGCGGTCGAAATAGGCGCGCACATCGGGGTGCTTCATCGCAACGGTGGTGACGCCGTGGGTGTCGCGGTTGAAATTGGCGATTTCCCGGAGGCCGAAGGGACCTTCTTCCGCGATGCCGGCGGCGCGGTCATCCCACAGCATCCAGTCGTTGTAGGGCGAGGAGCGGTCCTTCATCGTTGCGATCCACCACGGATGGCCCTCGGCGAGATACTGGAACTCCATGTCGAGGATGACCTTAATGCCGCGCGCATGGGCATCGGCGATCAGGCGCTGCAGGTCGGCCCGGGTGCCGTAGCGCGGGTCGATTCCTTCAAAGTCTGTGGCGAAGTAATTGTGGTAGGTCCGGCTCGGATAGAGCGGGGTCATCATGATCGCGGTCACCCCGAGCTTTTCGAGATAGAGCAGCGACTGGCGCACGCCCTCAAGGTCGCCATGGCCATCGCCGTTGCTGTCGCGGAAGCTGCGCTGGAAGATGTGGTAGACGACCTCGCCTTCGAGCACGTCGCGCTGAGGAGCCGGAGCGGCGGCGGCGGGCGTGGCGGCGAGCAGCGCGATGGCGGCGGCTAAGGCGGCAGAAGCGCGTTTCATCGGTGATCCTCTCTCTTTTGGTGCCAAGGATAATCTGTCCGATCCCTGTCGTCTGTGCGGCATTCTTGCGGTAAACCCGCCAAAAACTGTCGAAACCATGCGCTCGGGCAAGTTGCGGAAGACAAAGGCCGGCGGCTTGCCGCACAGGAGGCGGCGTGACTGCGCCCATAGACCTTGCCGACCACACCCGCGACCCCTTCGGCCTCGCCCGCCGCGAGGATGGCGTACTGGTGGTGGACTTCCAAGGCGAGACGATCCCGATGATCCTCGGCCACCGCGCGGTGCGGGCGGCGGCGCGCAATTGGGCGACCTTCAGCTCCGATGCGCCGGGCCGCGTGCCGATCCCCGAGGAGACCGCGGTGCGCAGCGTTCGCCAGCTTCCGATCGAGACCGATCCCCCGGTGCACAAGGCATGGCGCGACCTGTTGAAGCCGACCTTCATGCGGCCAGTGCAGGCCGACTATATCGCCGCAATCGACGATCTGGTCGCCCGCGCGATCGACGCTGCCGTCGCGGCGGGCGAGATCGAGGTGGTGCGCGGCTTTGCTCTGCCGCTGCAATCGCGGGCGCTCACGCACCTGCTCGGCCTGCCCGAGGCCGAGGCGGAGGAATGGATCTCCTGGGGCGTCCACGTCTTCCACGACGGCGATGACAGCACCGCCAAGGGCTCGGTGCTCGATCGCTACATCCGTGCGCGGATCGCGGCGGCGCGGGCGGCTCCGAGAGCGGACTTCTTCGGCGCGATGACCCGCATGGAGATGCACGGCTGCCCGCTGACCGATGACGAAATGGCCGGGATCGCCAACCTCGTCTTCGCCGGCGGGCGCGACACGGTGATCACCGCAGTCTCGGCGATTATCGCCTTCTTTGCCGACAACCGGCCTGCGCTCGAGGCGGTGTGTGCCGATGCCCGGCGCATCCCTTTCGCCATCGAGGAATTCGTACGGGTCACCTCGCCGCTCACCCATATCGGGCGGGTCTGTCCAAACGGAGCCGAAGTGGGCGGGCATGGAATCGCACCCGATGCGCGTGCCTCGCTGTGCTGGGCCTCGGCCAATTTCGACGAGACCGTGTTCGATGCGCCGGAGGAAGTGCGCCTCGACCGCGCGCCCAATCCGCATCTCGGCTTCGGCAGCGGGCACCACAATTGCCTCGGCGCGGCGCACGCCCGCACGCTGCTGCGCAGCCTCGTGCGCCAGCTTGGCGCCCGCACCCGCGCGATCACGGTGCTGGGCGCCGAGCCCGGAGAGGAGCGCTATGGCGATCTCGTCCGCACGGTGGGCTACCGGAGCCTGACCGTGCGGATCGAGAGCGCAGCGGCCTAAAAGTCGTAGGTCAGCGAGGCCTTGACGGTCCGGGGGTTGCCGAGCTGCAGGTCCGGGCGGAAGCTGTCGAAGGCCGAGGCCCAGTAGTCCGCATCCGCGACATTATCGAGGTTCACCCGCAATGTCAGGGGCTTGCCCGCCACCACCGCGACATAGCGCGCGCCGATGTCGACCCGAGTCCAGTCATCGAGGAACAGCGTGTTGGCGACATTCGCCGCCTGCTCGCCGGTGTGGACCACGCGGCCCGTGAGGGTCAGCGCGGGGACAAACGGCACGTCCCATTCGAGGTTGGCGTTGACCAGATATTCCGGCACGCCGACCGCCTGGTTGCCCTCGTTCACCGCGTTCTGGGTTTGGCGCAGCTTGGCGTCGATCACCGATCCGCCCGCAATGAGGCGCAGGCCCTCGGCAAGCTCGCCCGCGATGGTGAACTCGACCCCGCGGTTGCGCTGCACCCCAAACGGCCCGAATTCGAGCGCACCGGTGGTGGTGGGCGAGGGGCGCAGGATCGCGGTCTCGCGGTCGATCTGGAAAGCTGCGAGCGACAGGTCGATCCCGCCCAGCGCCAGCTTGCCGCCGATCTCGTATTGCTCGGACACGAAGGGCGGCAGCACCGCGCCCGCATTGGTGACCGGCAGCGGCGCGCCGCCCGCAGGGTTCGCCCCGCTTGCCGGCGCCGTCGCGCCTTGCACCAGCCCCTCGATGCGGTTGGCATAGAGCGACAGGCCCTCGGAGGGCTTCACCACCACGCCGAAGACGGGGGTGACCTTGCTCTCGTCATACTCGCCCGTCAGCGCGCCGCCGAAATAGGAATAAGAGCGGGTGCGGATCGCCTGCACGCGCAGGCCAGCGGTGACGAGGACGCGGTCCTCCAGCAGGCCGATGGTGTCGGACAGGAAACCGCTCGCCAGCCGGGTGCGTCCGATGGGGAAGGGGTCGTCCAGATCGCCGCCCGCAAAGCTCACGGTCTGCGACGGCGTGACCGTCACCGGCGCGTAGAGATTGTTCGCTTCCGGCGAGAGCGTGAAGAACTGGTAGGCGTTGCGGTTGACCAGCCAATTGATCGATCCGCCTGCGTTGACCTCATGGCTGATCCCGCCAGTCGAGAACTTGGCGCGCACGCCTGCAGTCGCAGCCTCGTTGTTGTCGGTGCGCGGGATGAAGGAGCTGCTGACGTTGATCGCCCCGGTCGCGGCATTGGTCAGCGTCGGCGTGCTGTAGATGCCTTCCTCGGCTCCGTCGCGCGCACCGAAGGCGGCATAGACCATTACGCCCGGCGCAATGTCATATTCGATCCGCGCTTGGCCGAAGATGTCGCGCAGGGTGGTGTATTGCCACGGCTGGCCGAAATTGGTCGAGGCGTCGGGCGCCTCCGGGATCGTGGCCAGCCCGGCGATGCTAAGCTTGGGCCGGAAGTGCGAGACCTTGACGCGCTGGTAAGCGAGATCGAGCGAGGCGCGCAGCGGCCCCGAATTGTAGTCGATCGCGGCGCCCAGCACATAGGTGCTGCGGAACTCGTCGTCGATCGCCACGTCGCCGGCGCGCGCGGTGCCGTTGATGCGGAAGCCCCATTCGCCGTTCGCGCCCGTCCGGCGCGCGATATCGAAGCTGCCGCCGATATGCTCGGGAGCGGTGAAGCCTGCGGTGACGCGGCTGAGGTCCGCCGCGCCCGCACGCTTGGGGATGAGGTTGACGCTGCCGCCGAGCCCGGTGCCCCCCGGCGCCGCGCCGTTGAGGAAGGCGCTCGCGCCGTTCAGCACCTGGACCGACTGGTACAGCTCGGGCGCCGCGAGCTGGCGGGGCATGATGCCGTAGAGCCCGTCATAGCCGACATCGTCGCCCGCCAGCGCAAAGCCGCGGATCACGAACAGCTCGCCCGCGATGCCGAAGCCGGTGGTGGTGCGGATCGTCGGGTCGTTCTCGAGCACCTGGCCCAGCGTCTGCGGCTGCTGGTTGAGGATCAGCGCCTCGTTGTAGCTGCGGATCGAGAAGGGCACGTCGGCGGCGTC
>JAIYEK010000247.1 GCA_027487015.1 Erythrobacteraceae bacterium | reverse complement strand
CCCGAGGGCGGGCTTGTCCAATATTCTCGTCATCATGCCTGCTCCTCCCGCAGGTGCGTGGCATGGGCGGTGCGGCCGCGCGGGCCGTTGAAATATTCCTCGATCCACGGATGCTTGGTCGCGATCAGTTCGGGGATGGTGCCGACCGCAATCACCTTCTTGTCGGCCAGCACCGTGACCCGGTCGCAGATCTCGTAAAGCGTATCGAGATCATGGGTTATGAGAAACACGGTCAGGCCCATCGTTTCCTTGAGCTCGCGCGTCAGCCTGTCGAACTTGGCCGCGCCGATCGGATCGAGGCCCGCGGTCGGCTCGTCGAGGAACAGAAGCTCAGGGTCGAGCGCGAGCGCGCGGGCGAGGCCGGCGCGCTTCTTCATCCCGCCCGAAAGCTCGGACGGGAATTTCTGCACCGCGCTTTCGGGAAGGCCCGTCAACATCACCTTGTAGCGCGCGATCTCGGCGCGGAAGGCGGGATCGAGATCGGGGTAATACTTCTTGAGCGGCACCTCGACATTCTCGCCCACCGTCAGGGTCGAGAACAGCGCGCCCCCCTGAAACAGGATGCCCCAGCGCCGCCGCACGCCGATGCCCTGATCAAGGTCACTCTCGGTAATGCAGCGCCCCAGCACGTCGATCCGCCCGGCGGTGGGCTGCTGGAGCCCGATGATCGAGCGCATCAGCACCGACTTGCCGGTCCCCGACCCGCCCACCACGCCGAGGATTTCGCCGCGCCGGACGCTGAGGTCGAGGCCGTCGTGGACCGCAAAGTCGCCGAAGGTGTTGACGAGGCCCTCGATCTTGATGATCGGTTCGTCGTCCTCGGGATGATCGCCCATGCCCCTCACCCCCACCCGATCTCGGTGAAGAACACTGCGAAGAAAGCGTCGAGCACGATCACCGCAAAGATCGCCGAGACCACCGCCATGGTGGTGCGCCGGCCGACTTCCTCGGAATTCCCGAGCACCTGCATCCCGTGATAGCACCCGGCCAGCGCGACGATCAGCCCGAACACCGGGGCCTTGATCAGCCCGACCCACAGATCGTGCACCGGCACCACTTCCTGAATGCGCAGGAGGAAGGTGAAGAACGGGATGCCGAGCGCGACCTGCCCAACCACCGCCCCGCCGATGATCGCCATCACCGCGGCGAAGAACCCGAGCAGGATCATCATGAAGGTTGCGGCAAGAATGCGCGGGATCACCAGCACCTCGACCGGCGAGATGCCGATGGTGCGCATCGCGTCGATCTCCTCGGTGAGTTTCATGGTGCCGATCTGCGCCGCGAAGGCGCTGCCCGAGCGGCCGGCGACCATGATCGCGGTCATCAGCACGCCCAACTCGCGCAAGGTGATGCGGCCGACGAGGTTGACCGTCAGCGCCTCGGCGCCGAACTGCTGCAACTGCACCGAGCCCTGCTGGGCGATGACGATGCCGATGAGAAAGCTCATGAGGCCGATGATGGGCAGCGCGGTGACGCCGACCAGCTCCATCTGGTGGACCAGCGCCTTGAACGGGAAGCGGCCGGGGCTGCGCAGCAGATTGCCGGCGGCGATCAGGATCTGCCCGAAGAAGCCGACCACGCCGTAGATCCCGCCGCGCGCGCCGAACACCTTCTCGCCCACCGCGAGCGGCACGCGCTCCCACACGGGCAGGCGATGCGGGTGGGTATCGCCGCTCGCCTCGATATCATGCATCGCGGCGAGCAGGCGCTCGGCCTCGGGACTGGCGCCGGTGATGTCGCTTTCGTGGTCACGCGCAAAGCGGCACACGACCCAGGCGCCGACCGTGTCGATATCCTCGACCGCATCGAGATCGACCGCGCTGACCGGGCCTTCGATGGTCCGAAGCGCGCGCTCGAGCGGGGCGATCGCGGCAAGGGTCAGATGCCCCGACAGCACCAGGCGCGGTGCCCCGGAGCCTGATTCCTCCAGCAAATGTTGCGCCGCACTATGCATCGGGCTGGAGGTATGGGGGGATTTTTGCAGAGCCGCAAGGTGCAGGAGCGGGCGTATCTGACGGTTCTTGCGGCCTTTGCATCATTGCATCGCAACATGGGTGCTGGCATGGCGCCAAGCATTATGTCCGAGACCGCGAACCCGACCCTGCCCACCACTTTCGACCCCGCCGAAATCGAGGCGCGCTGGTATTCCCATTGGGAGACGCAAGGCCTGTTCCGGCCCGAGCGTCCCGAGGCGGAAGCCTATACCATCGTCAACCCGCCGCCCAACGTCACCGGCTCGCTCCACATCGGCCACGCGCTCGACAACACGCTGCAGGACGTGGCGATCCGCTATGAGCGCCTGCGGGGGAAGGACGCCTTGTGGGTGGTCGGCATGGACCACGCCGGGATCGCAACCCAGATGGTGGTCGAGCGCCAGATGGAAGCGCGGCAGGACAAGCGCACCAATTACGCGCGCGAGGCCTTCGTCGAGAAGGTGTGGGAATGGAAAGCCGAAAGCGGCGGCACCATTGTGCGCCAGCTGCGGCGCCTCGGCTGCTCGATGGACTGGAGCCGCGAGCAGTTCACGATGGACCCGCACTTCACCAGGGCCGTGATCAAGACCTTCGTCGATCTGTATAACGACGGGCTCATCTACCGCGACAAGCGGCTGGTGAACTGGGACCCGAAGTTGAAGACCGCGATCTCTGATCTCGAAGTGGAAACCCGCGAGATTCAAGGCAACTTCTGGCGGTTCCGCTATCCGCTCGCCGACGGCGTGCGCACCGATGCCGGGGCCGATCACCTGATCGTCGCCACCACCCGGCCTGAAACCATGCTGGCCGATATGGCGGTGGCCGTGAACCCGGCCGACGAACGCTTTGCCAGTGTCGTCGGCAAGCACATCATCCTGCCGATTACCGGACGGCGCATCCCGATCATCGCCGATGAACACGCCGATCCGGCGCTGGGCTCGGGCTGCGTGAAGATCACCCCGGGGCATGATTTCAACGACTTCGAGGTCGGGCGGCGCGCCGGGATTGCGGCGGGCGACATGCTCAACATGCTCGATGCCGATGCGGCGGTGACGCAGGTTTCCGATGGGTTGATCCCGGAGGAGTTCGTTGGGCTCGACCGGTTCGATGCGCGCAAGGCCGTGGTCGAGCGGTTGAAAGCCGACGGGTTCCTGGTGCCCCACATCACCAAGTCCAAGGACGGCGAGGAGGTCGAGCACGACGCCGAACCGCGCGTGATCCAGACCCCCTTCGGCGACCGCGGCGGCGTGGTGATCGAGCCGTGGCTGACCGACCAGTGGTACGTGAACGCGGCGGAACTCGCCAAGAAGCCGATTGAGGCGGTACGCTCGGGCGACATCCAGATCGTGCCCAAGACCTGGGAAAAGACCTTCTTCAACTGGATGGAGAATATCCAGCCCTGGTGTGTCTCGCGGCAATTGTGGTGGGGGCACCGGATTCCGGCTTGGTTCACTGATGATGGCCGCTGCTTCGTCGCAGAAGACGAAGTCGCCGCGCAGGCACTCGCGGGCGAAGGCGTTGCGCTGACGCAGGACGAGGACGTCCTAGACACGTGGTTCTCCTCCGCGCTGTGGCCTTTCGCTACGCTCGGGTGGCCTGAGGCGGGCAGCCCGCTCCTACAAAAGCACTTCCCCAACAGCCTCCTCATTTCCGGCTTCGACATCCTGTTCTTCTGGGATGCGCGGATGATGATGATGGGGTTCTACAACATGGGCCAGAAGCCCTGGGACACGCTCTACCTCCACGGCCTCGTGCGCGCGGCGGACGGCGCGAAGATGTCGAAGTCCAAGGGCAATGTGGTCGATCCGCTCGGCCTGATCGACCAGTACGGGGCCGACGCGCTGCGGTTCTTCATGGCGGCGATGGAAAGCCAGGGCCGCGACATCAAGATGGATGAAAAGCGGGTCGAAGGGTATCGCAACTTCGCCACCAAGCTGTGGAACGCGGCGCGGTTCTGCCAGTCGAACGGGATCGGGGCTTCGGACACGATCAAGGCTCCGACAGCCCGCCTCGCCGCCAACCAGTGGATCATCGGCGAAGTCGCGGCTTGCGTGACCGAGATCGAGCGCGCCATGGCCGACCTGCGCTTCGATGCGGCGGCCAACGCGATCTACCAGTTCACATGGAGCAAGTTCTGCGACTGGTATCTTGAGCTGATCAAGCCGGTCTTCGCAGGCGACGCCGACAGCCCGCCCGCCGTGGAAACTCGCGCGGTTGCCGGCTGGGCGCTCGACCAGATCCTCGTCATGCTCCACCCCTTCATGCCCTTCATCACCGAAGAGCTGTGGCACAAGCTGGGCGCGCGCGATTACGAGCTGATCGTGGCGCAGTGGCCCAAGCCGGAAGCCGAGGTCAGCAAGGATGCGACCGACGTCATCGACTGGGTGATCGACCTCACCACCAACACCCGCAGCGCGAAGAACGAGCTCGGCATCGCGCCGGGCGCGAAGCTGGCGGCGTACCTCGCGGCACCTTCAGACGTGGCGACGCGCACCATCGAGCGCAGCAGCGCCGCGATCGAACGCCTCGCGCGCCTCACCCCCGTGACCATCGGCGAGGCCCCTGCAGGCCCCGCGATGCAGGTGACGGCAGGCGAGGATGTATTCATCATCCCGCTCGAAGGCATCGTCGACATTGCGGCCGAGAAGGCCCGGCTCGAAAAGGCGCTGGGGCTTTCCGAGAAGGAAGCCAAATCGCTGGGCGGCCGCCTTGCCAACCCCGCCTTCGCCGAAAAGGCCAAGCCCGAAGCGGTCGAGAAAGCCCGCGCCGATCTCGCGCACCACACGGGCGAGGTGGAGCGGCTGACGGCCGCGCTGGCGCGGCTGGGGTGAGCGCCCCGGCCTTCACGCATGAACGTCTCGGCGCGTTCACGTCTTTTGCGGACGGCGTCGAGCTTTGGGGCGAAGCCCAATGGCTGGGTGAGCCTTGCAAACTGGTGCTGGTCATCGACGAGGCCGGTGTGGCGGAGGAACTTGCGGCAACCGCCTGCGCGCTGCTTGATCAGGCCGAGACATGGGACGCGGCCCTGCGGCGCGCGGCGCTTGCGCTTTATGACCTGTGGGCCAGCGAGTGGCGCGGGCCAGACCATCCCGCCCTGTCCGAGGACGAGTGGATCACGCAGCTGCGGCTGGCCGAGATTGCGGTCTATCCGGCGGGCGAATTCGCGCTGGGCCTTGATGCGGCAGACCTGTTCGCAGGGCACGGGATCCTGATTTCGGGATCGCTTTCGGGCGGTCTTGGCGAAGTTGATCTAGCAGGCTGACCGCATGAACCTCACCCTTGCCACCGACGACACCGGCGGGCCGGAGATTTTCGCGAGCCTGCAAGGCGAAGGGCCTTCCGCCGGAATGCCGGTCGCCTTCGTGCGCCTGTCGCGCTGCAACCTTGCCTGCACGTGGTGCGACACGGCCTACACATGGCGGTTTGAGGGCGACAACCGGCCCCATCGTGACGGCGTTGCCTATGACCGCAAGGCCAATCAGGTGACGCTCTCGCCCGAGGACACCGCCGCGCGGATCGCAAGCCTCGGCCAGAAGCGCCTCGTCATCACCGGGGGCGAGCCGCTTCTGCAGGCCGCAGGCTTGGCCGAGATGCTCTCGCACCTCCCCGACATAAGCGTCGAGATCGAGACCAACGGGACTGTCGCCCCGCTCGCGCGGCTCGATGTGCGGGTCGAGCAGTACAATGTCAGCCCCAAGTTGGCGCATTCGGGCAACCCCGCCGATCTTGCGCTGATCCCCGAACGGCTCGCCGCATGGGCGAGCGAGCCGCGCGCCTTCCTCAAGTTCGTGATCGCCGCGCCTGCGGATGTGGACGAGGTGCTGGCGCTCCAGCAGCGTCACCGCTTCGCCCCCGAACACGTGTTCCTGATGGCCGAGGGGACGGACAGCGCAACGTTGCGCGCGCGGCAGGTGTGGCTGTCAGAGCTATGCCTGAAGCACGGCTTCCGGATGAGCGATCGGATGCATATCCACCTTTATGGGGATACGCGGGGTACGTAACCCTATCCCTGCGATCTCCAGCGCATCACCACGCGCTCGACCAGTTCTTCCTCTCCTCCGTCCTTGCTCCACAGCTCGGCGAAGCTCGGGTCTTCGGAGGCCGGGCGCTTGTGTTCCTCGAGGTTGTCGAACGTCACGCGGATCGGGATCGCGACGCCCTCGCCGCAGATGATGCATTCGCGGTTGCGCAGCGCCGGGATCGAATCGAGGAAGCCGCGCGCGCCTTCAGGCATCGCGGCCTTCACGAAGGCCTGGTCGCGGTCGTTGTTGAGGCGCATCGCAATGATCGTGCCGCACTGCGACAGCACGCCTTCGGCAAGGTCGGAGGGGCGCTGGGTGATGAGGCCGAGGCTGATGCCGTATTTGCGGCCCTCCTTGGCGATGCGGCTGAGGATCTTGCCCACCGACGACCCGTCGGCGTTCTTCTCGTTGGGGACGTAGCGGTGCGCTTCCTCGCACACCAGCAGCACGGGCCGGGTCTTCTCGTCACGGCCCCAGATCGCGAAGTCGAAGACGAGGCGGCTGAGCACCGCGACCACGGTCGAGGTGATGTCGGACGGCACGCCCGAGACGTCGATGATCGAGATCGGCTTGCCGCCGCCGGGCATGCGGAAGATCTTGCTGATGAACTCCACCATCGTGTCGCCCACCAGCATGCCGGAGAACATGAACTGGTAGCGCGGATCGGCCTTGATCTCGTCAAGCTTCTGCTTGATCCGCATGTAGGGCGCGGACGAGGTCGCCTTGTCGAGGCGGCCCATTTCGTCCTGCAGGAT
>JAIYEK010000329.1 GCA_027487015.1 Erythrobacteraceae bacterium | reverse complement strand
GGCAGATACCAATATGCGGCATGGGCTACCCAGGAGCTGGCGCGTCCTGCTTTTGCCTTTCGCAGCGCGAACCAGGCGCCGAACGCAACAATGATGCCGATAAAGATATGCTGGCTGAGAATGCCCCAGGTGAAGGGAATGATCATCCCGGCAAACTCGTCGATGGTCCAGAAGCCGATAAGCTCCGGATCGTCGAGCCTGCGCGGGATGATGTATGGGTCCTTCATGGCGTTGCTGCCTTCCCGTGCCCGATGCGTCAGATGACCGCGGTCACGACCGAGGTGACGATCGGGACACCGGTGCCGACACCGATGCCGACACCCACCGGCACAGCGACCTGCCCGAGCGAGAAGCGGCCCGAGGCAAGGCCGATGAGACCGCCAGCGAGGCTGAGAACCGTGATGATCTTGCCGCCCGAGCCTTCGAGGAAGTTCGTGAATTGGGTGAGCGCCGGATCGAAGGTGGTATCGGCGCCCGCAAGTGCTGCGCTTGCCGCGAGGCTGACAATGAGCGCCGGGATGGCAATGGTCATTGCCCGGTCGAATTTGGAGGCGCGCTGACGGGAAGCGGCGGCGCGCTTGGGGAGGGTAAGGGACTGCATAAGAGAACTCCGTATGGGAGGGTGGAGCAGCGTTCTTGCGTTCGCTGTGTGTTCTCTATGCATCTAGGATTTCGATGTAGGAAGAGTTGAGCGAGCTGGACGTTCCTTGCCGGAAACATTTGGACGCGCGACGGTGGGCTCAGCCAGGTTATTGAACACAATCGCCTGTCTTTTCGTATTTCAAAGGCGGAGGTCGCCGTCGGGAATGTCGGCACTCTCCGACGAATCAATCTCTAGGAGTATCTCTCCTAGAGACGAGATGTTCGATCTTTGTTCTCTTTCCTTTCTTATCCCGCAGATGCGCGATATGTGTCGACTCACATGCTCAATTACAGGAGTCGTCGCTATGCCTCAGTCTGCCCTTGATACGAATGCGAGCCTTGCACGCGTCATCACGCACGCCGTCGAAACTGCCGACAAGCCGAAGCACCAGATCGCCAGGGAGGCAGGAGTACATCGGGAAACCCTGCTCAAGGTCATGCGCGGCGAGCGCGCGATCAGCATTGACCGCGCTGTGCGCCTTCTCGAGGTCTGCGGTGTTTCACCTCATGCGGTCATCGTCCTGACCTTGGCCGGAGAGGAAGCATTGGCCTGCGAATGGATGCACCGCGAGATGGGGGCATTCCTAGAGGAATTCATTGCCAGCTTGCCTGGCCAACTTGACCGCACGCTCGGCCACCGGGTTTTGGACCTCAGATCGCGCTGGGCGATGGGAACTTCGCAGCTCGTCGCCAAGCTGCTTGCCAAACACATTGATGATCTTGCCAATCGAGAAATTGCCATGTCGCTGGCGCGATGATGAACGAGACACTCGAGGGGATCAGTCAACAATCCGAAAGGACTTTCAATGACCAAAATGCCCCAGATTGACGCTCGAACTACCACTGAAGCTGACGAAGAGCAGCTCAGCACCAAACCGCCGCGTCTCCTTCGGTTGCCAGAGGTGATGAACCGCGTCGGACTTCGCCGTTCAACGATTTATCAGCGGATGAACGAAGGTCGCTTTCCGCGTTGCCGATCTTTGGGACCAAAGAGCTCGGTCTGGGTCGAGGCCGAGATTGATGCATGGGTTGAGTCTGTGATAAATGCTGGTTCAAAGACAAAATAGCCATTAGCCGGGCAGCCAATCGCCATAGATCTGCGAACCGAAATCGATCCATTGGGATATTGGCGGGGGTCAGGAGAAAATCCAGACCCCATCATATGAGTCAGATGCCCAAATGTGCCGCAGAATGTTTGCGTCTGGGAGACGGCGCCACCATCCCACGTCGCGAATGGCGGTGAGATCGGTATAAGTCCTCGCACGAAAAGATTGATCGAGCGCAGCTGCGACGCGCTGCGCTTGTCACTAAGCTCTCAGAGTGACGCGCGGTAACTCCGGACGCCAGCCTCGCTGCTCAAATGGATGAGTGCCGAATGATCAGCTCAATTAATTCGGCTTAATCAAGCCTTCAACGACGCCGCTAACAGCAGCCGACACGCGGTCGTTCACGCCCATTTTTTCGAAGATCCGCCTCGTGTAGGTATCGACCGAAGAAATGCTGATTCCTAAAATAGTCGCGACATCGGCGCTTGACTTGCCTCGCGCGATCCATGTCAAAACTTCATTCTCGCGTCGAGAAAGGTCAATATCCGATCGCTTCTCACCGAAATGTCTGACCATCTGGTAATGATGGGTCACGGCAATATCTTCCATTTTGCGTAATTCTTCGAAATTATTTCTATCAATATTTTCAGAAAATCCAAATGAAATCACTCCATTTATCTTAAATGGACCATATACAGGAATCATATATTGGTCGAAAACGCCAAGCATATTTGCCCCGGACATTATTTGGTCCGTCATTTCTGGTGCGACGGATCGGAAAAATGGAAGTGCCTCGGATAGGATGACAGGCGCCCCTTTATCCATAATATACTCATGGCACCGACCTAACATTTTTGTTTGGGAATCCCGCAAAGCATATCGCGAAAAATTCTTTCCCGTCTCAAAATGAAGATACAAATTTACCGCTTCTTGTGATTTAAATAAATGGGAATAATAGTAAGTAATTGAAACAATTCTAAGAAATCTGACTTCTTTCAGAAGGGCGCGTGTGAGCCTTATTGGCCCTCCATACCTCGATAGAGTTTCCGGATCCATTTGGATTATAAGCGCCACTGGCGGTCTGGCTTAATTCGATCAACATTGCCCATAAATTGTGTTCTCCATGGATCAGGGAAGGGCCCCGAGAGCATCCGACGGCACCGCTGTCACGCAACTGCGTGACATGATAAATTTGGGTTGAATGGGTTAGACTTTTTGCATCAAGCTTCTGTGCGAAGCGCACTTTTCAGGTCCGGCTGAGGGGCGGTGTGATGCAATCATCAATGTTGTCGCCGCTAGAGGATAGCCTGTTCGAAGCGTTCAGGCAACTGGACGCGGCAATCGCGCGACTCACCGATCAGCACTGCAGTCTCAAGCCCGAAGTTGCATTGATGATTGAACTCTATGAGGGCCAGCTACATAATTCTTGCATACATTCTGACGTAGCCGGGCAGAGTTCTGGCTTGTCCCGGGAAACGTCTATCCGCTGCATTCAATATCTGGAAGAATGTGGGTTAATAAATAGATCATTGTGCCGTAATACTGATAATCTTATACGACTGCGCCTTTCACGTCAGGCATTTGCAGATATGGACAGATTGTTCAGAGGCGGTGAATAAAAATCATGAATTTTTTATAATCTAGATATTTCACCAACGCTATTCTGGTCGAATCTTGGTTTAGGGCATCGTATGCGACGCGCGTGCACGCAATTGATGTGCGGCGGTCCGTATGCGCCGGGCATGCGCGCCCTCGCTCACTTTCCCGTCTTCAATCTGCCACATAGGCAGCCGGCATCACGCCTGGCAACGCAGTGCTTCGCTGAATCCGGGAGAAAGCTGTTAGGCGGATCCAGACGATTGCTAATTAAGACCTTTGGTCGTGCATTCGTTCCCTGTGCCGAGGCATCTTTTAGGGGCAGAGCGTCGTTTCGCGTAATGAGTCGTGTCGAGCCATCGAGATCAGAAGGTGGGTTGGCCTTTTTTCCCATGTGCGCGGATTAAATCGACACGATCTTGGGGGCACTTCAGGGGGCAAAATCGGCCTAAATGAAGTGAAAGGATCATATAAAACAATGAGATATGGTGATTGATCGAATCCCACCCTCTCCGCCATACTTCCCGTGTTTTCCTCACCCCTTCCCGCCGCGTCTTGCGGGGGATTGCCAGCCTATCTGCGCGCGCGCCAAGCGCGCGTCGCAGGACCGCGCAGAGCCGAAATATAGATTGACAATCATTCGCAATAGCAAGAAATGCGGGCTTCCCAATCGACATGATCGGAGTCCTGATGTCCCCGCGCCTGCCCTCCGTTCCTTCGCTCGCCGCGCTCCTGCTTGCCACCACCGCCGTTCCTGCTCTGGCGGAGGGCGAGGCTCTCGAGGGCAGCGCGGATGCGGAGGGTCCTGGAAAGGCGACCTCGATCATCGTCACTGCGAGCCGTGACGGCGACCGCCTGCCCGACCAGTCCGGCACGCTGATCTTCGCCGGCAAGCTTGGCGATATCGCGGTGCTGGACGACATTCCTCCGGTGCCCACTCGCAATCTGCGCGTCGCGCTCGCCGATATTCCGGGGCTGCTGGTCTCGGAGGTCTCGAACGGATCCTGGGCCTCGCTGTCCTATCGCGGGCTGGGCGAGCCGCACGAGAGCTGGAACGTCCTCACGCTTCAGGACGCGGTCCCGGCCGTGCCCGACATTTATTCCTATCCGGCGGGCTACTTCACCCCGCCGCTGGAAACGGTCGAGCGGATCGAGTTCATCCGCGGCGCCTCGGGCCTGCTCTACGGACCGCAACCGGGCGGGGCGATCAACTACGTGCTCAAGGGCCCGCGCCGCGAGGCCGGGGTCGGGGCCGATGCGCGGCTCACCGCAGGCAGCTGGGACGCGCGGCAGGGCTTTGCGAGCCTCGCCGCCTCGGATGGCACTCTCGCCGCCGACGGCTTCATCCACTATGCGGAAGGCGACGGCCCGCGCAGGGTCAATTCCGACCACGAACAGACCACCGCCCGCCTGCGCGGCCACTATCTGGGGCAGGATGTCACCGCGACCCTCGCGCTCGACTATTACAAGGGCCGCTTCGGCGAGCCCGGCGGCCTCAGCCGCGCCCGCCTCGAGGCCGACCGGCGCGATGGATCGCTCACTCGCGACCGCGTGCTGATCGAACGCTTCGCCCCGACGCTGGCAATCGAATGGCAGCTGGATGACGCGACGCAGGTCACTGCGCGCGCCTTCTACAGCCGGTTCGAGCGCACCAGCTGGCGGCAGGCGGGCGGCAGCTTCGTGCAGGTGACGCCTGATGCCAACGTGCTCATCCGCCAGATCCAGACCTTCGATACCGCCGGCCTCGACCTTCGCGCCCGCCGCGATTTCGGCGGCAATGCGCAGCACAGCCTGACCTTCGGCGTGCTCGGCCACACCTCGGACGCGCCGGTCTTCGTCGATAAGGGCGCGAGCAATGTCGACTTTAGCGGCACCGCCGGCGCGCTCGCCCGGGCGCAGCGTAGCGGCGATACCGCGGCGGTGTTCGGCGAGGTCAAGCTGGGCTTCGGCGACGTCCAGATCGTCCCCGGCTTCCGCTTGGAGCGTCTGCGCCAGCGCGTGGTCGAGACGCTCGATCTGGCCCAAGGCAGCGCCACGGGCGGCGGGCCGGGCGGCGCCAACGGGACGCTCGGCAACCGCGAGGACACGCAGACCGTGCCGCTCTACGGCATTGGGGTGACGTGGGACGCATCGCCGACCTTGCGCTTCGTCGCCAATGCCAGCCGCGCCTTCAAGCCGCTGCTCTATAATGACGGCGTGACCTTCCAGGCCGGGATCGATGCGGCGGGGACTTTCGATGCCTCCTACGCCTTCACCATCGAGGGCGGGGTGCAGGCCGAGCCGGCCCCTGCGGTGCGGATCGATGCGGGGCTGTTCCGGGTGGAGTTCGAGGATCAGGTCGGTTTTCTGGCTGGGCCGCTGCCTGCCTCGGCGCCCTTCGGAGCGGTCGGCACGGGCGGCGCGCGGCGGCAGAATGTCGGCTCGATGCGCAACCAGGGGATCGATCTGGCGGTGCGGCTCGATCTCATCGGGCCCGAGGGGCTGGGCAAGAGCGAGAACACTCTGCGCCTCTCGACCAATCTGCAACTGCTCGATGCCGATTTCACCAGCGGCGTCGCGGCGGGCTTCACCCCGGAATATGCGCCGGGGCATCTGCTCCGCTCGGTGCTGGCGTGGATCGGCAAGGACGGTTCGCGCGCGGCGCTGACCTTTACCTCGGTCGGCGATCAGCAGGGGTCGGACAACAATGTCGCCGATTTCTTCTTGCCGGGATACGAGGTGGTGGATGCCTCGGTCGAATGGCCCATTGCGGGCGGGTTCTCGATCGGGGCGGGGGTGAACAACCTGCTTGATGCGGACTACGCGACCCGGGTCCGTCCGGGCGGCGGCGGCGGGTTCGATCCCGGCGCGCCGCGCAATGTCTACGTCTCGTTCGGGTGGAAGGGCTGAGCCGCTTCCGACCCCGATCAGGCCATCAGCGTCGGGCTTGCCGGGATGATCGCGAAGGCGAAGAAGGCGGCCGAGATCACGACGGCGAAGGCGGCGGAAGCGAGGCGGGTGGCGGTTTCGGAGGTGTACATGGTTCTGGTCCTTTGGTCGGGTTGCAGGTCGATCAGGCGACGAGCGCGGGGCTGGCGGGGATGATCGCGAAGGCGAAGAAGGCTGCCGAGATCACAACCGAGAAGGCGGCGGCGAAGAGGCGGTTGGAGGTTTCGTTGGCGTACATGGTGGGTCTCCTTTGAGTATTTCTGGTGTTGTCCGGGCTCATCCCGGAGATGCCAGATACACTGCAGGAGGTGTGCCAAACTCGGAAAATGGCGAATTTCTGGGGTTTCGATGCTTGCGCGCAGCAAACGCGATGTTCAGCCAGCCGAAAGCTTGGGAAAATCCGCCAAGGGTTGGGAATGGCGATTTCATGAGGGCCGCACTGGCCAAAGCGCCCCCCTCCCGCTACCCCCGCCCGAGCCATGGGCCTCAGCCGCATCAGCCTCGAAAACTTCCGCAACCACCCTGCGACCACGCTCGGCGAGACCGCGCATTTCAACCTGCTGGTGGGCGAGAACGGGGCCGGGAAGACCAACCTGCTCGAAGCGCTCTCGCTGCTTGGTCCCGGGCGCGGATTGCGGCGCGCGAACCTCGGCGATCTGGCGCGGCGGTCTACCCTCGGCGATGCCCCCCTGCCCTTCGCGATCGGCGCCAGCCTGACCGAGGCGGGCACGGTCTCGGCGCGGATCGGCACCTATACCGAGGCCGGCGCGCCCGGGCGGCGGCTGGTGCGGGTCAACGGGGCGCCTGCGACCGCGGCGAGCCTTGCCGAGTGGCTGGCGCTGTCATGGCTCACCCCGTCGATGGACGGCCTCTTCACCGACAGTGCAGGCGCGCGGCGGCGGTTCATGGACCGCATGGCCCTCGCCCTCTCGCCCGACCATGCGCGGCGGGTGAACGCATTGGAAGCCGCATTGCGCGAGCGCGGCAAGCTGCTCGAGAACGGCGGCGATCCGCGCTGGCTCGATGCGGTGGAAGCACAGGCGGCCGATCACGGCGCGGCCGTCGCCCGCGCCCGCGCCGAGCTGGTGCTGCGCCTCGCCGACGAACTTTCCGCCCTGCCCCCCGAACCCTTCGCGCGGCCCGCACTCGCCTATCGCTCCGGCGGCCCTGCGGACGAAACCGCCCTGCGCGCCGAACTCGCCCGCGCCCGCCCGCGTGATCGCGCCGCGGGCCGAGCGCTCGCCGGGCCGCAGCGCGACGAATTGGAGGTCACCATGGCCTCGAGTGGACAGCCCGCAGCCGCCTGCTCGACCGGCGAGCAGAAGGCGATGCTGATCGCGATCACGCTGGCCCACGGCATCCTCGCCGCCGCTGGGCGCCCCTCGGTGCTGTTGCTTGACGAAGTCGCCGCCCACCTTGATCCCGTCCGGCGCGCCGAGCTGTTCCGGCGGCTGCGCGAAGGCAAGGCGCAAGTGTGGATGACCGGTACCGAACTCGCCCCCTTCGAAGGCCTGCGCGGCGAGGCGGCGGTGTGGCGGGTATCGGGTGGCGGCGTCGAGCGGCTTTAGGGGGCGGAAGTCGCGGCAGGCGCGGGCGCAGGCGGAAGCGCGCCTTCGACTTCACCCAGCGTCGCGGCGACCAGCTTCACGATCCCATCGGCGGTCGGGTGGATCTTGTCCGACTGAAACAGCGCCGGCTCGCGATAAATGCTCTCGAGCCAGAACGGGATCAGCGCCGCGCCGTATTCCTTGGCGAGATCGGCGTAGATCGCATCGAACTGCGCCTGATATTCCGGCCCATAGTTCGGAGGCGCGCGCATCCCCATCAGCAGCACGGGCACCTTCTCGCGCTTGAGGATCGTCAGCATCTTGCCGAGGTTGGCCTTGGTCTCATCCGGCTTGAGCCCGCGCAGCAGGTCGTTCCCGCCAAGCTCGAGGATGAACAGCGCAGGCGGCGTCTCTTGCGCCGCGAGCGTGAACTCCAGCCGCTGGAGCCCCGCCGCAGTGGTGTCGCCCGAGACGCCGGCATTGATCACATCGGCGTTGATCCCCTTGGCGCGCAGGGCGTTCTCTAGCTTCTCGGGATAGGAATCGCGCGGGTCGAGGCCATAGCCCGCGAACAGGCTGTCCCCGAAAGCAATCACATTGCGCTCGGGTCCCATCACCGGAATCGCCGGGAGCGCGGGCTTGCCATCCTCGGCCATCTCGGGCGCGTTCGCCCCCTCCTCGGCCGCATCGCTGCACCCGCCAAGCGCCAGCGATAGAGCGCCCGCCAGAGCGAAAATCGACCAAGTGCGCTTGTGCATCCGCGAGCCTTCCATACCTGTAGCTTGTTGCCTCCCCCCACCTATGCCATCGGACAAATGTGACAAGTCCCTCTCTCGCAATCAGCGCCCGCAACCTCACCCTGACCCTCGGCAGCACCGCTTCGCCGGTCACGATCCTGCGCGGGATCGATTTGGATATCCCCCGGGGCGAGGTGGTGGCGCTGCTCGGGCCGTCGGGCTCGGGCAAGAGCTCGCTGATGGCGGTGCTTTCGGGGCTGGAGCGTGCGAGCGGGGGGAGCCTCGATGTTGCAGGGGCAGATTTCACCGCGCTCGATGAAGACGGGCTGGCAGCGGCGCGGCGCGGGCGGATCGGGATTGTGCTTCAGGCCTTCCACCTGCTCCCGACCATGACCGCGGCCGAGAATGTTGCCACTCCGATGGAGCTGGCGGGCATGGCGGACGCGACGCCGCGCGCGCTCGCGGAGCTGGAGGCAGTCGGCCTTGCGCATCGCACCGGGCACTACCCCACCCAGCTCTCGGGCGGCGAGCAGCAGCGCGTCGCCATCGCCCGCGCCACCGCGCCGCGCCCCGATCTGATCTTCGCCGATGAACCCACCGGCAATCTCGATGCGGCCACGGGAGAGGAGATCATCAAGCTGCTCTTCGCGCGCCGCGCCGAGACCGGGGCGACGCTGCTGATCATCACCCATGACGCCGCACTCGCCAGCCGCTGCGAGCGGGTGCTGACCATGGCGGACGGGGTGATTGTCTCGGACACCCGCCCCGTTCCCGCGGCCGCCGCGTGAGTCTGCCGCTCCCAACTGCCTGGGCCATCGCCCGGCGCGATCTCAACGCGCGCTTCCGGGGGCTGCGCCTGCTGCTGGTGTGCATCTTCCTCGGCACCGCGGCGCTCGCCGCGATCGGCACACTGACCGCGGCGATCGAGAATGAGCTCGCGTCGAGCGGGCAGGAACTGCTCGGCGGCGATCTCGAAGTCGAGGTGTGGCAGCGCGATCTGCGGCCCGACGAGGTTAAGGCGCTGTCGGCCTACGGCACCATCTCCAGCGGCTACCGCATGCAGGCGATGGCCAACACGCCCGAGGCCGCCGCGCCCATCGAACTGAAGGCGGTTGACGCCAAGTGGCCGATGTTCGGCAAGCTGACCCTCACCGATGGCCGCTCTGTCGGCGCGCCCAGCGGCAAGGACGCCTGGGTCGCCGCCACCGCGCTCGAACGGCTCGGGATCAAAGTGGGTGAGCGCTTCAAGGTCGGCACCGTTACCCTGCGCGCGGCAGGCGTGATCAAGGACGAGCCTGATCGCCTCTCCGAAGGCTTCCAGCTTGGCCCGACGATTATCGTGGCCGAAGGCATCCCCGCCGAGGCCGGGCTGATTGCGCCGGGCGCACTCTACCAGAGCAAGCACCGCATCGCCTTCAGCAACCCATCGCGCGACCCCGAGGCGGTCCAAGAGGCGCTCACCAAGCGCTTCCCCAACGCCGGTTTCGACATCCGCACCCGCGACCGTGCCTCACCCGGCGCCGAGCGATTCGTGCGGCAGATGAGCGATTTCCTGACGCTGGTGGGCCTCGCCGCGCTGGTGATCGCGGGGATCGGGATTGCGGGCGGCGTGTCCTCCTATCTCGACCAGCGCCGCGCCAGCATCGCGACTCTGAAGGTGCTGGGCGCGACGTCCTCCGATATCGTGCGCATCTATGCGATGCAGATAGGCGTTGCGGCGCTTGCCGGGAGCCTTGCAGGGCTGGCCGCGGGCGTGCTCGTCACCCCGCTGCTGGCGAGCGCGCTGCAAGGCCTGCTGCCGGTCGAGAGCGGCTTCATCATCTCGCCCCCCGCTCTGCTGCTGGCGGCAAGCTATGGCCTGCTTGTGGCCTTCGCCTTCGCCGCCGCGCCTTTGCTGCGCGCGCGGACCTATCCCGCGATGGCGCTGATGCGCTCAGGCATCGTACCGCTGGCACGCGACCGCCGCGCTCTGCTGGCGACCGGTCTCGGCATCGCTGCGATCTGCGCGCTGGCGCTGCTGACCACCGCGCAGCCGATGCTGTCGGGCGGGTTTCTGCTCGGCGCTGGCGGCGCGCTGGCGCTGCTCGCGGGCATCGGCTGGGGCATCCAGGCCCTCGCCCGCCGCTTGCCGCGCCCGCGCAATCCGCTGCTGCGGAGCGCGCTTGCCAACATCTACCGCCCCGGTGCTCCCACTGGCGCGCTGGTCACCGCATTGGGCTTCGGGCTTGCTTCCTTCGTGCTGCTCGCCGCCGTGCAGAGCGCGATCGACGGCAACATCGCCCGCCGTGTGCCCAAAGAAGCGCCCGACTACTTCGTGCTCGACGTGCCGGTGGCGAAAGAGCCGCGCTTCTTCGAGCTGATCCAGACCGAGTTCCCCAAGGCCGGCATCCGCACCGTCCCCACCCTGCGCGGCGCAGTGCTCGCCTATGGCCCCAAGGACAAGCTCACCCGCGTCGCCGACCTCAAGGAAATCCCCGACGGCGCCTGGGCCCTGCGCGGCGAGCGCGGCTTGACCTATTCCGACCACTTGCCGCAAGGCAACCGCATCGTCGAAGGCGCATGGTGGAGCCCGCTCCACCGGGGCGAGCCGCAGGTCTCGGTCGATGCCGATTTCGCCCGCGCGGTGGGCCTCAAAGTCGGCGATTATCTCACCATCGGCATCCTCGGGGTCGAACGGACCGCGCGGGTCGCGAACCTGCGCGAGATCGACTGGGAGAGCATGGGCTTCAACTTCGCGCTGGTGTTCAGCCGCAACGCGATCAGTGATGCGCCGCATAACCTTTCGGCCACCATCGACCTGCCCGACAGCGCCGATCCTGCAGCCAGAGGCCGGTTGCTGCGGGCGCTGGTCAAGGAGATGCCGTCCGCCTCGGTGATCGAGGTCGGCGGAATTCTGGTCGAGGCGCGGAAGCTGCTCGAACAGGTGAGCCTTGCGACCCTCGCTGCCGCCGCGGTGACGGTGCTGGCGGGGCTCGCGGTGCTGATGGGCGCGATTGCCGCAGCGCGGGCGGCCCGCACCTATGACACGGTCATGCTGCGCGTTCTGGGCGCGAGCCGGCGGCAGATCCTGTTGTTGCAGCTCGCCGAATATGGCCTGCTAGCCGGCGTCCTCGCGCTGGTCGCGCTGGGCCTTGGCGGCGGGCTTGCCTGGGTCATCATCACGCAGCTGTTCGAATTCGACTGGCTGCCCGATTGGGGCGAGGTTCTGGGCGTGCTCGGCCTTGGCACGGCGCTGGTGCTCGGTTTCGCACTTGCCGGTTCGCTGCCGCTGCTGGCAGCCAAACCGGCAAGAGCCCTTAGAGAACTTTAGGCGAAGACCTCTTCGAGCCGCTCGGACCCGCCGCCGGTGACTTCGCTGTGCAGCGCCGCCGCGTAGGCGGAGGCGAACATCGTGTAGACGACGACCAGCGGGATGAAGGCCAGAAAGCCGAGCAGCATTGCCCCGATCGCGGCCGCGCCCGGTTCGCCCTCGCTCCCCAGCATGCTGCCAAAGATCAGCAGGAAGGGCAGGCCGAGGATCACCAGCGACACCACGCCGAACGCGAGGTAGGAAAGAAAAATGCCGAGCGCCCGCCCGCGCGTCACCTCCCAGCTGCGCCGGATCGCGGCAATCGGGTTGAACACCTGATCGACCGCGACGACCGGGATCAGCACCGCAAAGCGGCAGCCGAGATAGACGATCACCGGCATGAACAGCAGCAGCAGCACAACGCCGACCACGCTCCCCGCCGTTCCGCCGCCAATGCCAGCGACACCGGCAACGCCGAACACCAGAAACGACAGCGCTATATAGCCGATCATCAGGATCACCGTGATCCCGAAGAACGGCAAGGCGCTCTTGAACCCGCGGGCCATCGCCCCGCCAAACGAGGGCTCCTCCAGCGGTGAGGCAAGCGTCACCATCGCCGCCTGCTGCGCCAGCACCAGCACCAGATAGGCACCGTAGAACAGCACCATGAAGATGATGAGCCCGACGCTCATGCCGGTGATTGCAGACGGATCGTCGATCCCTGCGCCGAGGGTCGCCGCGCCCGCCGCGCCCATCACTCCCAGCACAACGCCGAGCACGATCGTGCCCACCATCTGGATTGCGAAAAACACCGCGACCATGCCGAGCAGCAGCCAGAAGCGCTGGCGCAGCATCGCCCAGCCCGTCGCAAACACGCGTCCGATATCGATCATGAAAGTCCCCTTGCGGTCAGCCCCCCGAATGTCCGGTGCCGCGAGGTGTAGGATGCATGGGACAAACGCCTGATGCAAACGGAAAAAGGCCGACAGGCCCCGGCCCCTGCGGGCTATTCGAACAGCGCCGGATCGAAGGTGACCGCGCGCGGGTCCTCGCCATAGCGGTTGGGGCCGGGCGAGCCGCCAGCGAGCATCATCCACAGCAGCCAGCCCACGCCGACATAGGGCAGGAATCCGACGAGCAGCGTCCAGCCGCTGGTATCGTGATCATGCACCCGCCGCACCTGCATCGCGAGCGTGGGGAGGCCGAAGACCAGCAGATACAGCCCGAACTCGGCCAGCAGGAGGTTTTCGCGCAGCGGGCCGTCAGGCACCAGCGTCAACAGGTTGAGCGACGCGGCCAGCCAGCCGATCTGCCACAGGATGAAGCTCCAATATTCGCTGCGCGTCGCGCGGCCGCGAAAGTCGAAGGTACGGCGCAGGGGCAGGACGAGGCTGTCGAACATGGCCCTTCATTCCCTGCCGCAGGGCCTTGCGCAAGCCCCTGAAAGCCCCGCTCCCCACAAGCAAAAAGGCCCCGCACCGGCTGGTGCGAGGCCCTTTGCTGTTGCCCGTGAAGGGGCAGATCAGAACTTGAAGCGAACGATGCCGCCGTAGGTGCGCGGCTGGCTCGGGTAGCCCGAGACCGTGCCGGACTGCGCGACGCCGTCGAACACCGTGATGATGTACTGGTCGTTGAGCAGGTTGCGCGCCCATGCGCCGACTTCGAGGCCGTTCGACAGCTGAAGCGTCATCGAACCGTTCACGAGGTTGACCTCGCGATCGAAAATCCGGGTGTTGCCGAGCCCAGCGTTGAAGGTCGGCAGCCCGTTGTTGATGTTGACGTTGCTCTCGTGGCTGTAATCGAGGCGGCTGATGAGCTTGGTGCCGCTCGAGCCGAACTCGTGGGTGTGGGTGGCTGCGACGCGCAGGTTCCACTCGGGGATGCCGCCCGGACGCAGGCCGGTCAGATTGCCGACGGGGCTTGCAGTGAAGCTGTCGAAAATCGGATCGAGGTAAGTGGCGGCAAAGTTGAACGCCAGTCCTTCGGTCGGCCGGATGGTGCTGTCGAATTCGAAGCCCTTGACCGACTGCTGACCGGCATTGTTCAGCTGGAAGCCGGTGCCGGTGAACAGGAAGCTCTGGAAGCCCTTGATGGTCTGGTCGAACAGCGCGAGGTTGAAGCCGAAGCCTTCCCACTGCGCCTTCAGGCCAAATTCGTAGACTTCGGCATTTTCAGGCCCGGCAAAGCGCGAACCGGTGCCGAGGTTGGCAACGCCGAGTCCGGCATTGGTGATCGGCGAGGCGGGTGCTGCAAAGCTCGAGCGGCCCGGACCCGGGATGTAGTCGCCGAAGGACGGACGGCTATCACGCGAGAGGTTGATCGAGCTTGCCTTGAAGCCGGTCGCGTAGCTCGCATAGACGTTGACCTCGGGCGAGACCTGGTAGGCAACGCGCAGCAGGTAGGTGAGCTTGTCGTCGCGGGTCTGGCCCGGTTCGACCGCGTTCGGAATGTTCAGGAACGGCGGCTGGAACTGGAACGGCGAGAGGCCGAGCAGCGGGTTGGTCGCAGGGTTGGTCGCCGCGGCGAGCAGCTGCTGCTGCACCGCACTCGGCAGAGCCTGGAACTGCGCGCGGGTGAACACATCGGGGATCCCGGGGTTCGCACGCGTCGCACCGGTGATGAAGGCATCGACGAGGTTGATGTTGGCCAACTCGTCGAAGGCCTGACCCGCCAGCGCGAAGTCCTTCTTGTCGTCGGTGTAGTTGAAGCCGGCGGTGAAGACGAGGCCGTCAGCCGGCTCGAAGTCCACGGTGCCGAACACCGACCAGGCGGTGTTGTCCATCGAGTACTGCTCGGCCGTCAGCGGGCCGGCGCTGAAGATCGAGCCCTGCGGCAGGCCGAAGTTGGCTTCCACGCCGTTGAAGGTCGCCGGGTTGCCAGTGAGCAGCGCGAAGAAGGTGCGTGCATCGGGGCCCGTGGTCAGACGGCTGTCCTGAGTGATCGACTCGTCGAAGTAGAAGCCGCCGAGCAGGAAGTTGATCGGACCGTCGAAGTCCGAGGTGATGCGCAGTTCCTGCGTGAAGGTGGTCACTTCCTGATCGCGCACTTCGGTCACGATGTCGGCGCTGGTGAAGTCGACGTCCTGATCGAGGAAGTTCTTCAGCTCGCGGTAGGCCGTGATCGAGGTGAAGGTCAGCGCACCGGTGCTCCAGTCGGCCTGGATCGAGCCGCCGTAGTTGTCGACGGTGTTGAGCGGCTTCTGGCTGAGGAAGGTGTTGTAGCTGAAGAAGTTGGTGTCGAGCTGGCCGCCCACGGCGCCGATCGCGGGTGCGGTCGGACCGGCGACGAGGGTCGAAACGAGGCAGCAGGTCTCGTCGATCTTGCCGTAGTCGCCGATGATGCGGACCTTGAAGTCAGGGGTCGGCTCGATCAGCAGCTGGCCGCGCACCGCCCAGCGGTTGCGGTCAGACACGTCGGTGTTGAGGTTGGTGATACGGGCATAGCCGTCGCGCTTGTTGTAGCTCCCGTCGAGCGAGAACGCGATGTTCTCGGTAATCGGGCCGGTCACTTCGCCCTTCACCACGAGCGCGTTGTAGTTGCCGTAGCTGACTTCGGCGAGGCCGCCGAATTCGAACTGCGGCTCCTTGGTGACGACCGAGATCACGCCGGCGCTGGCGTTCTTGCCGAACAGGGTCGATTGCGGCCCGTTCAGCACTTCGATGCGCTGGACCATGTTGAGGTCGGAGAGCGCTGCGGCCGAGCGCGAGCGGAACACGCCGTCGATGAACACGCCGACCGAGGGCTCGATCCCGAAGTTGTTGTCGCCGTTGCCGAAGCCGCGGATGATGAAGGTGGTCGCCGAGGCGCTCTGCAGCTGGCTGACGCGCAGCGAGGGAACCACGGTCTGAAGGTCAAGCACGTCGCGGATCTGCGCCTGCTCGAGCACTTCGCCGCTGGTCACCGACACCGAGATCGGGGTTTCCTGCAGGGTCTGCTCACGCTTCGACGCGGTGACGATGATGACGTTGCTCGCCTCGGGATCGCCGGCCTCGGGCTCGGCATCCTGGGCAAGGGCCGCGCCGGGCATCGCAAGACAGGCGGCACCCGCAAGCAGGGTGAATCGATATGCGCCGGCAGTGCCGGTGAAGGTCGAACGCATGGAAGCTCCTCTCCAAAAATCCCGCGACCCCGGCGCCCTTTATTGGGCACGCACCGTCCCAGTGCGCTC
>JAIYEK010000042.1 GCA_027487015.1 Erythrobacteraceae bacterium | reverse complement strand
GCCTCCTATGGCGATGGCAGCGTGGTGCCGAGCGAGGAATACACCATCGGCCCGCTCGACGAGATCACCATCCACGTCTGGCGCAACCCCGAACTCAGCGCCGACAAGGTCCGCGTGCGCCCCGATGGCCGCCTGACCATTCCGCTGGTGCAGGACATCCCCGCCGTCGGCAAGACCGCGACCCAGCTGCAGGACTACATCGCTGGCGAGCTTTCGCGCTATATCGAGCAGCCGATCGTCTCGGTGATCGTCAACACGCCTGAGGGCAACTTCACCCAGCAGGTGCGGATCATCGGCGCGACCGCGCAGCCCGCCTCGCTGCCCTACCGCGCCAACATGACCGCATTGGATGCGATGATCGCGGTCGGCGGGCTCAACGAATTCGCTGCTGGAAACCGCGCAAAGCTGATCCGTCTGGACCGCGCACGCGGCACCCAGATCGAATACCGCCTGCGGCTCTCGGACCTCGTCCGCAAGGGCGATTCGACCGCCAATGTCATGCTCAAGCCTGGTGACACCATCATCATCCCCGAGAGCCGGTTCTAAGGGGCGCGCACCGGTATGAGCGAGATCTTCGACGAGTTGCGCGCAGCGCTGTGGTCGGTATGGCACCGGCGCTGGATCGCGATCGCGGTCGCCTGGGGCGTGTGCCTGCTCGGGTGGCTGGTGGTCAGCATGATCCCCAATGCCTACGAGAGCAAGGCGCGCGTCTATGTCGACGTCGAGGACGTGCTGTCCAAGCAGCTCGGCATTGCCGGTGACGGCAAGGAAGAGATCATGCGGGTGCGCCAGACCCTCTCGAGCGCGAAGAACCTCGAAAAGGTCATCACCACCACGCGTCTGGGCGAAGGCATCACCGAACGCGGCGCGCTCGACGGGGCGGTCGCCGCGCTCGAGAAGAAGGTCAAGGTGACCTCCGAGCAGGACAACCTGTTCCAGATCACCGCCGAGATCGGCCGCAGCGAATTCTCCGACGCCGAGAACGCCGTGCTCGCCCGCGATGTCGTGCAGAAGCTGCTCGACATCCTGCGCGAGGAATATGTCATCGGCAGCCGCACCGGCATCAGCACCGCGATCGGCGATCTCGACCGCCAGCTGCAGGAGCGCAAGGCCGAGCTTGAACAGGCCGAACAGCGCCGTCTCGCCTTTGAAGGGCAATATCCCGATCTGGTCGGCGGCTCGGACAGCCTGTCGAAGAAGGTCCAGGAAGCGCGCGCCGAATTGCGCAATGTCGATGCCGATCTGGCCGCGGCGCAGAGCGGGCTTGCGGCGATTTCGGGGCAGATTTCCTCAACCCCGCGCTCGGTTGCCGGCGGGCGCGATGCGACGGGTCCGCGGGCCGCGCTGCAGCAGGCCCAGACCCAGCTCGCCGAGCTGCGCGCGCGCGGACTGACCGACAGCCACCCCGATGTCGTTTCGACCACCCGTCAGGTCGCGATATTGGCGCGGCAGGCGGCGGCGGCCGGCGACGATGCAGGCGGCGCGCCCAATCCCGCCTATGCCTCGCTGGTCGCGATCAAGAGCGAGCGACAGGCGAGCGTCGAGGCGCTTCAGGCCCGCCGCGCCGCGCTCCAGAGCAATTTTGCCGCGCTGATGGCAAGCCAGGCCAGCGAGCCTGCGGTGGCCGCTGAAGCCAACCGCATCAGCCGTGACTATGACGTGCTGCGCCAGAACTACGAGAAGCTGCTTCAGGACCGCGAGGCGCTGAAGACCCGCGGCAAGGTCGAGGACAAGGCGAGCCAGTTCCGCTTCGACGTGATCCAGCAGCCGGGCGTGCCGCAGTCGCCGGCCGCGCCCAACCGTCCGCTGCTGTTGCTGGGCGTGCTGATCGTCGGGATCGGGGCGGGCTTTGCCTCGGCCTATGCGCTCGGCCAGCTCAAATCGAGCTTTGCGACCCCGCAGAAGCTCGAGCGCACCTTCGATCTGCCGGTGATCGGCGCGATCTCGCTGACGGTCTCGGAGGCCGCGCGCGCAATTGAAGCGAAGCGGCTGAAGCAGTTTGCCGGAGCCTGCGGAGGGCTTGGCGCAATGTTCGTGATTTTGCTCGCGATCGAGTTCGTCTCGGTCGGCGGCGTGGCCTGAGGACGGGACAGACGAGATGACCGATCAGGGCAAGATCAATCGCGAAGGCGCAAGGCCGGCATCGCTGTTCGAGCGTGCGGATGCGGCCTTCGGGCTCGATCCGCGCAAGGAAGGGCTGAAGCTGCCGCCGGTCGCGCCGAACCTGCCGCCGGTGCCGCAGGCATTGCGCCGTCCGGCTCCGGCCCCGGCTACTCCGGCCCCGGCTACTCCGGCCCCGGCTGCTCCGGCTCCGCAGGCACGGCCCCAGCAGGCCGCCCCGCAAGCCGCACCTGCGCCTCAACCCGCACCCGCACCCGCACCCGAGCCTGCCGCTCCTCCGCCGCCGCGCGCGGTCGCCTTCAACGGTCCGTTTGCGCGTATCGACCGCGAGCACCTGCGGGACGGCGGGCTGATTGTCCCCGAAGACCAGGTGACCGGCCTTCTGGAGGAGTTCCGGATCGTCAAGCGCGAGCTGCTCGCCGATGCCCGCAGCGGCGCGTCGCCGCTCGCCCGCCGCATTCTCGTGTGCTCGCCGCATTCGGGTGAGGGCAAGACCTATTGCGCGACCAACCTCGCGATCGCGCTCGCTGCCGAACGCGGCCTCGAGGTGGTGCTGGTCGATGCCGACGTGGTCAAGCCGAGCATCACCGAGCGCCTCGGGATCGAGGCCGAAGAAGGCCTGATGGACGCGCTTGCCGATCCGCGCATCGCGGCTGAAGACCTCGTGATCCGCACCGATATCGAAGGTCTATTCGTGCTGCCCGCCGGCAAGGCCAGTGCGCGCGATGCCGAATATCTCGCCAGCGTGCGCACCGGCGACGTGCTCGACCGCCTCACCGAAGGCGCGCCTGACCGCATCCTGATCTTCGACACGCCGCCCGCGCTCGCCGCCTCGCCTGCCGCCGAACTGGCCAAGCACGTGGGCCAAGCGCTGCTGGTGGTGCGCGCGGACGAGACCAGCCGCGCCGCGCTCGAGGATGCGCAGCAGCTGCTTTCGGCCTGCGGTGACATCAAGCTCCTGCTCAACGCCGCGCGCTACAGCCCTTCGGGGCGGCGCTTCGGTTCCTATTATGGCGCGAAGGGGAAATGACCATGCGTGCCCGCACCTTCACGAAGTATCTGCTCACCGCCGGCCTTGCCGCCGCCGCTTGCGCTGCCGCGCCCGCTTTCGCTCAGGCCCAAGGCCAGGGGCAAGGGCAAGGGCAGGACGATGGGCAAGGCGGCGACGCCCCCGCCCAGCGCGGCCGCCGCGTGGTCCAGCCCTATATCGAAGTCAGCCAGGTCGTCTCGGCCCAGCTCAGCCCGGGCAATGACGTGGTGACCTTTACCCAGGTCGCCGCCGGGGTCGACATCAACGTCCAGAGCCGCAACAGCGGCGCGTCGGTCTCGCTGCGTTACGAGCGCAACATCGCCTATGACGACGATGCGGTCGACACCGATACGATCAGCGGCATCGCACGCGGCACGCTCGCGGTGGTGCCGGGCACGCTCAGCCTCGAGGCAGGCGCGCTCGCCTCGCGCAGCCGCGCTGATGGCGGCGGGGCGGTCACCGCCAACCCGCTGGTGCGCGAAGATGCCGAGAGCCGCGTCTACTCCGCCTATGCCGGGCCGAGCCTGCGCACCCGCGTCGGCGACGTCGGGATCGAGGGCGTGGCGCGGGTCGGCTACAACCGGTTCGAGATCGACAACGCGCTCGTCACGCAGGGCGGCAATGCGATCGACACCTTTGACGATTCGATCACCTATATGGGCCAGCTGCGCGCCGCTACACGTCCGGGCGAGGCGCTGCCGGTGGGCCTTGCAGTCACCGCCGGGGGCTTTCAGGAAGACATCGGTAATCTCGACCAGCGCGTGCGCGATCTCTACGTGCGCGGCGATGTGACCGTGCCGCTCTCCCCCACCCTCGCCGTGGTGGCAGGTGCGGGCTACGAGGATGTCGAGGTCTCCAGCCGCGACGCGCTTCGCGATGCCAACGGCGTCGCCCAGCGCGACGAGAACGGCCGCTTCATCACCGACTCCACCGCGCCGCGCCGGATCGCCTTTGCGGTCGACGGCCTGCTCTGGGATGTCGGCGTGCTGTGGCGCCCGTCCTCGCGCACCAGCCTTCAGGCCTCGGTCGGGCGGCGCTACGATTCGACCACCTACTATGGCACCTTCACCTATGCCCCGAGCGAACGCAGCGCCTTTGCCCTGTCGGCCTATGACGGGGTGAGCGGCTTCGGCGGGGTCATCAACAACGGTCTCGCCCGGCTCGACAGCGATTTCGAGGCGATCCGCAACCCGGTGACCGGCGATTTCGGCGGGCTGGTGAGCGGCACGCAAGGCCAGGCGATCGTCGGGTCGCTCGGCTCGGTCCGCTCGGCCGCCTTCCGCGGGCGCGGGGTCAACGCCTCCTACCAGCGCACGGTGGGCCGCACCACCGCGGCGCTGGGCGCAGGCTACGACCGGCGCACTTTCATCGCGGCGGCCGGCACCGTGCTTGCCCCCCTCAACGGCCTGACCGACGAGAGCTACTACGTCATCGGCGGGCTCAGCCGCCAGGTCGGCGAGAACGCCAGCATCGCCACCAATGGCTACGTCAACTGGTTCGACGGAGCGGGCGGCAATGATGCGACCGCCGCCGGGGTCTCGGCCGCCTACAACCAATCGATCACGCGCCGCCTGACGGGCCGTGCGGCGATCTCGGTCGATTATGTCGACAGCGAGTTCACCGCGGAGGACTTTGCCTTCGCGACCGCGCTGGTCGGCCTGCGCTACGATTTCTGAGGGGAGTG
>JAIYEK010000185.1 GCA_027487015.1 Erythrobacteraceae bacterium | reverse complement strand
TCGGAGAGGTTGCGCACCAGCGCCGGGATCTCGTGCAGCCGCGCCTTCTGCGCCGCGCGCCAACGCCGCTCGCCCGCGACCAGCTGGTAGCCGTCACCCTCGGGATGCGGGCGGACGATAATCGGCTGGATCACGCCGCGGGTGGCGATCGACGCGGCCAGTTCATCAAGCGCGGCCTCGTCGAAATATTTGCGCGGGTTGCCGGGCAGCGGCTTGATGCTGGCCAGCGGCAGCATCCGCAGCGGAGAGGCGCCCGGCGCCGGGGCTTCGGCGGTCGCGGTGGCGATCTCTTCGCGGCGCACCAGCGGCTCCTCGCGGCGGGTTTCACCGAGCAGCGCGCCCAGCCCCTTGCCAAGACGGCGCGGCTTGTCCGCCGCCGCGCGCGAAAGAGCAGCAATTTCAGAAGTTTGGTCAGTATTCTCGGTCATGCCGCTTGTCTTTCTGCGGGAAATCGCCCGATCAGCTCGCGGGCCAGCGCCATATAGGCGCGGCTACCCGAGCAATGCTGGTCATAGATCAGCGCGGGCAGGCCGTGGCTCGGCGCTTCGGACAGGCGGACGTTGCGCGGGATAACGGTCTCGAACACCAGCTTGCCCAAGCAATCGCGCACATCGTCCGACACCTGGTCGGTTAGCCGGTTGCGGCGGTCATACATAGTGAGCGCGACGCCGATGATCCCGAGCTGCGGGTTGAACCGCTGCTGCACCTGGTCGACGGTCTGGAGCAGCTGGCTCAGCCCCTCGAGCGCGAAGAACTCGCATTGCAGCGGCACCAGCAGCGTATTCGCGGCGCATAGCGCGTTCAATGTCAGCAGTCCGAGCGAGGGCGGGCAGTCGATGAAGCAGATGTCATGCCCGGTATAGCCGCCCAGCGCGCGGTGGAGGCGGTGTGTGCGGCCCTCTACCGCGACCAGCTCGACCTCGGCGCCCGACAGGTCGACCGTCGCCGGGATGATGTCGAGCCGGGGGATCGCGGTCGGCACGATCGCCGAGTCCAGCGCCACTTCGTCGACCAGCAGGTCATAGCTCGAAATCTCGCGCGCTGCGGCATCGACGCCGAGGCCGGTCGAGGCATTGCCCTGCGGATCGAGGTCGATCAGCAGCGTGCGCCAACCGGTCGCGGCCATGGCAGTGGCGATGTTGATCGCGGTGGTGGTCTTGCCCACTCCGCCCTTCTGATTGGCAATCGCGATGGTCAGCATGGATGAATCCTGTCCTGTTCGCGCCGTTCTCGCGCGGAAATTCGCGTCAGGCCTTAACGATGATCCCCGCCTCGGGATCGGTCAAGGAATGTTTCACGTGAAACATTGCTCGAATCGAGGGCTTCAGCGCCTCCAATTCCATCGCCGCCGAGCGCCCCTTCGGCAACACGTAAACCGTGGCCCTTGTGGAGAAGGGTGAGGATAGATCGAGAAGTTTGGGGAGAGGTGCAAAAGCACGTGCCGAAATGGCGCGGGCGGCGAAGGGCGTGACGCGTTCGAGTCGCTGGCCTTCGACGCGGCATTTGGGGAGTTGCAGGGCTTCGATCGCCCGCTGGAGGAACTCCACCCGCCGCGCACGGGATTCGACCAGCACCACCGGCATATTGGGGCATAGCGCCGCGATGACCAGCCCCGGAAAGCCCGGGCCACTCCCGAGATCAAGCCACGGCCCGCCCGCATTGGCGCCCAATGTTTCACGTGAAACATTTTCGAGGAGCTGCGCGGAGTCGGCGATGTGGCGTTGCCAGATATGCGGCTCGGTCGCCTTGGCGATCAGGTTCTGGCGGCTGTTGTCGTCCAGCACCAGCGCGGCGAAGGCCTCGAGCCGCGCCATCCCCGCCTCGTCGGTGAGCCTGGCGACATAGGCGCGGGCCTCTTCCTCGGTGACGATCATGCCGCAAGCCTGCGACGCGCATGCACCAGCAGGGCCGAGAGCGCCGCCGGCGTCACCCCGGGCACGCGGCCTGCGGCAGCCAGCGTCCCGGGCGCGGCGTTGCTCAGGCGCTCGACCATCTCGTTGGAGAGCCCGGGCACCTCGGCATAGGGGAAATCCGCGGGCAGTGGCAGCGCCTCGCTGGCCCTCAGGTCGCGCAGCTCGGCGTCCTGGCGGGCGAGGTAGGGGGCATAGGCGGCGTCCTCCGCCATCTCCTCGGCGAGCAGCGGGTCGAGCGCGGTGATCTCGCCCAGCCACGGGGCAAGCGCCTCGGGGGTGACGCCGTCATAGCGCAGCCACTCGGCAAGCGGCTTCTCCCCCTGATCGCGCCGCACAGGCAGACCGAGATCGGCGAGTTCGCGGGCGTGGACCCTCTGCGAATGTTTCACGTGAAACATTTCGCGGGTGGCTTCGCGACGCTCCCACCAACGGCGGCGTTCCTCGCCGATGCAGCCCTCTTCGATGCCGAGCCCGGTGAGGCGGGTCGCGGCATTGTTGGCGCGCAGCCGCAGCCGGTATTCGGCGCGGGCAGTGAGCATGCGGTAGGGCTCGGAGACGCCCTGCAGGGTGAGGTCGTCGACCATCACCGCGATGTAAGAATTGGCGCGGTCCAAGGCGGGCGCCTGTTTGCCGAGCGCAGCCGCAGCCGCCTCCAGCCCCGCGACCAGCCCCTGTGCGGCGGCCTCCTCATAGCCGGTCGTCCCGTTGATCTGGCCGGCGCAATAGAGCCCGGGGATCGCCCGCACCTGAAGGTCCGGGGTCAGCGCGCGGGGGTCGATATGGTCGTATTCCACCGCATAGCCCGGCTGCACGATCACCGCGCGCCCGCAGCCTGGCATGGTGCGCACGACCTCCTCCTGCACGTCGACCGGGAGTGATGTGCTGATGCCGTTGGGATAGACCATGTGGGTATCCAACCCCTCGGGTTCGAGGAACACCTGATGCCCCTCACGGTCGCCGAAGCGGTGGATCTTGTCCTCGATCGAGGGGCAATAGCGCGGCCCTGCCGCTGCAATCGCGCCTAAGAACAGCGGTGACCGGTGGAGATTAGCGCGGATTGCATCATGCCCCGCCTGCGTGGTGCGGGTGATGGCGCAGAACACCTGTGGGTTGACCCGGCGCGGCGTGAGCGGGGACATCGTCCAGGCCTCGCCATCCGAGGGCTGCTCCTCGAGCACCGCCCAGTCGATGGTGCGCCCGTCGAGCCGCGGGGGGGTGCCGGTCTTGAGCCGTGCCATCGGGAGGTCGGCCCCGCGCAGCTGCTGGGCGAGGCGATGTGCGGCATTCTCGCCGATGCGCCCGCCCTCGAAGCGTTCTTCCCCCCGAAACAGGATGCCGCCGAGGAAGGTGCCGGTGCACAGGACCAAATGTTTCACGTGAAACATTGTGCCGTCCGCCAGCTCCAGCCCGGCAACGCGCTCGCCTTCGAGTAATAGCGCGGCGGCCTCACCCTGCACCAACGTAAGGTTCGGCTGCCCGCGCACCGCCGCCTGCACCGCCGCCTTGAAGCGCAACCGGTCGGCCTGCACCCGCGGGCCCCAAACGGCGCTGCCCTTGGAGCGGTTGAGCATCCGGTAGTGGATCGCTCCGGCATCCGCCGCGCGGCCCAGCACGCCGTCGAGCGCATCGACCTCGCGCACCAGGTGCCCCTTGCCGAGGCCACCGATCGCCGGATTGCAGCTCATCGCGCCGATAGCGGCGAGGTCGAAGCTCACCAGCGCGGTGCGCGCACCCATGCGGGCCGCCGCGCAGGCAGCCTCCACCCCGGCGTGACCGCCGCCGATGACCAAGACGTCGAAGGAATGCATGGGGCGCAGATAGGGTGCGGGGGGCTGATCGTCAAAGCGGATTCGCGGGTGGGCTGGCGCGCTTGGGAATGTTTCACGTGAAACATTGGAGCCAGGATGAGGGAAAATGTTTCACGTGAAACATTGAGGTCCGAAATCACCGCCAATGTTTCACGTGAAACATTCTGCGCAGGGACCGGCGCTCACTTGCCGATGCAGAAGCGCCCAAACAGCGTGTCGAGCATATCCTCGGTGGTCGCCCGCCCGATCAACCGGTCGAAAGCAAGGCGCGCACGGCGCAGTTCCTCGGCGACCAGCAGCGGATCCGCAAGGGCTCGCGCCGCCTCCAGCGCCTCGGCAGCTTCGGCGAGGCGGGCGTGCTGGCGGGTGTTCAACGCCGCCTCCCCCGGCTTCGGGAGTCCTGCACGCGCCGCCTCCACCAAGGCTGTCTTGAGCCCCAAAACCCCCTCGCCGGTCATCGCCGAGACGGTGAAATGAGCGCCAGTCTTCGCAGCGAAGCCCGCGCGATCGACCTGCGCGGCGATCTCCCACGCCCCCTCAGGCCCCTCGCCCTCGGCCCCCAGCCACAGGACCGCGTCGGCCCGCGCCAGCGCGCCGCGCGCCCGGTCGATGCCAATCGCTTCGATGGGGTCGGCGGCCTCCCCTTCCCTGAGCCCCGCCGTGTCGACGAAGGTGAAGGGCACGCCCGCGATTGCCACCGCCCGCTCGATCACGTCGCGCGTCGTGCCGGCGATGGGCGAGGTGATTGCTGCCTCGCTCTCGACCAGCGCGTTGAACAGCGTCGACTTGCCCGCATTGGGCGGTCCGGCAAGCACCACGCGGAAGCCCTCCCCCAACCGCTCGGAGCGCGGACGGGCGAGCCATTCGCCCAATTCCCCAGCCAGCGCGGCAATGTTCCACGTGAAACATTCGGGGAGATCGGCGGAATCCTCCTCATCCGAGAAATCGAGCACGCCCTCGACTTCGGCCGAGAGACCCAGCACCCGCTCGCGCCAGGCTTCCACCTGCCGCGACAGCGCCCCGCCTGCATTCGCCAGAGCGGCGGCGCGCTGCAATTCGGTCTCGGCGGAGAGCAGATCGGCGAGCCCCTCGGCCTCCGCGAGGTCAATCCAGCCATTGGCGAAGGCGCGGCGGGTGAACTCCCCCGGCTCGGCGCGGCGCACCCCGTCCAGTATCGCAAGCGCCCCCTCAACCGCCGCAATCACTGCGCGGCCCCCGTGACAGTGGAATTCGGCGAGATCCTCGCCCGTCGCGGTGTTCGGGCCGGGGAACCACAGCACCAGCGCCTCGTCGAGCAGCGCCCCGTTCGAATCGCGCAACCGCGCCAGCGAGGCACGCCGCGCCTCCGGCATCCGCCCCGCGAGCGCCAACACCGCTTCCCGCGCCGCCGGACCCGAGACGCGGATCACCCCCACGCCCGCCGGCGGCGCGCCGCTCGACAGCGCGAAGATCGTCTCGGCAGCGCTCACGGGATTAGTCGGAGGACTTCTTGCGTCCCGAACCGCCGCTCGCCGCCTTCATCGAGCCTTCGACAAAATTCTGGAACAGCTTCATCCCCATCTGCCCCATCGGCGCCAGCGCGCTCGCATATTGCTGGAGCTGGTCGGGGCTCGAGACGCCCTGCATCGCCTTGGTCAGGTTCTCGACATAGACATTGTTGGCCGCGCTCACATCGGGCAGGCCCATGAAGCTGCGCGCCTCTTCGGGGGTGCAGTCGATTTCGATGGTGATCTTCACGCTTGCCGCTCTCCTTGCGTCATCCCTGTTTCATTTGGGCTTGGCAGGCTGACAAGGCAAGAGATAGACCTGACCTCCAAAGGAGAGACCCCCATGAGCCTCAACGAAACCATCCCCACCCTTGAAGGTGACGCGAGCTTCGGCGCCTATGTCGCGCAGCCCGAGGGCACCCCGCGCGGAGCGATCATCGTGATCCAGGAGATCTTCGGGGTGAACCCCGGCATCCGCCAGAAGTGCGACAAGCTGGCGGCAGAGGGCTACCTCGCGGTGGCGCCCGATCTGTTCTGGCGGATCGAACCGGGCATCGAGCTTGATCCCGATGTGGAGCCCGAATTCCAGCGCGCGCTCGGCCTGTTCGGAGAGTTCGACCAAGACGCCGGCATCCGCGATATCGAGGCGACCATCCACCACATCCGCCGCACCCTCGGCGTCGCAAAGGTCGGCTGCGTCGGCTACTGCCTCGGCGGGCGGCTCGCCTACATGACCGCAGCGCGCACCGATATTGATGCGAGCGTCGGCTACTACGGCGTCGGCATCGACGGGCTGCTCGGCGAGAAGCACGCGATCGCTCACCCACTGATGCTCCACATCCCGACCGAGGACGGATTTGTTTCACGTGAAACACAGGCCGCGATGCACGAGGGCCTGGACGATCACCCCAAGGTGACGCTCCACGATTACGAGGGCCTCGATCACGGCTTCGCGACCGAGCACGGCAAGCGCCGGCACGAGGAAGCCGCGAACCTCGCCGACAGCCGGACTGCCGCCTTCTTCGCGGAAGCTTTGGGGTGAGGCGCCCCGCCCTCCTCGCGCTGGCACTGATGGCCGCACCTGCCGCCGCGCAGGTCGGCCCGCAGCCGATGTTCGCGGCGGGCGAAGAGCTCGAGGTCGAGCTCCACGCCGACTTCAACGGGGATGGCCACGCGGACATCGCCTACATCGTGCGGGGCGAAGACCGGCGGGAGTTGCGGGTGGCGACGACAGTCATCACCGAGGTCGAAATCGGCGAGAACCCGCCGCAAGTCCTCGCGCTCGACCCCTACCCGCTTGGTGATGCGCAGCTCACGGTGAAGGACAGCGCCAAGGGCAAGGTGCTGGTCTTCGCAGACCTGACCGGCGGCACCTCCGCCGTATCGAGCACCCATCGCTTCCGCTGGGACGCGAAGCTGGCGGCGATGCGGCTGATTGGGCTCGACGCGCTGCTCTACAGCCGGACCTATTCGCATGACGGCGAGGAAGCGAGCTGGAACCTGCTGACGGGGGCGCTGATCACCCAGACGCTGCGGCTCAGCAAGGATCGCGGCTATGACAAGGTCGGCCTGACGCGCAAGACTAAGCAGAGTCCGCCGCTCACGCTGGAGCAGTCGCCGAGCGGCGGCGATCTGCTCGGCTGGCCCGGGGCTCAATGAGGGAGAGGATGATGGGACACGCACACGCAGGCCTCGCCAAGTGGCACGCCTATATGGAGCAAGGCGGCGATCCCGCGCTGCTTTCCGATTTGCTGGCCGACGACGCGGTGTTCCACTCGCCCGTCGTCCACACACCCCAGCATGGCAAGGCGATCGTCATGGCGTACCTGGTCGCGGCCAGCCACGTGCTCGGCAATGACGCGTTCCGCTATGTCCGCGAGCTGGTGGACGGGGACGAGATGATGCTCGAATTCGTCACCGAGCTTGACGGCACGCACATCAACGGGGTCGATATCATCCGCTTCAACGGAGATGGAAAGATTAGCGATTTCAAGGTGATGGTTCGCCCCTTGAAGGCCATCAACAAAGTCTGGGAAATGATGGGCGCGCAGCTCCAGGCCGCGAAGGCCTGACCGTCTCGTGCGCGGCGAAGCCTTCGACGAAGAAGGCGCGCACCGCTTCCTCGACCGGAGAGCATAGCGGCCCGCCTGCCTCGGCCTGCATCAGGGTCAGCGCCTTGGCGATATGGCGCTCGTCGAAATAGCGCATCGGCCAGTGTGGAAAGGTCGCTTGCGGGATCGAGCGTTCGAACATCACCTCGACCGCGGTATGGCGCGGATCGCGGCGGATAGCCTCGAAGGCGGCGAACAGCTTCCAGGTCTCCCCTTCGAGGATCTGGAGCAAGTGCTGCTCGCATTGCAGCAGCACCCCCGACAGCCCCTTGGCTTCGTTAGCCATCCGCGCGTGATAGACCAACCGGAACATCTCGGCCTTGTCGAGGGCCGGTGCGGCAAGGCTGCGATAGATGATGCGGCGCATGGCGCTCCCCCGGTCTGTCCGGTGGAGATCATACGCTTGGCGCGCCTGCGATCGGCTTGCCGCGGCCTAGGGGTTTTCCCTAGTTCAGCACCGCGAAATTGACGATCATCTTGCGCACCTCGGGGTCGAGGCCGCGGGGCAGATCGCTTTCGAGCATTTCGCGGCGAGCTTCGATGCTCTCGGCGATCAGGACGCGCTTCATTGCCCAGTCGGGGCAGGTGCGGCCTTCGATGGCCCGGCGATCGAGCACCGAGACGCCCGAATGACGCGGATCGGCGGTGATCGTGTCCATCAGCGCTGCGACCTCACCCTCCTCGCCCTCGAGCAGCTGGAGGAAGTTGCGGCCGTTGAACAGCAGCAGGCCGGTGATGCCGCGCGCCGGGTTGTTGCGCGCGCTCGCGGCGAGGATGGCGTCGACCTCCTCGCGCGGCAGGGTCGGCGCGGTGCTGATGTAGAGATACTGGCTGAGCACGTATTCCCGTCCGTCCGTTTTCGGCCCGACCCCTCGGCCCTTTGATTACTGGTTCATCGTCGCGAAGAAATCTTCGTTGGTCTTGGAATCCTTCATCTTGTCGAGCAGGAATTCCATCGCGTCTACGGTGCCCATCTGCATCAGGATGCGGCGCAGGACCCACATCTTCGAGAGATTGTCCTTGGCGACCAGCAGTTCTTCCTTGCGGGTGCCGGACTTGCCGACATCGAGCGCGGGGAAGATGCGCTTGTCCGAAACCTTGCGGTCGAGCACGATTTCCGAGTTACCGGTGCCCTTGAACTCTTCGAAGATGACTTCGTCCATGCGGCTGCCGGTGTCGATCAGCGCGGTGGCGATGATCGAAAGCGAGCCGCCTTCCTCAATATTGCGCGCAGCGCCGAAGAAGCGCTTGGGGCGCTGGAGCGCGTTGGCGTCGACACCGCCAGTCAGCACCTTGCCCGAGGAGGGCACCACGGTGTTGTAGGCACGGCCGAGACGGGTGATCGAATCGAGCAGGATGACAACGTCACGCTTGTGCTCGACCAGGCGCTTGGCCTTCTCGATCACCATCTCGGCGACCTGCACGTGGCGGCCGGCGGGCTCGTCGAAGGTCGAGGAGATCACCTCACCCTTCACCGAGCGCTGCATGTCGGTGACTTCCTCGGGGCGCTCGTCGACCAAGAGGACGATCAGGAACACCTCGGGGTGGTTGTCGGTGATCGCCTTGGCGATGTTCTGAAGCAGCACGGTCTTACCCGTACGCGGCGGAGCCACGATCAGCGCGCGCTGGCCCTTGCCCTGCGGCGCGATGATGTCGATCACCCGCGCGCTCTTGTCCTTCACCGTCGGATCGAGCGAGTCGAGCGTCAGCTTCTGGTCCGGATAGAGCGGAGTGAGGTTGTCGAAATTGGTGCGCAGACGCACCGCTTCGGGATCGTCGAAATTGACCTTGGCGAGGCTGGTCAGCGCAAAGTAGCGCTCGCCATCGCGGGGTGCGCGGATTTCGCCTTCGACTGTGTCGCCGGTGCGCAGGCCCCAGCGGCGGACCTGGTTGGGCGACAGGTAGATGTCGTCCGGCCCGGCAAGGTAATTCGCTTCGGGCGAGCGCAGGAAGCCGAAGCCGTCCTGCAGCACCTCAATGGTGCCGATGCCCATGATCTTTTCTTCATATTCCTCATCCTCGGCGAGTTCGCGCAGGATCGAGAAGAGCAGATCCTGCCGGCGCATGGTCGAGGCGCCCTCGACGCCCAGCTCTTCCGCCATCGCGACCAGTTCGGCCGGGGTCTTTCGCTTGAGGTCTTTCAAATGCAT
>JAIYEK010000029.1 GCA_027487015.1 Erythrobacteraceae bacterium | reverse complement strand
GCGGCGGCGTCCGCGCCTCCGGCCTGGGCGATGAACCAGTCGGCCAGCGCCTCGCGCGCGGCTTCCTCGGCAAGGCCCCGGCGTTCGATCGCGCTCGCCAGCGGGAAGCACACGAGGTGGGCGGTGAGCGCGCCGTAGAGCGAGGTCAGCACGGCGGTCGAGACCGCGCCCATGATCGTCACCGTGGTCGCGGCGGTCGGATCGGGGGTGAGCTGGGTGAACCCGTAGAGCGTGCCGATCAGCCCGAACACCGGAGCCAGCTCGCCCGCGCAGGTGAACACCTGCACCGCAGCATAGCGGCGCGCCTCTTCGATCGCGCGGTCGGCGCGGCGCAGGCTCGGCAGCGTGTCGAGCGCGCCGTGGCGGAGAAAGGACGCGACCAGCGTGGCGAGCGCCGGGTCGGGCGGCAGCGCGGGGTCAGCGCGGCGCGGGCCGTCGCGCTGGATCGCGCTTGCCGCCTGCGCCAGCGCTTTGCGGTTCGCCTCGGGCGCAAAGCCGCCGCGCATCAGCAGCGCGGCCGCCGCCAGTGCCTCGCGGAAATCGTGCCAGCCGCAGCGCGCCAGCGTCGCGATCAGCGTGCCCGTGACCACGATTGCCAGCGCGGCGGGATCGAACAGCGACGACATCGTGGGCAGCATTGCGGGATCCCTCCAAGTGGCAACAAGCTGGAGAACGGCAGCGGGAACCGCCGATTAAGCGCCGCACCGCTGCGGCAGGGGTTTGCCCGGGGGTCCCGCCGCGACCGGCAAAAGCCTGCCGCCGGCGCCCTTGCACGGGACCGTGGCGCCGCCCGCAAAGGGTTTGGCACGCTTCCTGCTGAACCGGCTGCAAACCCGCGGGCCCGGCCCGCCTGCAGCAAGGAGGCTCCATCGGTGAGCGAGCGACTTTTCGGTATCCACGGCGCCGCGCTGACCCTGCGCTCGCAGCGCATGGGAGTGATCGCCTCGAACATCGCCAATGCCGCGACCCCCGGGTACAAGGCGCGCGACATCGACTTCAACGCCGCGCTCGATGCCCGGCTGGCCAACGCGCGCGGCGCGGCGATGATCGGCGGCGATGCGCAGATGGTTTATCGCCAGCCGACGATGCCTTCGATGGATGGCAACACGGTCGAGCTGAACCGCGAACAGGTCGCCTTTGCCGAAAACGCGGTGGCCTATTCGGCCACTCTCAGCTTCGTGCAGGGGCGGGTCAACACCATCACCCGCGCGCTAAAGGGCGAGTGAGGCCGATGCCTGATCGCTCCCCCATGACGCTGTTCAGCCTCACGACCCGCGCGATGAGCGCGCAGATGGTGCGGATGAACGCGGCGACCTCGAACCTCGCCAACGCGGGCTCGGTCTCCACGACCGAGGACGGCGCCTATCGCCCGATCCGCGCGGTGTTCGCGGTGGAGCTCGACAAGGCGTCGGGCCTCGCCGGGGTCACCACCAGCGGGCTGGTGCGCGCCGAGACCGCGCCGACCAAGCGCCACGATCCCTCGCACCCGCTCGCCGATGCAAATGGCGACGTGTTCGAAGCCCCCGTCGATGAGACCGCCGAGATGGTCGAGATCATGGACGCCTCGCGCCAGTACCAGAACCTGGTGCAGGCATTGCAGACCGCCAAGCAGCTGATGCTCGAAACCCTGAGGAGCCAGTGATGACCACCACCACCACCACCAGCCTGACCCCCGCCGCGCAAGCGACGCTCGACCGGCTCAACACGCCCTCCACAATCAAGGGCGGCGGATTGGGCTCGCTCGATGGCGGCGATTTCATCCGGTTGCTGACCACCCAGCTCACCTTCCAGGACCCGCTCGAGCCGACCGACAACCAGGACATGCTCGCCCAGATGGCGCAGTTCTCGGCGCTGTCGGCGACCACCGAAAGCGGCGCGACGCTGGAGGACATCTCGACCAAGCTCGACCGGCTGATCGCCGCGCAAGAGGCCGCCGCGCGCGCGGCCAACACGCCCGCCACCCCCACCACCTGACCCCTTCCCCCAACCTGAGGATCAAGCCCCCATGTCGTTCTTCACCTCGCTGTCCGGCCTCAAGAATGCCGAGACCGACCTGAAAGTCATCGCCCACAACATCGCCAACGCGGAAACGGTGGGCTTCAAGAAAAGCTCGGTGCAGTTCGCCGATCTGGTCGCGACGGGTTCGGCCACCGATCCGCGCCGCAGCCCGGGCATCGGTGCGACGATTGCCGGAATCACGCAGGACTTCGTGCTTGGCCCGCTCGAACAGACCGGCCGCGCGCTTGACCTTGCGATCGACGGCGACGGGTTCTTCGCGCTCGCCAACCCTTTCTCGGGCGATGTCAGCTACACCCGCAACGGCAATTTCCGCCTGACCGCGGCGGGCGAGCTCGAGGATTCGTGGGGCAATCGCCTTCAGGCCTATCCGGTCGATGCTGCGGGCAACCCGACCTCGACGGTCGCAGCCGATGTCGCGGTGCCGATCGCCAACGCGGCCGGGGTGACGCTCGCCAACGTCACGATCAACAACCGCGGGATCATCATTGCGGCGTTCGCCGATGGCAGCACCGAGCCGGTCGGGCAGGTCGCGCTTGCCAGCTTTGCCGCGCCCAACGGGTTGCGCTCGGCCGGCCAGACCAAGTGGCAGGCGACCGGCGAGAGCGGCGCGGCGGTGTTCGGCAACCCCGGCATCGGCACCTATGGCGAGATGATCAGCGGCGCGCTCGAACGCTCGAACGTGGAACTGGCCGAGGAAATGATCGCGCTGCTCACCGCGCAGCGCAATTTCCAGGCCAACGCCAAGGCGATCGATACCGCCACGCAGATCTCGCAGACCGTGCTGAACCTGCGTTCGTAAGAACATGGACCGGCTGATCTACACTGCGATGACCGCGATGAACGCGGCGATGGACCGGCAGCGGGTGGTGGCGAACAATCTCGCCAACGCCTCGACGCCGGGCTTTCGTCAGGAGATCTTCGCGGTCACTCCGGCCGTGCTGCGCGACGGCTCGCTCGAAGCCCGTGCGCCCGCGCGCGGCAATGTGCGGGGCGCGGACATGCGGATGGGCCGCGTGGAGCCGACCGGCAATGCGCTCGACGTGGCGCTGGAGGGAAGCGCGCTGATCGCGTTCCAGTCACCCGACCGTCAGGGCGAGGTCTATTCGCGCCGCGGCGACCTGCGGGTTGGCGCCAGTGGGGTTCTCGAAAACGGCGAGGGGCTGGCGGTGCTGGGCGAGACCGGCACGCCGATCACCGTGCCGCCGGGCTTCATCCTCAACATCGCGGCCGATGGGACGGTGCTGGCGGGCGATCCGGCAGCGCCCAATGCGCCCGCCGATCCGATCGGGCGCATCCGGCTGGTCAATCCCGAAGGCAGCCCGCT
>JAIYEK010000091.1 GCA_027487015.1 Erythrobacteraceae bacterium | reverse complement strand
CTTCTCGACCGCCTGACGGGCGATGCGGATGGTGTTCTTGCGGCGACCGCGATAGCCCTTGGCCTGGTCGAGAATCCGCTTGTGCTTGGCGCGGGTGGTAACACCCCTTTTGACGCGTGACATATCAGTATATCCTTATCTTGAGGACGCGGGGCCTGAGGCCCGCCGCATCAATCCAGCCCGTAGGGCGCCCACTTCTTGATCGTCGGCGTATCATTGGCCGACAGGACCGAGGTGCCGCGGTTGGTGCGGATATACTTCGCATTGTGGCTGATCAGACGGTGCCGCTTGCCAGCGACGCCGTGCTTGACCTTGCCGGTGGCGGTGATTTTGAAGCGCTTCTTCACACCGCTCTTGGTCTTCAGCTTGGGCATTTTCATCTCCTGTTCGGGGACACGTCGGAACCGGCCATGGCAGCCCTTGTCGCCAGGCTGGCTGATTGATTCGTGTCGGTGAAGTCGGCGCGCTTAGGCGGAGAAGGGGGGAAAGGCAAGGGGGATGGGGACGGGAGGCTCTCGCCGACCTCGGTAGCGGCCGCTATCGGGCGATGGTTCGGACTTGTTGGGGACCGGATGGGGGAGGATCTCTGCGCCCATGGTCAGATGGAATTTTCCCACCCAGACCCTTCACCACAGAAGTACGCGTTGCGAGTTGGTCCGAGTTCGTCAAACTTTACAACGAACGGCTCGGGCATGTCTTGCACCCAAACCGTGAGCCGGTCCGCACCGACAATCAAGTGCGCATCGCCAGGACCTAGTGTGCATTGATATGCGCCTGCGAAGCTCGTGCCGTTCTTGATGAAGGCTATTCTTTGCTGACCATGTCGGGAAACAGGGTTCACAAACTCCAGATAATAGATGTCATAGGTGGCGGCGTTCACCGTCACAGTCCCAAGCTTCCGGATGGCTGTTGTTGGAAGCCGGCCTTGCGGATCGTGGGCGGCAAAAACGGATCTTGGATCGACTGCCGTTGACGCGGCCAGAGGCATGCCAAGCAAGAAGGCAGCGAGCGAGAGAACGAACCAACGAACCATATTGTGGACCTTACTTCCCTTGAGAGAATGTCCGCAGTGGGCGCGCTAGCCCCCCTCACCCCGCAGCCGCCGCCCCGGATTGCCTCCGGGGCGGCCTGCCTCACTTTGCCGATTGGCCCTTCAGGTGACGGTCGAACCATTCGATCACGCGGCTGAGCGAATCGATCTGGTTTTCGCGCTTGGCGAAGCCGTGGCCTTCGGCGGGGTAGAACACCGTATCGTTGGGTGTGCCGATCTCCTTGAGGATCGCGGCGACCTCTTCGGCCTGCCCGCGCGGCACCCGGATGTCGCGGTCGCCCTGCAGCGAGAGCAGCGGCGCCTTGATGCTACGGATATAGGTGATCGGCGAGTTCGATTCGTAGACCTTGCGGTCCTTCACCGGATCGCCGAGCAGCGAGATCAGGTATTGCCTGAGCAGCGCATCCGAGGTCTCGTACATGCTGAACCAGTTGATAATGCCGTACAATTGTGCCCCCGCCGCAAATTCATCGGGCGTCTTGGCGAGCGCGATCAGGGTCATGTAGCCGCCGTAAGAACCGCCGGTGACCCCGACCTTCTTGGGATCGACATAGCCGCTCTGAACAAGGAACTGCTTGCCCGCGATCATATCCTTGAGGTCACCGCCGCCCAGATCCTGATAATTGGCGTTCTGGAACGGCTGACCATAGCCGGTCGAGCCGCGGACGTTGGGCTGCATCACGATATAGCCGCGGCTGGCGAGCGCCGTTGCGGTGCGGTTGAAGCCGTCGACGCTCTGGCCGGTCGGGCCGCCATGGGGCAGCATCACCGCGGGATTGGTCCCGTCGCGCTTCAGATTGAAGGGCATGGTGACGACCGCGCTGACCAGCGTGCCGTCAAAGCTTGTGTAGGTGACGATCCGCGACTTGGGGAGGTTTTCGGACTTGAGACTGGCGAGCGCCATCGACGTCACCGTCGCGGCCTTGCCCGAGGCGAGATCGACCACCTGAAGGTCGCTCGGCGTATCGGCGCCGGAATGGGCGACGAGGATGCGCTTGCCGTCAGGCGAGAAGGGCTCCTCCCCGCCAGCGAAGGAATTGACCCCGGCGGGCAGCGGGATCGGCGTTTCGGCGAGAGTCGCCACATCGACCAGCGAGGCGGAGGTGCGGCCGTCCTCGTTGCGGATGACGGTCATGGTCTTGCCGTCAGGGCTGAAGGTGCCCGCTGTCTGCGACCACGGCGTCGGCGCGAGCCAGCGCCATGCCTTCTTGCGGGTGTCGTAAAGCCCGGCGCGCAGCTGGCCGGTGCCCTCGTTGGTGCTGACCGCGATCAGCCCGCCATCGGGCGCGGCGTCGCTGGCGTTGTAGACTGTCTTCGCCTTGCCGAGCAGCAGGGTCTTGGCGCCGCTCGGGACCTCGACCCGCCACACTTCGGCGAAAGTCTGGTTGGGGTTGGTGCGCGAGGCGATCAGTGCCTTGCCGCCCTCGATCCAGGCGACCGGCGACCAGCGCAGGGCCGGGTCGGACTCGATCACCAGCGGGGTGGTCTTGCCGGTCGCAAGATCGATCAAGGCGAGGTTGACCTGGCCCTCGTTGCGCAGCTTGGTCGAGACCACCCCGGTGGTGCCGCCCGGCGCGATCAGAAGATCGTTCTCGCGCAATTCGGGCGTTCCGGTGAGGTTGCGCGCATCCCCGCCACCGGTGGGCACGGCGTAGATGTCGAACTGTTCGTCACCGCCGACGTCCTGCGTGTAATAGAGCAGCTTACCATCGTGCGAAGGCACGAGCCCGGCGTGGCGTTCCTCGGAGCGGGTCAGCTGGACGGGCCAGCCGCCGGTCGCGGGGATCTTCCAGATGTTGTTGCGCCCCGTCAGGTTGGTGACGAGGAAGATCTCGCTGCCATCGGTGCTCCACGCAGTCGCGCCGAGGGTGCGGGAGTAGGACAGGTCCTCGACCGGGACGGGGGCTGCGTCGGGGTTGGCGGGGCTTTCGATCGCAGCGGGATCGGTGACGGGACGCGCCGGGGTCGCCACCTGCGCCAGCGCGGGCGCGGCGCCAGCGAGCGCTAGGGCCGAGACCGCCGGAAAGGCCGCCCAAAAGGTCTTTTTCATGATATTCCCCCTCCCTGCTGAGAATTATGGCAAAAGCCTAACAGATCGCGCCCCGCTGTCATCCCTCGTTTTGCCGAGGTGCGGGTTGCGGCTTCACTGCCGTCCGAAGGGGGAGTGACCGGTCTCCGCCAGCCAGCGGGCGAAATCGCCATGAACGATGCGCGGGGACCCGGGCGGGACGGGCGCGGTCCAGAGGTAGGTCCCTGCGGTGATGGTCTCTCCGCCAACCTGCACCGGGATCGCGCTGCGGGTGTAATCGGGGCCCTCGAAAGCATCCATGGCGGCGAGATCGACGCCGCCCGCGTCATGCAGCGCGCCGACAACCTCCGCTGCCTCCGACCCATCGTCGTGCAGCAAGGCGGGATACCAGCCGTCCGGATCGGCAATGGCGAACAGCGCACCGCTTGTCCGCGCAGGTCGCCCCGGGCCAATCCCGGCGAGGAAGGGCCAGTCCCCCAGCCCCTCGCGCAGCACCCCGTAGAAGAACAGGTGCACGCGCGAGCCTACCCCATCGCCTCGAGCACATCCTCAAGCCGCGCCGGATCGCCCAGTGCGATCACCGTGCCGTCGCTCCCTGCGTCGAGCGGGTTGCCCTGCCAGTCGGCCATCATCCCGCCCGCGCCCTCGACCACCGGGACGAGCGCGGCGTAATCGTGGAGCTTTAGGCCCGCCTCGATCACGATGTCGATATGGCCGCTCGCGACGAGGCCGTAATTGTAGCAGTCTCCGCCATAGACGATCTTGCGCTCCGCCACGCTCTTGGCGACCGACATGAAGGCGTCAGCCTCCTCGTTGGTGAAGGCGTGCGGGCTGGTGGTGGCGAGCACCGCGTCAGCGAGGTCTTTCAGCGGCTTGGTCGCGGCGGACTTGCCGTTGAACAGCGTCGGCTGGCCAATGCGGCCGACCCAGCGCTCTCCGCTGACGGGTTGGTCGATAATGCCGAGCACCGGCCAGCCATCCTGAAGCAGCGCGATCAGCGTCCCGAAGATCGGGCGGCCGGCGATGAAGCTGGTGGTGCCGTCGATCGGATCGAGCACCCACTGCCGTCCCGCGCCTTCGTTGCGGGTGCCATATTCCTCGCCGATGATCCCGTCGCGCGGGAACTCCGCCTCGATCAGCCGCCGCATCGCGGCCTCGGCGGCGCGGTCGGCTTCGGTGACGTAGGTGCGGTCGGCCTTGCGCTCCTCGCTCCATTGCCCGCGGAACAGTGGGCGAATGGCAGAACCGGCGGCATCGGCAAGGCGCAGAGCGAGGGCGAGGTCTATATCAGTCATGCGCCTCCCAATAATCGAAGGCTTCGGCCTGTCGAGCCTCGGTGTAGCGGCGCGCCTCCGGTCCCTCCCATTCGTGCGGCAGGTCGTCGTAAACGCCGGTGCGGGAGACGAACCAGCCTTGCCCGGGGAGCCCGTCCGCTTGCCGGACCACCAGCACCGCCAGCCCCGGCTCGGCGCAGGCGCGCCCATCCTCGTCGATCCGGTCGAGCACCTTGCACAACGCGCGCATCAGCGGGCGCGTGAAGGTGTGGCCGAGGATGTTCAGCAGGTCGCCATAGGTGAAGGTCTCGCGCGCCCGGGCCGCTTCGATCAGCAGCCCACGCACCTCGACCGGGTCAAACATCAGTCGAACAGCGAGCTGACCGAGCTTTCATCCGCAATCCGCCGGATCGCCTCGCCCACCAGCGGGGCGATGGGGAGGACGCGGATGCGGTCGGAGGCTTCGGCGGCTTCGGTCGGGCGGATCGAATCGGTGATCACCAGCTCCTTGAGGCTCGACCCGTTGATCCGCGCCACCGCGCCGCCCGAGAGCACGCCGTGGGTGATATAGGCTGCGACCGACTTGGCCCCGCCCTCGAGCAGCGCCTCGGCCGCGTTGCACAGGGTGCCGCCCGAATCGACGATGTCGTCGATCAGGATGCAGTGCCGCCCGGAGACATCGCCGATGATGTTCATCACCTCGCTCTCGCCCGGACGGTCGCGGCGCTTGTCGACGATCGCGAGCGGGGCATTGTCGAGGCGCTTCGCCAGCGCGCGGGCGCGCACCACGCCGCCGACGTCGGGCGAGACCACCATCAGCTGCTGATCGCCATAGCGGGCCTGAATGTCGGCGGCCATGACGGGCGCGGCGTAGAGGTTGTCGGTCGGGATGTCGAAGAAGCCCTGGATCTGCCCGGCGTGGAGATCGACTGCCAGCATCCGGTCGGCCCCCGCCTCGGTGATGAGGTTCGCGACCAGCTTGGCCGAGATCGGGGTTCTCGGCCCCGGCTTGCGGTCCTGCCGGGCATAGCCGAAGTACGGCACCACCGCGGTGATCCGCTTGGCCGAGGCGCGGCGCAGCGCGTCGATGCAGATCAGCAATTCCATCAGGTTGTCGTTCGCCGGGAAGTTGGTCGGCTGGACGACGAACACGTCCTCCCCGCGCACGTTCTCGTGGATCTCGACGAACACCTCCTCGTCGGCGAAGCGCCGCACGCTGGCGTCGGTCAGCGGAATTTCGAGATAGGCCGCAATCGCGCGGGCGAGCGGCAGGTTCGAATTGCCGGACATGATCTTCATGGAAACGCGAATCCCCGTTGGCGCAGACAAAGCCCGCCTAGCGATGCGTCATGGAATTGCAACGGAGCGCGCAGCGGTTCTCGTCAGGCGTGTGCGTCGCCGGGCTGCCGCAACAGCCGCGCCGCGCCAATCGCCGCCAACGCCCCGGCGAACTGCGCCAGCACGAAGCCCGCCACATCGCCCGGCGCGATCCCGGCAAAGGTGTCGCTCAGGCTGCGCGCCGCGGTGATCGCGGGATTGGCGAAGCTAGTCGAGGAGGTGAACCAATACCCCGCCGCGATATAGAGCGCGACGCTGACCGGCACCCAGTCGCGGCGCGCTTCGAGCGTGGCGAGGATGGTCAGCACCAGCCCGAAGGTCGCCACCGCCTCCCCCGCCCACTGGCCGGTTCCCGTCCGCATGGTGTCGCTCCATTGCAGGATCGGCAGGTCGAACATCAGGTGCGCGGTCCACACGCCAATTATGCCGCCGCCCAGCTGCACCGCGACATAGGCGAGCGCCATGACCGCCCCCACCTCACGCCGCAGGGCAAAGACCAGCGTCACCGCCGGATTGAAATGCGCGCCCGAAATCGGCCCGAGCATGGTCATGAGAACGAACAGCATCGCCCCCGTCGCCAGCGTGTTGCCGATCAGCGCGACGGCGACGTTGCCGCCCGCGAGGCTCTCGGCCATGATTCCCGAGCCGACCACGGTGGCAAAGAGGAAGAAGCTGCCGAGCGCCTCGGCGAACAGCGGCCGGATCATGCGGCGCCGTCCATCTCGCCGATCTCGGCGAGCCGCGCTTGCAGGTCGGCGCGCGCCATCGTCTCGAATGGCAGGGCGAGGAAAGCCTCGACTCGCATCGTCAGCCACTCCCATGTCTGCGCGAAGGCGGCATCGACCGCAGCGACATCGCCAATCACCGCCGCCGGGTCGGGCAGGCCCCAATGGGCGCGAAGGGGCGTGCCGGGGAAGACCGGACAGGCCTCACCCGCCGCGCTTCCGCACACAGTGATGACGAGATCGATCTCCGGCGCGTCGGGGCCGGTGAAGACGTTCCAGCTCTTGGAATGGAGCTCCGCTGCATCGATTCCGCGCGCGGCGAGCAGCCGCAGCGCGCCGGGATGCACAGCGCCCTTGGGCTGGCTCCCGGCGCTGAAGGCAGTCACCCGCCCCGCGCCAAGGCTGTTCAGGATGACCTCGCCAAGGATCGAGCGGGCGGAATTGCCCGTGCACAGCACCAGAATGTTCATTGTCGCCCCCGCGGTTCGGTTCAGCAGCAGGACGCGGCCGGAGCCGGGGCAGCAGCCGCAGCTTGCGGCACGCAGCACGCGCCCGTCGCCGCATCGGCATTGGCGAGCTGTTCGAGATCGGGGCTGCCCCCATAGGTGGTGCTGCCGCCGGTGGTGAGGAAAGCCTCCCACACCAAGCCGTCGGGGTCAGCGATCCAGCTCTTCTCGGACTTGGCATAGCAGCAGGTGGTCGCGCCTTCCTCGAGCACCGGACGGTCGGCGGCCTTCAATCTCGCGTAGACTTCGGCGAGTTCGCCCTCGTTCTCGACCTGCAATCCGACATGTTCGATGCCCTTGGCCGCGCCTTCGCGCATCGAGATCGCGAAGTTGATGCGCGGATCTTCGAGCATCCACTTGGCGTAGTCCGACTTTACCACTTCGGGCGCGGCGCCGAACAGGTTGGTGTAGAAGGCGATCGAGGCATCAAGGTCGGTCACGCCGACATGCAGGTGGAAGCGCTTCACAGGGCCGTCTCCTTGGGTGTTGCAGGCGGGCAGGCGGCAGCGTCCTCGCAAGGCAGGCCGCCGCAGCAGTTTTCGGTGAGGTAGGCCATGAGGCCGTTCATCGCGGCATAGTCGGCCGCATAGAAGATCGACCGGCTTTCGCGCCGCTGGGTGACGAGCCCGGCATTGGCGAGCTGGGCAAGGTGAAAGCTCATCGAGGACGCGGGGACGCCGATCCTCTCGGCCAGCACGCCCGCCGCGATTCCCTCGGATCCCGCCTGCACCAGAAGTCGGAAAGCGGCGAGGCGATGCTCCTGCGCCAGCGCTCCCAATGCGCGGATGACCAGATCGGGCTGCATGGCATTCTCCGATGATTCGAGAATTATCGAATTATGGGATCAGGCGATGCGAGTCAAGGCGCGCCTTGGCCACGCTGAAAGGCGCGTCACGCCTCCAGCTCGACGTCCCAGTAGAGCCAGTCGCGCCAGGTTTCGTGGAGGTAGCCCGGCGGGAACATCTTGCCGTGCTGCTGGAGCTGCCACGAGGTCGGGCGGATCGG
>JAIYEK010000178.1 GCA_027487015.1 Erythrobacteraceae bacterium | reverse complement strand
CAATGCGTTTCAGATTTTCTTCGCCCTGCGCAATCTCGGTTTCCGCTGACCCCCGCTTCAACGCCTGCAAGAATTGGCAGGGCGCGCAAATGGCGTTAAGGAGCGCGGCGGCAAGCTGGCTGCGCTCACCGGGATCGGGCGCAGACTCAGCTTCCATTCAGCCGGTGCACGGCATCGGCGCAGCAACGGGTGCGATCCGCACGCGCATGCATTAGCCATAAGGCGGGACTGAACGAGTGAGTGTGAAGCTGTTTTCGAAGGCGCTTTTTGCCAAGGCCGGAACCGCGCTGGCGGGTGCCGCCATGCTGGGCCTTGCCGCCGCGCCCATGGCCGCGGGCGCTCAGACCGTCGCTGTGCCGACTGCGGACAATCCTTTCGGCCTGCCCGAGGATATCACCCTGTTCGGCAAGGCCGACCCTGACAAGCGCACCGCGACCGCGATCGTAAACGGCTTCGTCATCACCGGCACCGACATCGACCAGCGCGTCGCACTGGTGACGGCCGCCTCCGAAGCGCCGGTCGCCGAGGAAGAGATGCTGCGCCTGCGCGTCCAGGTGCTGCGCAACCTCATCGACGAAACACTCAAGATCCAGGCCGCCGAGGCCGACGAGATCGAGGTCAAGCGCGAGGAGGTCGAGGAGACCTACCAGCAGCTCGCCGCGCAGAACTTCGCCGGCGATCCCAAGAAGATGGACGCCTATCTGGAATCGATCGGTTCCTCGGCGGCCTCTTTGAAGCGCCAGATCGAGGGCGAAGTGGCATGGGACAACCTGCTGCGCCGCAACGTCATGCCGCGCGTCAACATCTCGGCCGAAGAGGTCAACGAAACGCTCAAGCGGATGAACGAGGCCAAGGGCACCGACGAATACCGCCTCGGCGAGATCTACCTGTCGGCGACCACCGAAAACCGCGCCGCAGTGCTCAAGAACGCGCAGACGATCATGCAGCAATTGCAGCAGGGCGGCAGCTTCGTCGCCTATGCGCGCCAATATTCCGAAGCGAGCACGCAGGTGGTCGGCGGTGACCTCGGCTGGGTCCGGATCGGCCAGCTGCCCCCGCAGCTCGCCGCGGCGGTGCGCACCATGCAGCCCGGCCAGCTGAACGGCCCGATCGAGATTCCCGGCGGTTTTTCGATCATCTACCTCATCAACAAGCGCCAGGTGCTGATGGCCGATCCGGCCGAGGCGCTGCTTAGCCTCAAGCAGATCTCGATCAACTTTGATCCCGGCGTGACGCAGGCCCAGGCCGAGGCGCGGGTCGAGCAGTTCAGCCAGTATCTGGGCACCTTGCGCGGCTGCGCCGATGTCGAGGCGGGCGCGGCGAAGATCGGTGCCGAGGTGATCTCGAACGATCAGGTCAAGGCAGCCAACCTGCCGGTGCAGCTGCGCGACCTCGTCCTCCAGCTCCAGATCGGTCAGGCCACCCCGCCCTTCGGCGGTCTTCAGGAAGGCGTGCGCGTGCTGATGCTGTGCGGGCGTGACGATCCCAAGGATTCGGGTGCGCCGACCTTCCAGGCGGTGATGAAGCAGATCGAGGACGACCGGGTCAACAAGCAGGCCCAGCGCCTGCTGCGCGACCTGCGCAACGACGCCTATATCGAGTACAATTGACGCCGCTCTCCGCTCCGCTTGCGATTTCGCTCGGTGATCCGGCAGGCATTGGCCCCGAGGTCATCCTCGGCGCCTGGGCACGGCTGCGGGCAGAGCGCCGTGCGCCGCCGGCCTTTGTGGTCGGCGGGCCCGAATTGCTGCGGCGGGTGGCCGAAACTGTGGGGATCGACTGCCCGATCGTGCCCATCGCCGAGCCTGCCGAAGCGCTGTTCGCGAGCGCCGCGGGGTTGCCGGTTCTTGCCGGGCTCGATGGCATGTCGTCGCCGGGTCGTCCCCATGTCGATGGCGCCCGGTTGGCGCTCGCTTCGCTGCAATGGGGAGCGAAATTTGCGCTCTCCGGGGTGGCAATGGGGCTGGTGACCGCACCAGTGTCCAAAGGCGCGCTGGCGGCGATCGGCTGGGACTACCCGGGGCAGACCGAATTCCTCGCCGATGCCTGCGGGCGGCCCTATCGCGACGCGGTAATGATGCTCGCCGGGCCCTCCTTGCGCACCGTGCCGCTGACGGTGCATGTGGCTTTGGCCGAAGTGCCGGGGCTGATTTCAGCCGAGCTGATCGTCCACAAATCGCGCATCGTTGCGGCGGGATTGCGCAGGGATTTCGGGGTTTTGCAGCCCAGACTTGCGATTGCCGCGCTCAATCCCCACGCCGGCGAGGGCGGGAAGTTCGGGGACGAGGAAGCGCGCATCATCGCGCCAGCCATCGCCGCGCTTCAGGCCGAGGGGATCGATGCTGTCGGCCCGGTCCCGGGCGACGCGCTGTTCACCCCGCGCGCCCGCGCCGGCTATGATGCGGCGCTGTGCATGTACCACGATCAGGCGCTTATCCCTCTGAAAGCGCTGGAGTTTGACGAGGGCGTCAACGTCACGCTCGGCCTGCCGATCATCCGCAGCTCGCCCGACCACGGCACCGCCTACGACATCGCAGGCCAAGGCAAGGCCGATCCGGGCGCGATGGCCGCAGCAATCGTGATGGCGGCGGAGATGGCCGCGGCGCGGGCGAGCGCCAGTGCCTGACCTCCCCCCGATCCGCGAAGTCATCGCGCGCCACAACCTCGCCGCTTCCAAAGCGCTGGGGCAGAATTTTCTGCTCGACGAACAACTGCTTGCTCGCATCGCCGCGCTGCCCGGCGACCTTTCGGGTCAGCCAGTGCTGGAGGTCGGTCCCGGCCCCGGTGGGCTGACGCGGGCGCTGCTGCGCGCAGGAGCCCGGGTCACCGCGATCGAGATGGACCGCCGCTGCCTTCCAGCCCTCGCCGAACTGGGTGAGAGCTTTCCGGGGCAACTCACTGTAATTGAAGGCGACGCCCTTAAGCTGGACCACGCGCAGCTTATGGACGGACAACCGTTTCACGTCCTCTCAAACTTGCCCTATAACGTCGGCACCGCTCTGTTCGTGCGCTGGCTCGGTGGAGAGGCGTGGCCGCCGCTGTGGCAGTCCCTCACCCTCATGTTCCAGCGCGAAGTCGCCGACCGCATCGTCGCATCAGCGGACGAGGACGCCTACGGCCGCCTCGCCGTGCTCGCCCAGTGGCGCGCCGAGGCGAGGCTGGCGATGAAGGTCCACCGCAGCGCCTTCACCCCGCCGCCCAAGGTCATGAGCGCAATCGTCCACGTGACCCCCGCCGCCATGCCCGAGGGCGTGTTGGCCCGCACCCTCGAACGCCTCACCGAAGCTGCCTTCGGCCAGCGCCGCAAGATGCTGCGCCAGAGTCTGAAGGGCGTGCCCGGCGCGCTGGAGGCACTGGCTACGCTGGGGATTGATGAGACCCGGCGGGCAGAGACGATGAGCGTGGCGGAGTTCGTCGCAATCGCCAAGGCGTTGAGTTAGCTCAGCTTCGGACAGGGGTTTGACTTGGCCGAGTAGTCGAAGCCCCACGTCCGGTAACCGCTCGCATCGATGTGAAAACGCCCCGCAGGATTGGCCTGTGGCCGCGCGGGATCGTGATAGGCCCCCAACCCCATTCTTGAGCGGGGCCCCGCCTTGCGCTGCATCGCACACAGATCGGTGAACAACTTGCGACGGTCCCCGCTGCGGGTCGGTGCGACCAGATCGAGCGCTTTGAAATCCCGGTGCGCGCTGCGCTTTGCTCCGCCGATGCAGGTGTTGACCGCGGGCGAACGCCAGCTCGAGGCGACCTCGACGCGGCCTATCACCGGCACGACATGGCGGCGCACCAGCCGCAGCGCGGGGACGATGTTGGGCCAGTCGGCGCGCGCGGGGAGAACGAAGAACCCGGCATTGCAGCGCGCGGCGTAGTCGCCATCGACCCGCGCCAGCTGCCAGACCGGAACCACATCGGCGACGCCTTCCCTTGCAAAATAGGCGTTGAAGGCCGCGAATTCGCGCCCTCGCCCCGGATCGCCGGCGAGCCACGCATCAAAGGCCTCGCGCGAGGACGGTTCGGGCCCGGCCTCGACCGCCGAGCCAAGCGCCGTCCAGCTGGTAAGAAGCATCAGGAAAAGCAGGGCCTTGCGCATCACGCGCGAGAGTGGATCAGCCCGCCTTCTTGCGCAAGCGCCATGCGTGAAGCAGCGGCTCCGTATAGCCGCTTGGCTGCTCCACGCCCTTGAAGATCAGGTCCTTCGCCGCGCTGAAGGCCGCGCCGTTCTCGTTGCCGGTGAGCGGCACGTAAGAAGCGTCGCCCGCGTTCTGTGCGTCGACCTTGGCGGCCATGCGGGTGAGGCTATCTATTACCTGCCCGTCGGTGATGACGCCGTGCAGAAGCCAATTGGCGATATGCTGCGAGGAAATGCGCAAGGTGGCGCGGTCCTCCATCAGGCCCACATCGTTGATATCGGGCACCTTGGAGCAGCCGACGCCCTGATCGATCCAGCGCACCACGTAGCCGAGCAGGCCCTGGCAGTTGTTGTCGAGCTCTTGCGCGATTTCCTCCTCCGACCAGTTCGCACCTTCGGCGAGCGGGATCGCAAGCAGCGCGTCGAGGCCCATCGGCTCGGGCAGGTGCTTCTGGACGTCGAACACGTCGATCTGGTGGTAGTGGAGCGCATGGAGCGTTGCGGCGGTGGGAGAGGGCACCCAGGCGGTGTTGGCGCCCGCGTTGAGGTGGCCGATCTTCTCGACCATCATCTGGCCCATGAGGTCAGGCGCGGCCCACATGCCCTTGCCGATCTGCGCCTTGCCCGAGAGGCCATGCTTGAGGCCGATGGCGACGTTGCGCGCCTCGTAGGCCTTGAGCCAGTCGGAGCCCTTCATCGCGCCCTTGCGCAGCATCGGCCCAGCGCGCATCGAAGTGTGGATTTCGTCCCCGGTGCGGTCGAGGAAGCCGGTGTTGATGAAGACGAT
>JAIYEK010000021.1 GCA_027487015.1 Erythrobacteraceae bacterium | reverse complement strand
CGTCAGCAGCGCGCGGAAGGCGTTGTAGCCGCCGGTGCCGGGGAAGAAGGCGTGGAAGAACAGCTGGGGCTTGCCATCAAGCCCCGGCGCGACCGAGGCATGGCCCGGCGCCCACCACGTCTTGACCGACTTCAGCAGCGGCCCCTCCTGCTTCACATAGGGCCCGAGCGGATGGTCGGCGACCGCGACGCCGATGCCATAGGCGGGGGTGCCGAAGTCGTTGCCGGCATAGAACAGCCAGTAGCGCCCCTCCTGCCGCGTCACCCACGGGCCTTCGATGAGGTGGCCTTCCCATTCCTGATCATTGCTCAGCACGATGGTGTCGGTGCCGAGGAGGTTGCCGGCTTCGTCCAAGCGCTGGGCGTGGATCGGCGTGCTCATCGCATCGACGATGAAGGCGGCTTCCGCGACCTCGCTCAGCACGCCCTTCACCTGCTCCCAATTGTCGAGCACCGCCTCGATCATCGGCTGCATCAGGAAGAAGCGCTCCATCGGGCGCCGCCCGTTGGCCCATGGCTGGACCGCGGCGGCAAAGCGTGCCGTTAGCCGGTCGGCCTCGTGGGTGAAGAGCCGGTCGACGAGATCGGGGCGGCGGCGCAAGAGCCCCGCCAGCGGGCGCGGCCAGACGCCGTTGGTGTCGCGCTTCCAGAACAGATAGCGGTCCCCGTTGGCGTCGATGAAAATGTGGCTGTCGATCACCCCGCCGCTCAGCATCGGCTGGAGCGGATCGTCAGGGTAATTGGTGGTGTTGATCGCAAAGCCCGCGACCAGCGGATGGCCGAGATCGGTCCACGGACCCGTAGGGTGGGGTGCCTTGGCCAGCCCGATGGCGAGCGCGTTGGAGCGCTGGCGGGCGGTATAGACCAGCCAGTATTCGTCCCCGACCTTGGCCATTTCCGGCGCCCAGTAATCGCCGATAGAGCGGCCATGCGCGGTCCATTCGGGCGCCTCGCCTTCGGGGAAGACGAAGCCCTGGTGGCTCCAGCTTTCCAGATCGCTCGAGAAGAGGATCGGGAAGGCGTCGAGCGCATCGTTGGACGTAGCGACCAGCCAGTAGCCTTCGTCAGTCTTGAGCACCGCCGGATCGCCATAGCCCGCAGTGGTGCGGGGGCTGAGGTTGTCGAGGATCAGCGGGCGCCAGTCGGGCTCCGGTCCGTCGATCGGCACCGGCTTGTGCCCGGCAGGCGCGCGGGTGCCGAAATCGCGGGCGAGCTCGCTGAAGAACACCGCGTAGTGGTTATGCTGGCCGGTGGGGATGCGATAGCTGTGGGTCTTGTCGCCCAGCGTCACGGTGAAGCGCGTGGCGATGCCTTCGGCCTCGGGTGTGACATCAAAGGTCGGCGGCAGCGGATCGGCGGGGAAAGCGGCTGCGGCGGCGGCGTTGTCAGGCATCGGTCGTCTCCCGGAAATCGGTGCGCCGGGTTCTGACTCGGCGCTATATCTTATTTGTAGGATAAATTGAGAGGCGTTTATGGCAAGCGCTTTCGCTTCGCCCCCCGCCTGCCTTGCGGCGAGCCGTGGCCGGACGGTGGCCTTGCGCGATGGCGGACGCGGGGCGCGTTGACCTCTGCGGGATTATCGCTCACAGTGTGATAAATAATATAAATGAGGTTGCCCTTGCCCGGTCTCGACCTGATCGACGTCTGCAAGTCCTATGGCGATGTGCCGGTGCTGGAGCGCGTTTCGCTCAGCGTGGCCCCGCGCGAATTCATCGCCTTTCTCGGCCCCTCGGGCAGCGGCAAGTCCACTCTGCTGCGGATCATCGCCGGGCTGGAGACGGCGGATTCGGGCGAGGTGTGGCTCGATGGCGAGCGGATCGACCCCCTCGCCCCCGGCGCGCGCGGGATCGCGATGGTGTTCCAGCACTACGCGCTCTACCCGCACATGACCGTGCGCGAGAATATGGCCTTCGGGCTCGTCAACGCAAAGGTGCCGAAGGACGAGATCACCCGGCGGATCGCGCAGGCGGCGGACATCCTCGAGATCGGCGCGCAGCTCGACAAGAAGCCGGGGCAGATGTCGGGCGGCCAGCGCCAGCGGGTCGCGATCGGGCGGGCGATCGTCAAGCAGCCGCGGCTGTTCCTGCTCGACGAGCCGCTCTCCAACCTCGATGCCGCGCTGCGCGGTCGCACGCGGGTGGAACTCGCCCAGCTGCGCCAACGCGTTGATGCGGCGCTGATCATGGTGACGCACGATCAGGCCGAGGCGATGACGCTCGCCGACCGGATCGTCATCCTCGACAATTGCTGCATCCAGCAGGTCGGCACCCCGGCCGAGGTCTATGCGCGCCCCGCCAACGCCTTCGTCGCGCGCTTCGTCGGCTCGCCGCCGATGGCGATGCTGCCGGGGGTGATCGCGGGGGCCGAGGGCGGGCGGGTGCAGGTCAGGCTGGCGGAGGGCATGATGCTGGCAACCGCCGTCCCCGCAGGCGGGCTGGTCGCCGGAACCGAGATCGAGGTAGGCTTGCGGCCCGAGCACGTGCGCCTCGCCGCGCCGGGGACCAGCGGCGCGGCGGCTGAGGTCGAACTGGTCGAGCGGCTGGGCGACCGCACCTTCATCTACGCCCGGCTGGCAGGGGGCGCCGAGATCATCGCGCTGGAGCCCGGTTTCGGCACGGTGCGGCCGGGCGACGCGGCGGCGCTGGTGATCGATGGCGAGGCCGCGCACATCTTCACTGCGGGCGGCGCGGCGCATCATCCGGAGCCGCGCGGGTGAACGCCGCGCTGCGGGACCGGCTGGTGGGTTACGCCTTCGTCGGGCCGTTCCTGCTGGTCTATGCCGCGGTGATGGTGGTGCCGCTCATCATGGGCCTCGTCATCAGCCTCCACCGCGCCGACCTGTTCGGGCGGCGCGAGTGGGTGGGGCTTGCCAATTACAGCGAGGCGCTGGGCGATCCGGTGCTGCATCAGGCGCTCGGCAACACGGCGATGCTGGCGCTGCTGATCGTGCCGCCGCTGACGGGACTCGCGCTGCTGCTGGCGCTGGCGCTCAACCGGCCGGGGCGGTTTGCGGCGGTGCTGCGCGGGGTGTTCTTCTCCTCGCTGGTGCTGTCGGTCACCATCGTCACGCTGATCTGGCGCTTCATCCTGACCCCCGACGCAGGACTGATTGCCGAGGGGCTGGCGGCCACAGGCCGCGCGCCGATCCCCTTCCTCTCCGACCCCGACCTCGTCATCCCGGCCATCGCGGTCACCACCCTGTGGTGGTCATTGGGCTTTCCGGTGATGCTGATCCTCGCGGGGCTCCAGCAGGTGCCGGGCGACATCTACGAGGCCGCCGCCCTCGACGTCGCGAACCGCTGGACTGTGCTGCGCCGCATCACCCTCCCCGCGATCCGCCGCACGCTGCTGCTGGTCGTCATGCTCCAGACCGCGGCGCAATTGCAGCTGTTCGGGCAGGCGCAATTGCTCACCGGCGGGGGGCCGGGCGGAGCCTCGCGCACCATCGTGCTCTACATCTTCGAGGTCTCCTTCGGCCGCTGGGAATTGGGCTACGCGACCGCGATTGCCGAGCTCCTGTTCGGCATGATCCTCGCCCTCACGCTGGTGCAATATTGGCTGGTCACCCGGCACGAGGAGCCGCGCGCGTGAAATCGGCCCGTCTTTCCCCACTCGTCGCCATGTCGTTACTATGTGGTGCAGCAGTCATGCTCGCCCCGATGGCATGGACGGTGCTGCTTTCGTTCAAGAGCAACGCCGCGCTGATGGCCGATAGCGGCGCGGCCTTCGCCCCGCCCTGGACCCTCGAAAACTACGCCGCGATCCTGCAAGGCTCGCTCACCCTGCAATGGTTGGCCAATAGCCTGATCGTGGCGACCGGGGCGACGATCGGCGTGCTGGTGCTCTCGAGCCTTGCCGGATACGGCTTCGCGCGGCTGGAATTTCCGTTTCGACGCAGCCTGTTCGTGATCGTGCTGCTGGGCCTTGCCGTGCCCGAACAGGCGGTGATCCTGCCGCGCCACCAGCTGTTTGCCTGGGCGGGCCTCCACAATTCCTACCCCGGCCTGATCCTGCCGAGCCTGACGGGAAGCTTCGGGGTGTTCTTCATGACCCAGTATTTCCGCGCGATCCCGAAGGAACTGGATGAGGCGGCACTGCTCGACGGGGCGAGCCGCTTCACGCTGTTCTGGAAGGTGCTGCTGCCGCTGACCTGGCCGGCACAGGCGACGCTCGGCGTCTTCACCTTTCTCGCCGCGTGGAACGACTATTGGTGGCCGCTGATCTCGGCGACCACCAGCGACTATTTCACGCTCACCGTGGGGCTGGCCTCGGCGCAGATGAACTATGCGCAGACCAGCGGCCTCGGTTTCCTGATGGCGCAGGCGGTGTTCGCCTCGATCCCGATCCTCGTCGTCTACATCGCGTTCCAGAAGCAGATCGTGCGCGCCATGGCGGGGACGGCCGTGCGATGAAGCGCGCGCTCGCCTTCGGCTTCGCCATGCTTTTGGCGGGATGCGCGCCTGCCGACGACCGCCCGACTATCGTCGTCCAGCGGTTCTTCGGCGAATGCGGCGCAGCCTATGGCAAGAGCACCGATGTCCCCGCCGCCGAGACCGAATGCGGCATCCTGACCACGCTCATCAACCGCTTCGAGGCCGAGAACCCCCACATCCGGGTGAAGGTCAATGTCGTCGCCTGGCCGGGCTATCCGCAACTCGCCGCGCAGATCGCCGCGGGCGATCCGCCCGATCTGGTGACGATGCACCAGTCGGTGATTGCGGACTATTCGGGGCGCGGGCTGATCGAGCCGGTCGGGCCGCTGCTCGCCGAGGCGGGGATCGACCCCGCCACTTTTACCCCGGCGGCGCGGGCGGGGGTGGAGAAGCAGGGCAAGCTCTACGCCATGCCGTGGGACACCATCGGGCGGCTGTGGCACATCAACACCGCGCTGATGGACGAGGCCGGGCTGATGCGCGGCGGCAAGCCCATGCTGCCGACATCACCGGAGGAGCTGCTGGCGCACGCCCGCCAGTTCAAGGCGCGCACCGGCAAGCCCTATCTGATCCAGGCGCAAGTCAGCGCACCCGATTTCCACGTGGCGCTGCTCTACACATACCTGCTCGCGCAGGACGCGGTGATCTTCCCCGATGCGCGGCACATCCGCTTGGACACGCCCGAGGCGCGCGCGATTGTCGGCACCTTCCGGCAAATGAATGCGGAAGGCCTCACCACGCTCAATCAGGATTTCCCCGCCGCCACCGCCGCCTTCACCCAAGGCAAGGGCGGAATCTTTCCGGTGGGGACGTGGATGCTCGGGCCCTATGATGCCGAGGCCGCGCGGCCCGGGTCTCCGCTCCACGGGCACTACGCCGTCGCCCCCTTCCCGCGGCTGTGGGGCCATGATGCCGCCTTTGTCGACGGGCACGCCTGGGTGGTTCCTGCCGCCAAGCGTTCGCCGCAGGAGCGCGCGGCGATGGCGCGGTTCATGGGCTTACTTGCGCGCTACAACTACGATTGGTCGCGCACCGGCCAGCTCCCCGCCTTCGCCCCAGTGGTCGAAAGCCCCGCCTTCGCCGCCCTCCCCCACCGCGCCGACATCGCCGCGCTCGCGCGCACGGGGCGACAGCTGCCCGGCTATGTCGAGCGCCAGAGCGCGGTGCAGGGCCTGATCGGCGAGGAATTGGAGGCGGCGATCACCGGAGCCAAGCCGGTCGATGCGGCGCTAAGGGACGCCGAGCGGCGGGTCAACCGGCTCTATGCGCAGATGATGTAAGGCGCCTCAGGCCTTGGCCTCGGCGGCTGCGATCAGCGCCATCACGTCCTCGATCAGCGCGCTCATCGCCGCCCGCGCCGCCGCCCCGTCGCGCGCATCGATTGCGGTCAGCACCGCGCGGTGCTGCGGCAGGCTCGCGGTGCGGCCCTTGAAGCGGTTGGTGAAGCGGATCGAGGTCCTGAGCGCCGTCGTGACCACATCGCGGAACTGGGCGTAGAAGGGGTTGGCCGAGGCTTCGAGCACCGCGATATGAAAGGCGATGTCGGCCTCGAGCGGATCATCATCCCCTGCCTCGGCGGCGACCATGCGCTGGTAGCCTGCCTCGATCGCGGCGATCCCTTTGGCATCGGCCGCATCGGCCGCCAGCTCGGCCGCCATCGGCTCGATCGCAATCCGAAGCTCGTTGAACTGGCGCAGCAGATCGAGCGAGAACTTGCGTTCGAGCATCCAGCGCAAAACGTCGGGATCGAACAGGTTCCACGACCGCGCCGGCTGCACGCTGGTGCCCTTGCGCGGGCGGGCCACCAGCAGGCCCTTCGCGGTCAGCATCTTCACCGCCTCGCGCGTGACCGAGCGGCTCACCGCATATTGCTTGGCAAGGTCCGCCTCGGTCGGGAAGGCGCTGGCGTCATATTGCCCCACGACAATCGCCTTGCCGACCGCCTCGAGCAGCGCATAAGTGAGGTTGCGGCCTGAACCGACCGTCTCCATCGTATTCATTCGCGAGATGCCCCTTTCTCGTCTTTGCATTGAAATACGACGGAATGGGGCTGCGGCGCAATCCACCGGCTCACCCTCTGTCCCCCGTGACGGTGCGGCGCGCAATCAGAGCGGTATCGGCGAGAATTCGCATCGGTTCGCAATCGACCTCGATCGCGCAGGCGCGGACCAATTGGGCGAAGCGGGCGTAGATCGCGGGGTACTCCGCAAACGGCCCGAGCGGCTGCTCCGCCCCGTCCACCACCAGCCGCGCCCCGCCGGCTTCGAGCGCCACCTCGCGGCCCGAGCGCGTGGCGAGGCGGATGCTCCACGCCTCCTCGCCTTTCTCGCGCCAGTCGAAGCGGGCGGTGCGATTGCGGCCGGCGAAGCGCAAGGTGGCCGCGATCGGCGCTTGGCGACCGGCGGGGATGACGAGCTGCGCCTCCTCAACCACCAGCCGCTCGGGCAGGAGCGCGCTGACGATCGAGAGCGCATTCACCCCGGTGTCGAACACGCCGAAGCCGCCCTCCTCCCAGATCCAGTCCTGCCCCGGGTGCCACTTGGTCACGTCCTCGCGCCAGTCGATGGCAAGGCTGGCAAGCTGCTCGCCCGCAAGCAGCGCAGCGGCCGGGGCGACGGCGGGGGCATATTGCGAATGCCAGGCGGCGAACAGGCAGGTCCCGGCCGCGCGCGCCTGAGCGATCAGCCCCTGCAGCTCGCCGAGGGTGGCAGTGGGCGGCTTTTCGAGCAGCACCGCCAGCCCCGCGCCAATCGCCTGCGCGGCGATGGCGCGGCGCACGCGCGGCGGGGTGCTCAGCACCACCGCGTCGACCTCGCCCGGCATCGCCGCCAGCAGCGCAGTGAGGCTCGCGAAGACCGGCACGCCCGCGTCCGCCGCGCCGTGGGGGCTGACCACCGCGACCAGCTCGAAATCGGGGTTCGCGGCGATGGCGGGGGCGTGTTCAGTGCGGGCGATCTTGCCATAGCCGATGATCGCCATACGGATCGTCACGCGCGCGCCTCCCCCTCCGCCAGCGCGGCGGTGAAGCTGCGGGCGCTTTGCCCGAACTCGGCGGCGCTCATGCCGGGGACATAGAGCGCGCTGCCGAGCCCGAAGCCGTCGGCCCCGGCGGCGCGGTAGGCGGCCATGCTGGAGGGGGTGATTCCGCCGACCGGGATCAGCGGCACGTCGCGCGGCAGCACCGCCCGCAGCGCCCTGACCACGGCGGGCGAGGCCATCTCGGCCGGGAACAGCTTGAGCGCATCGGCCCCGGCTTCGAGCGCGGCGAAGCATTCGGTCGGGGTGAGGCATCCGGGCGCAGCGACCATCCCGGCGGCCTTGGCGGCCCGGATCACGTGGACGTCGGTGTTGGGCGCGACGATCAGCGCGCCGCCTGCCTCGGCCACGCGGGCGACGTCCGCAGGGCCGAGCACCGTGCCCGCCCCGATCAGCGCCGCCTCGCCCAGCCGCGCCGCCAGCCGCGCGATGCTGGCGAAGGGATCGGGCGAATTGAGCGGCACCTCGATGATCGTGATCCCGGCCGCGACCAGCGCCTCGCCTACGTCGGCTGCGTCTTCGGGCGGCAGACCGCGCAGGATCGCGATCAGCGGGCAGGCGGCAAGGTGCCGGGCGAAGGTGGCGGCGGCGTCGGTCATGAGAGTTCCTTGAGTAGCGCGCAGGCCCCGGCGCGGAAGGCGGCGTTGCCGTCGATCACCGGGACGCTGGCGTCAGGCGTGCCCCGCATCTGCGCGATGGCGGCGGCGTAGAGCGCGGTGAGGTCCGGCCGCCCGATCAGATGGAGCACCTCGCCCTCGCTCTCGCGCAGCCCAGCGCGCACCTCGGCGCCGATCAGCAGCCCGCTGACATAGCCCGCCCCGTCGGTAACCGGCGCATCGAGCAGGTGCGCGGCGCGCACGGCGAACAGGCGCGCAAGCGGATCGCCCAGCGCAGAGGCAACGACACCCGCGGCAAAGCCCGGCCCGATCCGCGCCTCGCCTTGCATCTGCGGCGCGAGGATCGAATGCTTGCCGAGCAAAGCGAAAAGCTCGCCCGTCATCCAGGTCGAAAAGCTCGCGATCCGCCCTTCGCGCAGCCGCACCCACTTGGCATGGGTGCCCGGCAGGCACAGCGTCGTATCCTCGGGGACCAGCCCGCTGGCGAGCGCGCCGACGATCTGCACCTCCTCGCCGCGCATCACGTCGGGCGCGTCGCGTCGCTTCTGCGCGGCGCCCGGGATGATGCCGGTGCGTTCATCCACCCACAGGACCGCGTCCGCCAGCGTGCGGGCATCGGCGGGGCAGGCGACATAGGGCGTCTCGTGCCAGCCGCGGTTCGATCCGATCATTCCGCCCAGCAGCATCGGCAGATCGCCCAGCGTCTCGCGCAATTCGGCGACCTTTGCCGGGAACGCGCTGGCAGCGACCGAGGTGACGCCCGCAGCGTCCTCCAGCGCCGCTTCCACGTCGCCGCGCGCGTCGATGCGCCACGCCCGGCGGTTGGTGGTGCCCCAGTCGACCGCGATGAAAGGCCCCTTCCCGATCAACCTCTTGCTCCTTTGTCGTTCCCTTCGGATTATTTATAATATAAATACGACGCAATCAAATGCCAGCAGCGAAGTGCGCGCCCCATGAAGATTGCCCGTATCGAGACCTTCCTGGTGCCGCCCCGCTGGCTGTTCGTGCGGATCGAGGCCGATGACGGCAGCGCTGGCTGGGGCGAGGCGAGCCTCGAGGGGCATGGCGAAGCGGTGGTGGGGGCCTTCGAGGCCCTGCGCGACCGGGTGATCGGCGCCGACCCGCGGGCCATCGAGGACATCTGGCAGGTGGGCTATCGCGGCGGGTTCTATCGCGGGGGGCCGGTGCTGATGTCGGCCATCGCCGGGCTCGATCAGGCGCTTTGGGACTGGAAGGGCCGCCATTACGGCATGCCCGCGCACGAGATGCTCGGCGGGCGGGTGCGCGAGAAGGTGCGCGCCTATGCCTGGATCGGCGGCGACCGGCCCGATGACATCGCCCACGCTGCCGCCGCGCGCCGTGCGCAGGGTTTCACCGCGGTCAAGATGAACGCGACCGCCGACATGGCGATGCTCGCCGCGCCGCGCTTTGCCGAGGTGATCGCGCGGGTTCAGGCGGCGCAGGCCGAGGGCGTGGACGTCGCGCTCGATTTCCACGGGCGGCTGCACCGCCCGATGGCCAAGCAACTCGCCCGCGCGCTGGAGCTGCTGGGCCTGCTGTTCATTGAGGAGCCGGTGCTCGCGGAACACGCCGAGGCGCTGGGGCAGATCGCCGCGCTGACCTCGACACCGATCGCGATGGGCGAGCGGATGTATTCGCGCTGGGACTTCAGGCCGCTGTTGGAGTCCGGCGCGGTCGATGTGATCCAGCCCGATTTGAGCCACGCGGGCGGCCTCAGCGAATGCCGCCGCATCGCCGCCATGGCCGAGGCCTATGACGTCGCGGTCGCCCCGCATTGCCCGCTTGGGCCGCTGGCGCTCGGCGCATGCCTCCAGCTCGCTGCCTGCGCCCCCAATGTGGTGCTGCAGGAGATGTCGCTCGGCATCCATTACAACGAGGGTCACGACCTGCTCGAATTCATGACCGACCCGGCGGTGCTGACCCCGGTCGACGGCCATCTGCTGATCCCCTGCGGCCCCGGCCTCGGCATCGCCATCGACGAAGCCAAGGTCCGCGCCGCGGCCGCCGCCCCGCATCGCTGGCGCAACCCCCTGTGGCGCCACACGGACGGCAGCCTCGCCGAATGGTGAGCCGCGCGAGGCTTGCTTATTAAAACATATTTATATTATATATAGCGTCCGAAGGGGAGCATTCGGCTAATCTGCTTGATGGAACCGCCGCCACAAGAGCGGCGAGAAGACGACAAAAGGGGAGATGGAAATGCGTGCGATCACTTTGCTGCGGTGCTCGGCTTCGGCCGCCGCGATTGTTTTGCTGGCGGGCGCGGCTCAGGCGCAGGAAACCATGCCTGCCGAGGCCCCCGCTGAACCCACCGGCGAGATCATCGTCTCGGGCCTGCGCCAATCATTGGAATCGATCCGCAACATCCGCCGCAATTCCGACGAGATCGTCGACGCCGTGGTCGCCGAGGACATCGCCAAGCTCCCCGACCTCAACACCGCGCAGATCGCCGCGCGCATTCCGGGCGTGCAGGTCTACCGGCAGGGGGGCGAGGCCTCCAACGTGCTGGTGCGCGGCCTCCCCAACTTCACCACCACCTACAATGGCCGCGAGATCTTCACCGCCGAGACCCGCATCGTCGCGCTGCAGGATTTCCCCGCCGCCAATGTCGCCGCGCTCGAAGTCTACAAGACCTCCGCCGCCGACCTGATCGAGCCGGGCCTTGCCGGTCTTGTCAATGTCCGCTCGCGCCAGCCCCTGGATTTCGAGGACGGCCAGTTCGCAGGCTCGGTCTGGGGCCTCTACACCCGGCAGGCCGAGAAGGTGACGCCCAACTTCAACCTCCTCGCCACCAAGCGCTGGGACGTGGGTGACGGCGGCGAATTCGGGATCCTCGTCAACGCCTCGCGGGTCGAGATGACCTATCTCGACGCCGAAGTCTCGAACACCGATTTCCTCCAGACCTTCCGCAATGGCGGCGCCACCCTGATCCCCGATGCGGGCGCGGGCACCGCGGCGCGCTTCCCCGATATCCAGCGCCTGTTCTACCGCTCGGGCAACCGCGTGCGCCCCTCGGTCAACGCCGCGATCCAGTACAAGCCCAACCCCGATCTCGAATTCTATCTCGAGGGCTTGTGGCAGGGCTTCCGCAACAAGATCGACGACCGGTTGCTCGCCGCCGAGCTATTCAACGGGGCGCAGGTGTCGAGCCTCCAGTTCCGCGAGGGCACCAACATTGTCAGCGGCGGCACGGTCAACGGCCTGCCCGGCTCGCTGTTCTCCTTCCAAGGGGCGACGCTCAACAAGACCGACACCTACCAGTTCGCGGGCGGGGTCAAGGCGACCTTCGACCGCCTGAACGTCAAACTCGACATCGCCCGCACCGACAGCACCTTCACCGGATCGACCGAGAGCGTCGACCGCCGCTGGACCGCCGGGCCGACCATCAATTTCGACACCGAAACCCCCGCCTTCGAAATCACCAATATCGACTTCTCAGACCCCAGCGCGCAGTTCTTCGACGGATTGTTCGAGGAAAACCAGCGTTCGGCCGGCGATGACTGGCAGCTGCGCGCCGATCTCGAATATCTGGTCGACGGGACCTTCATCCGCTCGGTCCAGGGCGGGGTGCGCTACACCACCCGCGACGCTACGCGCGAATATGCCAACCGCTTCGGCCGCCCCGGCGCGCGCGTCAATGCCTCGGCCCTTCCGGTCGATTTCGAGGTGTTTCAGGGCGTCGATGTCGGCGGGACCTCGGTCTGGGCCGCGCCGACTTACGAGAGCATCCGCGAGAATATCGGCGCGTTGCGGCAGCTGGCAGGCTTCGGCACGACCGACCCGGTGGCGCGCAACCTGCTCTACACCGCGTCCGAGAAGAACCTCGCAGGCTACGGCCAGATCAACCTCGGCTCGGGCGATCTCGAGGGCACTCTGGGCCTGCGCTATACCCGCGTGAAGACCCGCGTCGCCGGCCCCGCCCCCACCGGCATTCCGGCGATCGACGACGGCAACACGAGCGAATCCTGGCTCCCTAATGCTAGCATCCGTTTCCGCGCCACGCCCGAAATCCAGCTGCGCGCGGCGGTCTCCAAGACCCGCACCCTGCCGACATTCTCCGACCTCAACCCCGCGCTGGTGCTGGGCGCCCCGCCTCCGGGAGGCGTCGGGACCGACAGCAACCCCTATCGCGGCTTCGGCGGCAATCCGTTCCTCAACCCCTTCACCTCGTGGAACTTCGATGCGGCGGTGGAGTGGTACTTCGCGCCCGCCGGCTTCGTTTCGCTGACCGGCTTCCACCGCGCGGTCGATGGGTTCATCCAGCCCAACACCTTCCGCGTCAACGATCCCACCTTGGGCGTCGTCGAGATCACCGGGCCGGTCAACACGGGCAAGGGGCGGATCACGGGCGCGGAGTTGCAGGCGCAGGTCTTCGCCGATTTCGACGGCCTGCCCGATTTCGCGCGCGGCTTCGGGATGCAGGTCAACGTGACCTATATCGATGCCAAGACCCAGCAGCCCGATGGCGCAGGCGGCCTCACCTACCAGCCGATCACCGACCAGCTCAACGGCGTGTCGCGCTGGAATGCCAACATCGTCGGCATCTACGAGCGCTATGGCCTCACCGCCCGGCTCGCCTACAACGACCGCTCAAGCTTCCGCGCCACGCAGCAGTTCCGGGGCGACGACATCTATGTCGAGCGTGCGCGGCCAGCGGGTCGCCTCGACCTGTCGCTGAGTTACGACATCAACGAGCAGTTTGCGGTGTTCGGCGACTGGACCAACATCACCCGCGAGCAGTTCCGGCAGGACTTCACCTCGGCCCGCAATGGCGCAGCCCCGGCCGAGTTCATCCGCTACCTGCGCGATGACGAGAGCACGATGTCGCTCGGGGTGCGGTTCCGGTTCGGGCGTTAATCAGGCGAGGCGCGCAGGCTGGTGCCGATCACCGGCCTGCCGCTCTCATCCCAGCCGAGCGGGGCGATATACATCGCCCGCCCCTTGCCCGCATTCTGGCACCCGCCGCGCGCGATGTGGGCGTGGAACAGGATATATTGCCGTCCCCCAGCTTCGAACACCGCTTGGTGCCCGGGGCCGCTGAGGCACCCGGCCTTGCGGTCGGCATAGCTATAGAGGATCGGGTTAGCGGGCGCGTCGCTGCACGGCCCCATCGGCCCAGCGCAGGTCGCATAGCCCATCGCGTAGGGAGACAGGCGCTGGTGCGGCTCCCAGCCGAAGTGGTTGGCGGAATAGAACAGCACATAGTCCTCGCCGTGCCGGACCATCGTCGGGCTTTCGATCACATGCGCCTCCCATGGCTGGTCGTTGGCGAGCAGCGTTACGGGCTCCCCGGTCAGCGCGAGGCCGTCCGCCGTCATCGGCTGGACATAGATGTCGGTGGGCTTGCCGACCGCATTCGCATCGGCCTTGTAGTAGACATAGAGCTTGCCGTCGGCATCGCGGAAGGGGCTGGCGTCGATCGTCCCGCCAAGCTCGCGCTGGCAGATCAGCGGTTCCTTGGCGTCCGAGGTGAAGGGGCCGAACGGATCGGCGCTGGTCGCGACCCCGGTGCACTGCCTGCCGCTGGCGCGCTCGCGGGCGGTGAAGAACAGCAGGTAGCGGCCCTCCAGTTCCATCACCTCGGGCGCCCAGGTCCAGCCGCGCTGCGCCCAGGCGGGCAGCTCCGGCATGGCGTCATGCAGCCGCGCGCCGTCCTTGAGGGGCGCCCAGCTCACCAGATCCTCCGACACCGCCATCTGCACATTGGCCTGATCGCGCGCGGCATTGGTGGCATAGGCGAGGTAGCGGCCCTGATGGGGGAGCACGAAGGGATCGGGGAAGTTGGCGCTGTAGACGGGCACGAAGGGCTCGGGCTCCTTCGCGGTGGCCGGCGGGGCGAACCCGGCAAGCATGGCGGCCAGAACGAGCGAAACCAGTTTGCGCAAAGCCTACTCCCACAGCAAAAGGTGCAGCGGTCCGCTCCGGTGCGGTTCCGCTTGCCCCTGTCATATTATCATATAAATGAGCGCGCGATGAAGGAAAGCCCCTCCGACCGAATCCGCCCCGGCGCGCATCGCAGCCTGTTCGGCCACCTTCCCGATAGCCGCGGGGTCGAGGCGGTGACGCTGGTCAATGCGCTTGGGATGCAGGCGACGGTGATCGCCTATGGGGCGACGCTTCAGGCGATGATCGTACCTGACCGCTATGGCGCGCTCGCCGACGTGACGCTCGGCCATGCAAGCCTCGGGGAATACCTCTCACAGACCGCCTATTTCGGCTCCTCGGTCGGGCGCGTTGCCAACCGCATCGCGGGCGGGCGCTTCGTTCTGGACGGCGCGGCATACGAAGTGCCGTGCAACAACGGCCCCAACGCGCTCCACGGCGGGCCGGGGGGCTTCGACAAGGCGCTGTGGGAGATCGTCGAGGTCGGAGACACTCCCGCGCCCTTCGTCCGCCTCGCCCACACCAGCCCGGACGGCGATCAGGGCTTCCCGGGCACCTTGCACGTCACCGCCGAATACGCGCTCGGCGAGGACGGCGCGCTCGCCATCACCTACCACGCGCGCGCCGAGCAGGCGACGCTCGTCAACATGACCAACCACGCCTATTGGAACCTCGCCGGCGAAGGCGCCCCCACCAGCGCGATGGACCATGTGCTGACCATCCCGGCGGAGCACTTCCTCCCCACCGACGAGACCGCGATCCCCACCGGAGACTTCGCGCCAGTCGATGCCACCCCCTTCGACTTCCGCGAGCCCCGGGTGATCGGCGCGCGGGTGCGCGACACCCACCACGAGCAGATCCGCATCGGCCATGGCTATGACCACAACTGGGTGATCGCCCCCAACCGCAGCGCGGAGCCCCGCCTCCTCGCCCGCCTCGCGCATCTGCAATCGGGCCGGGTGCTCGAGGTGCTCTCGACCGAGCCGGGGGTGCAGTTCTACTCGGGCAATTTCCTCGATGGCAGCGCGGTCGGCAAGGCGGGGCAGGCCTACCGCATGGGCGACGGCGTGGCGCTCGAACCGCAGATGTTCCCCGACACCCCCAATCGCCCCGCGTTCGGATCGATCCGCTTGGCGCCGGGCGAGGAATACTGCCACCGGATCGTCTTCGCCTTCTCGGCCGACGGCTGACGGGCAAACAAAAAGCGCCGACGGCGATAAGGCCGTCGACGCTCGATCCTTGCGACCTTTGCGCGGTCAGGCTGCGGCGGAGGTGCCGCCGGTCAGCTGGACGTAGCTCTGCTCCATCTGCCGCATCTGCGCGTGGCGCCACTGGTCGTAGCTGTAGTCTACCTGCTCCTCGCAGGTCTGCACCGTCTTCAGCGTCAGCCGCCCGGGCGGAGATGTGCGATCCTGTGCCATAGTCTGCCTTCTTTCCGTGTGCTTCGGCCCGCAAGAGTGACGCGGGGGGAAGACCTGCAGTTTCGCACGCGGCGCGAGGCCCCGTCCTATCCTGCATCAGCAAAGCCGCGCGCCCTGCCCTTGCTGCGGCGCGCTTGAGCGGATGGCGCGCGCGCCGACCACGGCCGCCATGCCCCCACCGCACGGTTGGGGCGGCTCGCCCCCCGTCTGACCTATGTGAGTGCCGCCATCCGGCCGTTCCCGCAGTTTCGACCTGCCAATCACAGGAGGAACACCCGATGGCAGACACATTTCACACCGACGAAACCCGCGAACTCATCGCCTCGAACAAGGTCGAAGGCACTGCGGTCTATGATCTCGAAGGCGAGCGCCTCGGATCGATCGCCAACTTCATGGTCGACAAGCGTTCGGGCAAGGTCGACTACGCCGTGCTGCAGTTCGGCGGCTTCCTCGGGATCGGGGCCGATTACTATCCGATCCCCTGGTCGATGCTGACCTACAGCACCGATCACACCGGCTATGTCGTCGATCTCGACAAGGAAACGCTCGAGGACGCGCCGCGCTATTCGGACAACTCGAACGAGCCCGAATATGACAGCACCTACAACGAGCAGGTCTATTCGCATTACGGCGTGACCTACTAAGGGCCGCGCCGTAGGCGGCCCCGCTCCGCCCCCCGTTGGGCGGGGCCGCCATCAGCGCACTTTCCGCTAGCTTTCGGGATCAAGCGTCTCGGCGACCTTCTCGGTCTTGTGCTCGGGCAAGGCGATCATCCCGAGGATGAACAGCGCGAACACCAGACAGATCGCGTTGGGGACGACCAGCGTCCATTCCCCCTTCAACACCCCGAACGCCGTCCACGCCGCGAAGGCGAGGCAGGTCAGCGCGAACATCGCCAGCGAGAGCCCCTCGGTGGAGCGCTCGCGAATGATCTTCCACGCCTGCGGGGTGAAGCTCGCCACCGAGGCAGTCGCGCCGATGGTGCCGATGATGGTGGTCCAGTCGGTCGCCATGGGCTCAGCTGCCGACGATGATGCCGCCATTGGGGTGGAGCACCTGCCCTGTCATGTAGCTCGCATCCTCGCAGGCGAGGAACAGGAAGCATGGGGCGACTTCGTTGGGCTGGCCCGGGCGGCCCATCGGGGTGGACTGGCCGAAGGTTGCCAGCTTCTCCTCACTCGCCCCGCCCATCGGATTGAGCGGAGTCCAGATCGGCCCCGGCGCAACGCCGTTCACGCGAATGCCCTTCTCCGCCAGGTTCTGCGAAAGCGAGCGGGTGAAAGCGGTGATCGCGCCCTTGGTGGCCGAATAGTCGAGCAGTTCCGCAGCGCCTTCGTACATCGTCACCGAGGTGCAGTTGATAATCGAGGAACCCCGCCCGAGAAAGGGCATGGCCGCCTGCACCAGGTAGAACATCCCGTAGACATTGGTCTGGAAGGTGCGCTTCAGCTGCTTCTTGCTGATCTCGGTCACGTCCTTGTCGGGATGCTGTTCGCCGGCATTGTTGACGAGGATGTCGAGCTTGCCGAACTTGCGGATCGCGAGGTCGATGATCTCGCGGCAATGGTCGCGCTCGCCGATGTCGCCGGCGATGGTGACCGCGCGGCCGCCCTCGTCCTCGACCATCTCGGCGGTGGCCATCGCGTCTTCCTCTTCCTCGAGGTGGGAGATGACGACGTCGGCCCCTTCGCGCGCGAACAGCACCGCAACCGCGCGGCCGATGCCGCTATCGCCGCCGGTGACGACCGCGACCTTGCCTTCGAGGCGCCCGGAGCCGGGATAGCGCGGCTCCCAATCGGGCTTGGGCGACAGGTTCGCCTCGAGGCCGGGCAGGTCGCCTTCGTGGAGCTTGGGGACGATCTTGGACATGGCGGGGTAATCCTGTGGTTGTTGCGAGGTCGTTGCGGGGTCGTTGCCGGTTTCGCGCAACCCCGTGAGCGGGTCGTTGTGCGGTTTGCAGCCGCTTGGCGGTCCAAATTCGCGCTGATGGGCGCATTTCGGGTTAGCGGAAGATAACAAGCGGAAAAGACAGTCAGAGTATCTGGAGCGGCAGTCCGTTTATCAAATGGCAAATGCCCATGAAAAGGCGTCGGGCAGCGACGAAAAGAACATGTCGAGAATTTGATCCAACACTGTCGCGATGCCGCCTATTGTCCCATAACATGGGTTCGCAACATCTCCGGTTTCCAACAAATCCCGCGAACATCACATAGGTAAGCCCGCCGGTTCCGGATCGCGGCTAGGCTGGAGGTGTCGCCCCGCTGCGACGTCGCCTCCGCATTCTCCGCAGGCGGCCACCCCGATCCGGAAGGTTCCTCCGCGCCATGCTTCGCACGTCCACAACCCCTGCGCTCGTCCCTGCCCGACCCACTCTCGTCTGCTTTTCGCACCTTGGCTGGAACCTCGTCTTCCAGCGTCCGCAGCACATCATGACCCGGCTCGCGGACCAGTTCGACGTGACTTACTGGGAAGAGCCGCGCGTTGAGGCGGGTTGCACCGCGCCCCGGCTGACACGCGAGGCGCTGGCCGAGGGCCTGACGCGCGTCGTCCCGGTCCTGCCCAAAGGGCTCGACGCGGGCGAGACCGACTTCGCCCTGCGCGGCCTGCTGCGCGACATGCTCGCCGGCGAATCCGCGCCGCTGGTGTTCTGGTACTACACCCCGATGATGCTCGGCTTCAGCGCCGGGGTGCGCGCCGATGTGGTGGTCTATGACTGCATGGACGAGCTCGCCAATTTCGCCTTCGCCCCCACCGATATCGCGATCCGCGAGGCAGCGCTGATGGCGCGCGCCGACATCGTGCTGTGCGGCGGCCGGAGCCTTTATGCCGCCCGCGCCGAGCGGCATGGCAACATCCACTGCGTCCCCTCGGGTGTCGACATCGCCCATTTCGCGCGCGGCGCCGATGGCCTGCCCGATCCCGCCGACCAGGCCGGCCTCCCCCGCCCGCGCCTCGGCTTTTACGGCGTGATCGACGAGCGCATGGACTTGGCCCTGCTCGAAGCGGCGGCCAAGGCGCGGCCCGAATGGTCTTTCGTGATGGTCGGACCAGTGGTGAAGATCGCCAAGGCCGATCTCCCCCGCGCGGCCAATATCCACTGGCTGGGGGGCAAGGACTATGCCGAGCTCCCCGCCTATGCGGCCGGATGGGACATCGCGCTGATGCCCTTTGCGCGCAATGCGGCGACCGATTTCATCAGCCCCACCAAGACCCCCGAATACATGGCCGCCGGGCTTCCCGTGGTTTCGACCTCGATCCGCGATGTGGTGGCCGATTACGGCCACCTCAGTTCGATCCGCATCGCCGATGAGCCCGCCGCTTTCGTTGCCGCGTGCGAGGACCTGCTCGCCGCCCACGAGGCCACCCGCGCAGGCTGGCGGGCCGAGGCGCGCGATTGCCTTGCCGACAAGAGCTGGGACGGGATCGCGGGCCGGATCGCCAAGACGCTCGAAACCTCGCTGGTCTCCCGCCAGGTCTCGGCAATCGCCGGCGGCAAGGAAGCCGCAGCGGCCCCGCGCCATTACGATGTGCTGGTGGTCGGCGCAGGCTTTGCCGGGTCAGTGATGGCCGAGCGGATCGCCAGCGAATCCGGCCGCTCGGTGCTGGTCATCGACAAGCGCGATCACATCGCGGGTAACGCCTTCGACCACAAGGATGCGGGCGGCATCCTCGTCCACAAATACGGGCCGCACATCTTCCACACCAACAGCCGCGAGATCCTCGATTACCTCTCGCGCTTCACCCGCTGGCGGCCTTACGAGCACCGCGTGCTCGCCGCGGTCGATGGCAAGCTGGTGCCGATGCCGATCAACCGAACGACGCTGAATCAGCTCTACGGGCTCGACCTTGAAACCGATGCCGAGGCGGAGGCCTATCTCCAGTCGGTCGCGGTCGACGTGCCCGACATTCGCACCTCGCGCGATACCGTGGTCGCGCAGGTGGGCGTGGATCTCTACGCCAAGTTCTTCGAAGGCTACACCCGCAAGCAGTGGGGCGTCGATCCGAGCCAGCTCGACAAGTCGGTCGCCGCGCGCGTGCCGGCACGGACCAATACCGACGACCGCTACTTCACCGACACCTACCAGTGCATGCCGGCGGACGGCTACACCGCGATGTTTGCCAAGATGCTCGACGAGCCGCGGATCACGGTGCTGACCGGCACCAGCTTTGACAATCTGCCCGACGGGATCACCTGGGACCATCTCGTGTGGTCCGGCCCGATCGACGAATATTTCGGCCACCGGCTGGGCAAGCTCCCCTACCGCTCGCTGCGCTTCGAGCACGAGACCCTGCCGTGCGAGCGCGCTCAGGCGGTGGCGGTGGTGAACTACCCGAACGAGGCGGTGCCCTATACGCGGATCACCGAGTACAAGCACCTCACCGGCCAGCGCGCCCCGCTCACCAGCATCACCCGCGAATATCCGGCGGCCGAGGGCGATCCCTATTACCCGATCCCCAACCCCGAAGCGCAGGCGATGTACAAGCGCTACGACGCGCTGGCGCGGTCCTGCGACAACGTGACCTTCGTCGGCAGGCTGGCGACCTATCGCTACTACAATATGGACCAGATCGTCGGTCAGGCCCTCGCAACATGGCGCAGGCTCGATGCACGCTGGCGGAGCGCGGCCGTGGCAGACGGGCGCGGAGCCGTGGCGGCGGAGTGAAACGAAAAAGGCCCGCAGCCTGCGTGTTGCAGGCTGCGGGCCTTTCGGTTCTAGGGGAACGAGGCGTCAGGCCTTGAGCGCGACCTTTTCCGGAGCCGGGAGGCCGCCGGCCTTGGCCTGCGCCTGAAGCTGCTGCTTCAGCGCCGCCATCTCCTGCCCGAGCGCGTCCAGATCGATCTCGGACTTGCGCACCTGCGCGAACATGCTGCCGCGCTGGCGCTCCTCCTCGTAGACGTGGTGTTCGACCTGTTCCTTGAGCACGCTGACCTTGGCCTCGTAGAACGGCGCGTCAGGCTCGGCCTGCATCAGCGAGAGGATCAGCGCCTTGGCGCTGTCATGCTCGACCTGCGCCTCGTCCATCATGTCATGCTCGACGATGTCGCTGACCGCGGGGTAGAAGACCTGCTCCTCCACCATCGCGTGGATGATCAGCTCCTCGCAGATCTGGCGCACGATCTTGGCCTGCACCGAGGCGCTGCGGGCATTGTCGTACTTCTCGAACAATTGCTCGACGGTGCGGTGATCGTCGGCGAGCATGCGGAGCGCGTCGCGCACTTGCGGCGGTTTGGCCATGGGGTGTTCCTTCGTTGTGCGGGGGACAGGGGTCAGGCGACCATCACGCCGGCCATGTTCATCGCGCGGGTGAGCTTGAGGTTCTCCTCCTGCGAAAGCCGCTCGCGCAGCGCGGGGAAGAGCACGTCTTCCTCCTCGCGCATGTGCTCCTCGAGCGCGACGCGCAGCTCGGTCAGCGTGGTCGCGAAGCCGGGATCGGTCTTGTCCATCCGAGTGAGCTCGAACAGCATCGCCTTGACCTCGCCATGCTCCTTGTTGAGCTCGCCCGCCGCTTCGCTGCTGTCGCGCGCGATCATCGGGTAGATGACGTTCTCTTCCTGCAGCGCGTGCTTGGCGATCATGTGCTTGATCGCGGTAAGCTGCGCGGTGCGGCGATGGGGGTGTTCCTCGGAGGTCGCGATCAGCTTGTCGACGGCGGCGAGGGTTGCCTCGTGTTCGAGGGTCAGGCCCTCGCACCAGTCGCTCGCCATCGCGGTCGGTGCCTGGGCCACAACCTTGCGCCCGAGATTGGCGATCGCGACGACCCCGGCGGTGACCAGCACGCTCTTGGCGGCGGTGGCAAGGACGCTGGCGGGCTCGGCGCGACGGGTCTTGCGGGTGAGATCAGATATGCGGGACATGGGGGTCACTCCTTGGTGCGGCCGGTTTCGATTCGGCCTGGACCCTCCTCTTGTCGGCCCCCTCCCCCGGGGCGGCACATGCCTAGGTTAGGGCATGCGGCCCGCCCGCGCAGCACGGCGCATCAGGCAGCCGATTGGACCCGGCAAGGCTCGCCTTCCCCCTTCCCGGCCCGCTGCGCCAACCCGCTAGCGGTTGAAATGCAGGTAGTTGCCGTTGAACATCGCCACCCGCTTCAAGCGGTCGAGATCGACGATCCGCAACTGCCGGTCGGACAGCTCGATCAGCCCCTCGCGCCGCATTTCCTGCAGCGTGCGGTTGAGGTGCACGAGGCTGAGGCCATTGGCTTCGGCAAGGTGGTTCTGGGTGATGGGGAGGTCGAAGCCGGTCCCCGTCGCCAGCCCCACGGTCTTCAGCCGGTAGTAGAGCTCGACAAAGAGGTGGCTCAGCCGCTCCAGTGGCGAGCGCTGCCCGATCGACACCAGCCACGCGCGCTGGATCCCGGCCGAAACCATCTCGTGCCACAGCAGCGCGCGCAGCAAACGCGGGCGCTGGTCGATCACATCCTGAAACTGCTGCGGCTCGATCTCGTAGTAGCGCACTGCGGTCAGCGCCCCGATCGAGTGGTCGAGCTCGGACAGGATGTAGATGTTGAGATCGCAGAATTCGCCCGGCAGGAAGAAGCCGACGATCTGGCGCCGTCCGTCCGGCAGGTCCTTGTACCGGCACGCCCAGCCCGAGACGAGCAGGCGGATGACCTTGGGGTTCTCGCCCTCGCGCGCAATGTCGGTGCGCGGCTCGCCGTGGCACAGGGGCCCGGTCTCGAGCGCTGAGAGCGCGTCGCGGTCAGCTTCCTCGAGCGGCATGTAGCGCCCGAGCAGACGGAACAGGGGTTCGATCCCCGCGGAAGTCAGTGTCGGCATCTTCGTATTTCCCCGGTCAGGTAAGCGTGCAAACCGTGGACAATCTCAAGAAGAACACGCGTGCCGTTACACTAACCTGGGACAGGCTTTTGGCCAGCCAGCATGCGCTTGGCCGACAGGGAATCGGGTTGGCACGAGCTGACAGGGCGCGCCGTGCCGATCTTTGCAGGATCAATAGGTTGCGGGCGGGTCGCTTGCCGGGAAGCTCTGGTCGCTGGCTTCGTCGACGGAGCTCCATTGCCCCCGCGGCGGATCGCGCATCGCCTCGGGTCCGGCGTCACGCACCGGGTTGGGGCCGGAGGCAGGCTCGCCCGCGGCAAAGGCGGCGCGGCGCTGCGGATCGCCGCTGCCCGAACGCCGGGCAATGACATAGGCACCTGCGCTCAGGGCGAGCATTATGAGGATCATGCGCATCGGGACATCTCCGAAATAAGGTCCCCCTGACTGCCCCCGCCCCGGCTTTCCGTCCCTATCCTGAATTAGCGCATAAAAAGGGGCTTAGGGGCCGTATAACATATGTTAAACAGCTTTCCGGGCGTGGTTCCTATGCTGGGCGCAGCGCGAAAGCAGAGGGCATGGCTGAACACTCTTCCGAGACTGACGACAGCCTGTTCCGCGCCGCTTTCGGCGCGCTTCCGGATGCGGCCTGCATCTTCGAGCCCATCGGCGTGCCGGGCGAAGGCGTGGCCGACTGGCGCTATCTCGCCATCAATCCGGCCTTGTGCGCGATGTTCGGGACCGGGGACCTTACCGGCCAAGCCCTCGGCCAGCACTTTCCCAAGATGCTGGCGCATTGGACGGCCGATCTGGAACGCGTGATCTTGAGCGATACGCCCGCGGTGCTCGTGCGCGAAGGCGGCCAGAGCCCGAGCTTCTATGAAGTCGTGCTGACCCCTTTGCGATACGCCGGGCGCCGCGCGATCATGGCGCGCATCCGCGACATCACCGGCGAACACCAGGCCCGCGAAAAGCGGCGCGAGGCGGATGCGCGCTACAAGCTGCTGTTCGATGCCATCGACGAAGGCTTCTGCATCATCGAGGTGGTCTTCGATGCCGACAACCGCCCGGTCGATTACCGGTTCATCGAGGTCAACGGCGCCTTTGTCGAGCAGACCGGCCTCGTCAATCCGGTCGGCAAGGCCATGCGCGAGCTCGAGCCCGATATCGAGGACAAGTGGGTCGCCGCCTATGGCCGCATCGCGCAGACCGGCGTGGCCGAAAGGTTCGAGAGCAAGTCCGAGGCGATGAACCGCTGGTTCGATGTCTACGCCTTCCCGATCGGCGAGACCGCGCCCTATCTGCTGGGAATCCTGTTCGAGGATATCGGCAAGCGCAAGGCGATGGAGCTGGCGCTGCGGCACTCCGAAAACCGCCTCCATTCGCTGATCGAGGCGAGCTCGGACCTCATCTTCCGCATGAACCCCGAATGCACGCTGATGCAGCAGGTCGGCGGCAAGCCTCTGCTTGGCGATGTCGGGGAAGAGCGCAACTGGGTCGAGGATTTCGTGCCCGATGGTGACCGCGCGGCGGTCGAGGCCGGGCTTGCCGATGCGGTGCGCCGGCGTGCGCCGCTGGAGATCGAAAGCCGCGTGCGAACGGCCGGCGGCGATATCGTCTGGCTGGCGGCGCGCGCGGTGCCAGTGCTCGATGAAAGCGGCGCGATCACCGAATGGTTCGGCATGGCGACCGACGTCACCACCCGCCGCCAAACCGAACAGCAATTGTTCCAGGGCGCAGAAATGCTGCGGGTTGCAAGCGAGATCGGCAAAGTCGCGATGTGGGAATGGAATGTCGAAACCGGCGAAATGTTCTGGTCCGAAGAACATTACCGGATCGAAGGCTATTCGGTCGGCGAGGTCATCCCGTCCTACGAACGGTGGGCCGATCGGGTTCATCCCGACGATCTTGCCGGAGTCGAGCTCAGGGTCGCCAAGGCGATGGAAACGGGCGAGGATTATATCCACGAATACCGGGTATGCCATCCCACCGGCGATATCCTCTGGGTCTCGGCGCGCGGGCGCTTCATGTTTGACGAGGCGGGCAAGCCGGTGCGCATGCTCGGCGCGATGATCGACATTACCCAGCGCCGCCGCGAGGAAGAATGGCAGCGGCTGCTGGTCGCCGAATTGCAGCACCGGGTGAGGAACCTCATCGGCATGGTCCGCTCGGTCGCGCGGCTGTCTGCGCCCAGCCACCGCCATGTCGACGAATATGTCGATCACCTGATCGGCCGCCTGCAGGCGATGGGCCGCACCCAGAGCACCCTCACCCGCTCGCCCGGAAGCAGCGTGGACCTGGCCGAACTGGTGCGCGAGGAGTTGCTGGTTCACGCCGTCCAGCCTGACCAGTGCCATGTCGATGGCCCGGAAATCGCGCTCTCCCCCCACGCGGCCGAGATCGTGACGCTGGCGATCCACGAACTCGCCACCAATTCGATCAAATACGGCGCGCTGGGCGATACCGGCTACATCCGGATCGTGTGGTCGTCCGAGCAGCGCGGCGACAAGCAATGGGTGAGCCTGCGCTGGCAGGAGACCGCGCAGCTGCGCAAGACCAAGCAGAACCGCAAGGGCTTCGGCCGCAAGCTGATCGAGGAGCGCGTGCCTTACGAGCTCCAGGGGCATGGGCGGTTTGCGGTCCATGACACCGGCGTTCTTGCCGAGCTTGAATTCCCGCTGGTTGACGCCGGCAGCATTCTCGATCCGCGATCCTGACAGGAGCGCCGCATGACCGACCGTACCCTATCAGGCCACCGCATCGTCATTCTCGAGGATGATTATTACCAGGCGCAGGATTGCCGCCAGCTGCTCGAAGCGGCGGGCGCCAAGGTGATCGCGATCTCGGCGACGGTCCCCGATCTGTCGGCCCTGCTCGAGGAGGGGCGGATCGATGCGGTGCTGATCGACATCAATCTCGGCCACGGGCTGTCGTTCGATTTCGCGCGCGATCTGAAGGCCCGCGCGATCCCGTTCGTGTTCCTGACCGGCTATGATGCCGCGATGCTGCCCGATGATCTGGCGGGCAGCGGCTACCTGACCAAGCCCGCCGATGCCGCGCGGATCAAGGCCGCGCTCGCCCACGCGAGCCAGAGCGCCCGCTAGAGGCGGCTCTGGCCACGCGGCGACAGGTCAGGCGGCGATGACCCTGAGCCGCTCGCGCTCGCGCACGGTCTGAACCCGCGGGGCGAGGTAGGACGGATCGAAGCCCGCAATCTGCTGCAAGGTGCGCAGGTCGTGGATCGTGAGCTGCTTGGAACGCAGCGAGATCAGCCCTTCCTGCCGCAGCTGCTGGAGCTTGCGGTTGATGTGCACCGGGGTGAGGCCGAGCACGTCGGCCAGATCATCCTGCGTGAGCGGGAAAAAGATCTGCTGGCTTTGGTGCGCATCGACCAGCGAGAGTCGGTAATGCGTCTCGCAGATCAGATGCGCCATCCGCTCGAGCGCGTCGCGGCGGCCGACATTGACCACCCACGAGGCCAGCACGGCGTTCTCCATGCCGCCATAGGACCGCATCGCTTCTCCGATGGCAGGGAAGCGATCGATCAGCCGGCGCATGTCGGCGTGGGCGATGTTGACGATCTTGCAAGGGCTCAGGGTGATGACCTCTTCGATCGCAATGCCGTCAGGCGAGCAATCGAAGTAGAAGGCATCGCCCGGGAGCAGCAGCCGTGTGATCTGCCGCGCGCCGTTGCGCAGGATCTGGTAACGCGCCGCCCATCCGCTGAGGATGATCGGGAAGGAATGCATCTCGTCGCCATCGCGCGAGAGATACTTCTTCGCACCGACGTCGCGGGGTTGGCGGCACAGTTCTTCGACCGCCTGGATTTCCTGATCACCCAGTTCAGACGCATGCATAAGTCGCAGCAGAAAGGCATTGAACATAGGCGTGCTCCTTGGGGCGTGTTGCGAGAATTGCACTTTGCGCCGTTTCTCTGACCATATCCCGATCAAAAGTTACCTTAAGTGTCGAATCCTTGCGGCTCACCCCGAAAACCCTGCGCTATGCCGTAGAAGTCTTCGCGAATCCCTCGCAAGAAAAATCATGCATGCTCGCGCTCGGTTCGTCGATTCTGGCAATAACAAAGGTTTGTTTTTGCGAAATTCGTCCGGATCGCTGATCGGTCGGGAGCGCCCCGGCGCGGTGCGCCGCTGCGCTCAGCGCGGCGCTTCAACATGGGAATGGGCGCGGGCCACCCCAAATATTCCAAGTCACGCAGATACAAACTAGGTTAGAGCGTGCCGCGAACGGGGCGGGCAGACTTTTTCCTACCTTAGGGTATCCCGATCCCTCTGGTGACTCGGTGACTGGGCGCGCGTTAGGTTTCCACTTCGTCCGGTCATTGCCCCAAATCAACTCCCCGCCCAGCGATGGGCGGGGTTTTTTGGATCGGCAGTCCGGCGCCGCCCATGCGGCGTCACCGGCAGCGTTCCTATCCCGCGTTAGTGTTGGCCTTCGGCGCTGCCCGCAAGGCCGGGGCTACCGCCTTTACCGACCCCTGCGGCAGAGCCAGACATTGATGTCCTATCACCAATTCCTGCTGTTCGCAGGCGCCGCGATCATCCTTGCCTATTGGCTCCCGCGATTCGTCTCGGGCCGCGAGCCGGCGGCATCGGCGTTGCTGATCCTGATCGGCGGTGCCTGCGCGCTGGCCATCCCTGATGCCCCGCTCTTGTTCAAGCCGATCGCCGATCCCGAGTGGTGGGAGATTCTGAGCGAAATGGCAGTGATCGTCGCGCTGTTCGCGACCGGAATGCGGCTCGACGTGGTGAGGCCGTTTGCGCGCTGGTCGTCGACATGTCGTCTGCTGGTCGTTGCCATGCCGTTGACCATTGGTGCACTGGCGCTGGTCGGGCTTGCCGCAGGCTTTCCGCTGGCGAGCGCGTTGCTGCTGGGCGCGGTGCTCGCGCCGACTGATCCGGTGCTGGCGGGCGATGTGCAGGTCGGCCCGCCAACCGAAGGCGGCGAGCATCCGGTGCGGTTTGCCCTCACCACCGAGGCGGGGCTCAATGATGGCCTCGCCTTCCCCTTCGTCTACCTTGCGCTTGCGGCCATCGCCGGGCTGACATCGACCGAGGCGGTCAATTGGCTCGCCTATGATCTCGTCTACCGGATCCTCGCCGGCACGCTGGCGGGCGCGATGGTGGGGTGGCTGCTCGGGCAGATGGTGTTCCGCTGGCCGGCGAGGAACGTGCTCGCCGATACCGCATCCGGGGTGCTGGCACTGGCGGGGGTGTTCGTGTGTTACGGGCTCGCCGAATGGATCCACGGCTACGGCTTCATCGCCTGTTTCGTGGGGGGAATGGTGTTCCGCCGGATCGAGGGGAGCCACCATTTCCACGGCAACCTCCACCTCTTCAACCTCGCCATCGAGCATGCGCTGACGGCCGTGCTGCTGCTGATGGTGGGCGCGGCGCTGGGCACCTATCTCGCCGACATCCGGCTGGAGCATGTCGCCATCGCCGCCGCGCTGGTCTTCGTGATCCGGCCGCTGATCGGCTGGTTCTCGCTGCTGGGCACGGACCTGCCGCCGCGCGACCGGCTCGTCACCGCGGCCTTCGGTGTGCGCGGGATCGGCAGCCTCTATTATCTCGCCTTCGCCGCCGGGATCGCGCCGATAGCGATGCTGGCCGACCTGTGGCTGGTGGTGCTGGTGACGATTGCGCTGTCGGCGACGGTCCACGGCCTGACCGCAGGCGCAACGCTCGACCACATCCGCGCCGCCGAGCCGGAGCCAGAGCCGGAGCCGGCCCGATGACGTCCCCCCTCGCGCTGCTGCTCGATTTCGACGGCACATTGGTCCCCACCGCCCCCACCCCCGATGCAGCCATCGTGAGCGATGAATTGCGCACGCTTGTCGCCGCAGCGCTGGAGCGGCTCGACGGGCGGCTGGCGATCATCAGCGGGCGCTCGCTCGAACAGCTCGATGCGCTGTGGGGCCGCGCGCTGTGGCCGGTGACGGTCGCGGCGAGCCACGGGCTCGAACTGCGCCATGACGGCCACCGCCGCGCGCCCCCGCCGGCTGGCGTCTTCCCGCGCCTCGCCCGCGCCACCGACGCGCATTTCGGCGCGGCGCAGGGCGTGGTGCTTGAGCTGAAAAACTACGGTCTCGGGATCCATTACCGCCTCGCGCCCCGCCTGCGGCTTGCGGTGAAGGCCTGGGCCGAAGACTGCGCGGCGGCGCATGATCTGGCCATTCAGGAGGGCGAGATGGTGTTCGAACTGCGCCTGCCGGGCGCGGACAAGGGCGATGCGGTGCACGCAATCATGGCGCTCGCGCCGTTCCGGGGCGCTGCCCCGCTCTATATCGGCGACGACTTCACCGATATCGCCGCCATCACCGCCGCCCGCGCGCTGGGCGGGCGCGGGCTGGCGGTCGGCCGGCGGATCGCGGCCCATGCCGACGGTATGCTCGAGAGTCCCGAGGCGGTTCTCGAGGGCCTCCGGGCGCTTGCGGCAGGCGCGCCATCGGCGTTCTTCACCTAGGCGCAGGCGTGGCGTCCACGCCCATACCCGGCGTCGCGCCTGTCGCGCGGGGGACAGGGGAATTGTGGTCGAGCCAGTCGGCGTGCTTCTGGATCGTCGGGATCGCGCTTTGGGCGAATTGGCGCAGTTCGGCGGTATCGCCGCTGCCGGCATAGGCCTTGAGCAGGCCGAGCGCCTTGCGGTGCGCGGCGGTCTGCTGGTTGATGTATTCGCGGTCGAAATCGGGGCCGTCGATGCTGGCGAGGACATCGATCTGCGCCTGGTGTTCGCCATCAAGCTTGTCGGGCATCGCCAGCGTCTGGCCCGAGGCGGCGATCGCATCCTTCAACGCCTTCGAGCCGCCGGTGTGATCGGTGATCATCATCTGGGCGAACGCGCGGGTCGGGGTGCCCTCGGCGTGCTTCAGGGCAAGGCGCGCGGCGGCAATCTCGTACATGTCCGACATCGCCATGGCGCTGGCAAATCCTTGCGCGTTCGGCGGCGCCTCGGCGAAGGCGCCGTCGGCATCGGCATTGCTGCCCGCCATCGCGTCGCCGGTGGCGGTCGCTACCGCATCGTCCTCAGCCCCGCGCCCGCTGCAGGCCGCAAGCGTCAGCAGGCTCGCCGCCATCATCAGTCCTAATCGCATTGATCGATCCTTCGCTTGAGCGCCCTTGGGGGCGGATTGGGCTGCGATGATAGGCGAGCGCGTCGGGGCGCGAATTCACATAGGCCAATGACTCGCTTTAACGCCGGCCCTGCCCGCGCCGCGCTCGCGCCGCGCCGGCGTCTCTCCCGCACAAATCCTTGCCGAGTTTAGGGAACCTGCCGCCGAGGTCGCCGACAAGGATGCCAGGGGGCGGGACACAAGGACACGGTGCCATGCACAAGCCAGCCTACCAGATCGCCCCTGACCAGCCGCCGCAATGCTTCACCACCGAGATGACCGCATCGCTGCCTGCGCTGCGCAGGTTCGCCCGGTCGCTGTGCCGCCAGCGCGACATGGCGATGGCCGACGATCTGGTGCAGGAGACGATGGTTCGCGCCTGGTCCTCACGACATACCTTCCTGCCGGGCAGCAAGTTCCGTCCGTGGCTGTTCACGATCCTGCGCAACCAGTTTTACAACGCGATTCGCAAGCAGAGCCGGTTGGTGGCGTGGGAGCCCGAGGCGGCCGAGCGGATCCTGGTCCAGGCCCCCGATCAGGAAGAACGCATCCACGTCGCCGATCTCGAAGGCGCCTTGCAGCGCTTGCCGCAAGGCCAGCGCGAGATGCTGATGCTCATCGCGGGCGCTGGGCTGAGTTACGAGGAGGCTGCCGAAGCGGCCGATTGCAAGCTCGGCACGGTCAAGAGCCGGATCAACCGCGGGCGGGCAGCGATGCGCGAGATCATCGCCAGCGGCGAGATGCTCCCCGAAGAGGCCTGACATAAAGCTGCGGCCCCGTTTCCGGAAAGGAAACGGGGCCGCATGAGGGCAGCGCAGGGAGTGTGCCTCGGACCCCGCGCCGCCCGGTCATGGAACACATCTATTGCGGCGGCGTGTCCGCCTGATCTTCGATCTTCTCGGCCTTGGCGTCGGCGCCTTCGCGCACGGCCTCGGCCTTGTTCTCGAGGTTCTGCTCGGCGGGCGAATCCACCCCGTCGGTGACCGGGTCGAGTTGGTCCGCGCGCTCTTCCATCGCATCGGCGGTGGCTTCGCCCTGCGCTTCGACAGCGTCGGCGGTTTCTTCGGCCTTTTGTTCAGCCGGGCTGTCGCAGCCCGCAAGGCCGAGGCCGGCCAGAGCAACGGCGGCGGCAAATGTCGTGATTTTCTTCATGCTTAGTGCTCCTAGACTTACCGCATCGAGCCGCGGCGGAAGAGGTTGATGATTGCCAGCAAAACGACCGCACCGAGGAACGAGACGACCAGCGCGCTGATCGAGAAATCGCCCTGAGTGATGGTTCCGCCGCCGATCAGCGGATTGATGAGGAAACCGGCAAGCAATGCGCCGACCACGCCGACGACGATGTTAAGGAAGATGCCCTGCTGGCCATCGGTGCGCATCACCATGCTGGCGAGCCAGCCGAGGATGCCTCCGACGATGATGATCAGGATTAGGTTCATTCACAGTCTCCTTGCCGAGAGAGGCCATGCGCACCCGCGACCGCTGGCCGGCCGCGTGCCGCTTTGCTTCGACAGGTGCATGCCCTGACAGGGTGGGAGGAATGCGCCCTCACCTATGTTGTGTTGGGTGCAACCGGCCCCTCGCCCAGCGTGGTCGCGGGCGCGCTGGCCGCGTCAGGCGAGCGGCGGGGGCAGGCTGAACAGGCTGGCGAAGCGCAGCGCGCGGGCGCGGTCGCCGGTGATCGCGAGGCCGGTGGCGGCCTCGAGTTCCTCCCATGGAACGCCGGCATAGATCCCGGCCGCGATGACATCGGCGGAAGGTGCGCGGAACACCGCGTCGGTGCCATCGACCTCCGCGCGCCGGATCGGCAGTTCGCGCCCCTGCGGCTCGGCAAGGAAGCTCTCCTCGCCGATCACGAAGCCGATGCGACCGGTGAAGGCGGCACAGGCATCGCGGTCGAGCATGGTGCGCATGGAAAGCATCAGCGACACCGCGGACAGCGGCAGGCGCGGATCATGCGCGGTGGATTGCGCGGCCCAGCGGCCGAGCTCCTGAATGAGCGGTTCGGCGGCAAGGCCCCAAGCGGTGAGCTCATAGACCTGCGCCTTGCCCGGCGGCGGCAGCGTGCGGCGCGCCAGCACGCCTGCCGCTTCGAGCGCCTGCAAGCGTTCGGTCAGCACCCGGGCTGAAATGTCCGGCAGGCTGGCGCGCAGATCGGAAAATCGCCGCGCACCCAGCATCAGCTCGCGCACCACCAGCAGCGCCCAGCGCTCGCCGATGACCTCGAGCCCGAAGGCGGTGCCGCAGGCGTCATTGTACCATCGCCCATGGCCGGTGACGGCTGACGAGCCTCGGCTCGTCGCGTTTTTGGTTACTTTGTGTAACGTCATTGTTGACGAAAGTAACCACTGGCCGGACAAGGCGCAAGGGAGCGAGTCGCCAAGGCGGCACGCGAGCGGAGGAGAAACAGCATGTATGTCGACGGATTTGTGATTCCGGTACCGACGGAGAACCGCCAAGCCTTCATCGATCACGCGAGCACGGCCGACGGCCTGTTCATGGAACTGGGCGCGCTCAGGGTGGTGGAATGCTGGGGTGACGATGTCCCCGAAGGCAAGGTCACCGATTTCCGCCGTGCGGTCGATGCCACCGCCGAGGAAAGCATCTGCTTCAGCTGGGTCGAATGGCCCGACAAGGCAACCCGCGACGCCGCCTTTGCCAAGATGATGAGCCCCGATTTCAACGACCCGCGCATCGACCAGGCCTCCAATCGTATGCCGTTCGATGGCAAGCGGATGATCTTCGGCGGCTTTGTCCCTGTGGTCGACATGGGGGACGAGACATGACGGCGAAGAACACCATCTGCCTGTGGTATGACGGCACGGCGGAAGAAGCGGCACGTTTCTATGCCGCGACCTTTCCCGACAGCCGCGTCGATGCCGTTCACCGCGCACCGGGCGATTTTCCGACCGGCAAGGCGGGTGACGCGCTGACCGTGCAATTCACCGTGCTCGGCATCCCCTGTCTCGGATTGAACGGCGGCCCGGCCTTTCCGCACACCGAGGCCTTCAGCTTCCAAGTGATGACCGAGGACCAGGAGGAAACCGACCGTTACTGGAATGCGATCGTCAGCAACGGCGGGAAGGAGAGCGACTGCGGGTGGTGCAAGGACCGCTGGGGGCTCAGCTGGCAGATCACACCGCGCACGCTCACCGAAGCACTGGCCGCCGGCGGAGAGGAAGCGGCGCGTGCCTTTCAGGCGATGATGACCATGCAGAAGATCGACGTCGCCGCGATCGACGCGGCCCGCCGGGGTGATGGTTGATGCGCACAATCCATGCAGCCGCTTTCATCTCGCTCGACGGGGTGATCCAGGGTCCCGGCGGGGTCGAGGAGGACACGACCGGCGGCTTTACCGCGGGCGGGTGGGTGTTCGGGCTGTGGGACCCCGACGTGGGCGATGAGGTCGACCGCCTGTTCGGCCGCGACTACGACCTGCTGCTCGGGCGGCGCACCTACGATATCTTCGCGGGCTACTGGCCCTATGTCGATCCGGAGGCCGAGGGCAACGGCCCGATGGCCAGCGCCTTCACCGCCTGCCGCAAATACGTGCTCTCGCGCGGCACGCCGCTGCTCGACTGGGCCAATAGCCACCACCTTGGCGGGATCGACGACATCGCCGCATTGAAGCAAAGCGAAGGGCCCGATCTGGTCATTCAGGGATCAAGCACGCTCTACCCGCCGTTGCTCGCCGCCGGGCTGATCGACCGGCTGACGCTGATGATCTACCCGGCAGTGCTGGGGAAGGGAAAGCGGCTCTTCGGCGAAGGGACGCAGCCGGGGCTGCTCGCTCTAGTGGAACAGCGCGCCGGAGCGCACGGCGCGATCATCGCCACCTATGAACCGCGCGGTCCCCTACCCTCGATGGCGGAGCTCTGCCCGCCGCCGATGGACAGCGCGCGCGAGGCGGCGCGGCAGGCGGCGATGGCGCGGGGCGACTGGTAGGGTTCAGCAGATCGCCCGCTCGCGCGCGATCATCGCCGCGTGAGTGCGGTTGCGCGCACCGAGCTTGCGGCAGATCAGCTTGACGTGGAGCTTGATGGTCGGCTCGCGCAGGCCCAGATCGCGCGCGATCTCCTTGTTCGCGTGGCCGCCACATAGCCCGGCGAGCACCTGCCGTTCGCGCGGGGAGAGCCCGCCAGTCTCGGGCTCGGGCGCCTGTGAGGGGCGGTGGAGATCGATCGGCATGTAGGTCTCGCCTGCCGCCATGAAGCGGATCGCGTTGACCAGAGAGCGCGCGGGCAAGGTCTTGGGGAGGTAGCCCGCCGCGCCCGAATCCAGCACCCGCTCGGCCACTCCCGGCGGGGCAAGGCCGCTCATCAGCGCGACCGGGCGCCCGAAGTTTGCCGCCAGCGCTGCGTCGAGCCCGGCATAGCCGTCCATCCCGGGCATCCCGTAATCGAGCACCACCAGGTCATAGGGCGGCGCGGCCTCGGCAATGGCGGTCAGCGCCTGCGGCAGATCGGCGACGGTATCGACCGCAAAGCCCCCCTCGGCCTCGAGGTAGGAGCGCAGCACGTCGCGCAGCAATTCGTGGTCGTCGGCAATCAGGATGCGCATGATGTGGTCCTTTCCTGCGCGGCAGCGATGGCTGCGGCGGCCGCCCCTGCGAGCCGCGCCGCAGTGGTCGGCTTGCCCAGCACGCCGTCGAAGAGGTCATTGGGGCCCTTGTGGAGCTGGTGGACACGCGGCAGCGCGGTCAGCAGCAGGATCGGCAAGTCGGGCCGGTATTTGCGCAGCGCCTTGGCCAGCGCCGCGCCGTTCATGCCGGGCATGTCGTAATCGGTGATCACCAGATCCCAAGCCGCCGGGTCCTCGCGGATGATCGCGACGGCATCGCGCGGATCGACGCAGGGCCCCGCCTCCACCCCGACCTGTTCGAGCATGTCGGCGATGGTATCGACCACCGCGGGGTTGTCGTCGACCACCAGCACCGCCTTTCCGAGGATGCCGGTTCCGGGCTGCGCGGCGGGCCTGTGCCCCGCATCGCCCTCGGCAGCGCCGAAAGGTTCGAGCGGCCACCAGATCTCGAACACCGTCCCGCATTCGGGCCACGACTGGATCGCGAGCGCGCCATTATTGCTGGCGATGATCCCCGCGACCACCGCTAGGCCAAGGCCGGTCCCGGCCTCGCCCTTGTGGGTGAAGAACGGCTCGAACACCTGTTCGAGATCTTCCGGCGCAATCCCGATGCCGGTGTCGCTGACGCGGATCAGCGCGGCGGGCACTTCGAGCACGCTGCCGAGGACGATCTGCCCGGACGGCTTATAACCTTCCGCGCTCAGCACCTCGAGCTTGATCCGCGCGGTCTCTCCGGGGCGCAGTGCGTCGCGGGCGTTGAGCACGAGGTTCAATACCACCTGATTGAGTTCGGTGTCGTCGGTCCGGGCCATCAGCGGCGCGGAGGGCAGTTCGAGCTCGATGCGGTGGAGCGAATCGGACAGGCTCGGCGCGACCAGATCGCGCACGTCCCACACCGTGCGCCTGAGGTCGACCAGCCGCGGGTGCGGCACCCGCCGGCCAAGCGTCAGCAGCTTCTCGACCAGACCCGCAGCGGTGGTCGCGGCCGACTGGATGCGCAAGGCATGGTGGCGCACGCGGTTGTCGTCGATATGCCGCAGCAATTCGGCCGTGCCCGAGATCGCGGCGATCAGATTGTTGAAATTATGCGCAATCCCGCTGGCGAGCTGGCCGACCACCTCTTGCCGCTGCGCCAGCATCAGCTGTTCGCGCAGGCGGCCCTTCTCGCGCTCCATCGCACGCCGGTCGCCGACGTCGCGGGTGATGCACATGATCCCACCCTCGGGCGTCAGCGAGAGCGCGACTTCCTGCTCGATCGGGCTGCCGTCGGCCTTCTTGCCCTGCGTCTCGCCGCGCCACTGGCCCTGCGCGAACAGCACCGGCATCGCCTCCTCGCTGATGCGCTTGGCCTCCTCGGCGCTGTAGAGCATGTTCCACGGCAAGCCGATCAGCGCGGCGACATCCGCATAGCCGAACATCGCCGCATGGGCGCGGTTCATGGCGATGAAATAGCCCTCGGGATCGGTCAGCGCGATCCCGTCGTCCGAGGCCTCGATCGCGGCGACCTGCCGGGCGAGATCGGCCTTGGTCGCATCCTGTTCGGCCTCGGCGAGCTTGCGCGCGGAGATGTCGCGGATGATCGCGGCAAAACCGGCAGGCGCCTCAGGATCGCCGTTCTCTTCGGGCCACATCGCGAGGCTCAGTTCGATCGGGAATTCGTGCCCCGCCTTGCACAAGGCGGGCACTTCGACCGTCTTGCCGACCAGCTTGATCGGGCCCTTCGCCCGCAGCCGCGCGACCCCGGCGTGGTGGCCCTGGCGGTGGACGTGCGGGATGATGAGATCGAGGCTCTGCCCCAGCGCCTCGGCGGCGCTCCAACCAAACATCGCCTAGGCGGCGCGGTTCCACAGGATGATGCGGCTGTGCGCATCGGCACAGACGAAGGCGTCAGTGGTGGTCTGGGCGATCAGCTGGGCGATGCGCTGCTGCTGCCGCGCCGCGCGCCCTTCGAGCAGTGTGACAACCTGGCGCGCCATCAGCTGAAGCGCCTCGGCCTCGCGCTGCGAGAAGCCCTCGCGCGGGGAACTGTCGATGACGCACAGCGTGCCGACCTGATGGCGATCGGCGAGCACCAGCGGCGCCCCGGCGTAGAAGCGGATATGCGGTTCGCCGGTGACCAGCGGATTGCGAGCGAAGCGCGGATCGGCGGCGGCATCGGGCACCACCATCACGCCCTGACCACAAATGGTGTGCCCGCAGAAACTGTCAGCGCGGCAGGTCTCGGTCGCCTCGAGCCCGTGGCGCGCCTTGAACCACTGACGGTCCTCGTCGACGAGGCTGACCAGCGCGAGCCGCATCGAAACGGTCGGCCGCGAGCCGGGTGATGACGTCGAGCTCGTCCTCGGGCGGCGTGTCGAGCACGCCCAACCGGTGCAGCGCGGCGAGACGCTCGGGCTCCTCGAACGGGATCGGGGGCAGGGTGAAATCGGGCTCGATCATGGCGGTCAATGGTCCGGTCAATGGCAGGTGTCTGGTGAGCCCCGAATGGTTCACGTGCGCGTGCGGCACAATCCGGCCATAGGGAGGAAAGCTTATCCTTTCGTATAGGTGAGCCATCCTCCCGGGGTATGCCCCTATCCCCGCGAGGAGTGGCCTTAACCCTTCCGGGCGCGCAATTAGCCTTGCGTTATCAAGACGCAGGCCGGCCGATCCGCCATTTGGAGGTCAGCCACGGCAACCCTGCCGCTGGACTTGACCAGACCAAAAAGGGACCAAACACATGAACAAGATGATTGCCCTCGCGACTGTTTTCGCTTCGCTCGCCGCCGCCACTTCGGCGCAGGCCCAGTCGGCTGACGCCGGCGCCGGTGCGAAGATCATCGCCCCGCTCGAAATCAGCAACGTGACCGACCTCTACTTCGGCACCATCGCGCCTTCGACGACTGTTGCCGACAAGGTCGTCGTCCTGGCCGACGGCAGCCGCAAGTGCGGCCCGGCGCTGACCTGCCTCACCGCCGACCACTCCGCCGCCGCTTTCGCGGTGACCGGTGAAGCCGACGCCTTCTACACCATCTCGCTCCCCCGGCAGATCAAGATCGTCAACGAGAACGGCACCGCCATGCTCGTGTCGGACTTCTCGGGCTCGAAGAGCAAGGGCCAGCTCCTGAAGGGTGAAGACAGCTTCACCGTCGGCGGCACGCTCGACGTTGGCGTCCGTCAGGAAGCAGGCAAGTACACCGGTAGCTTCACCGTCGCGGTGGAATACCAGTAAGCCCTCCGTGGCAGGGGGTGAAGGGAGCCGCGCAACCCCCCGCGCGGCTCCCCGATCCCCTCAGCCTTTGCTGCCCTATCGCTTTGCTACTTGAGGGCGTTTGCCCACCCAAGACCACCCCTGCCAATGTGAGGTCTTCCCCATGCTCCGTTTCCCCTTTGCCGCCGCGCTCGTCGCGGCGCTCGCCGCTCCTGTGCCTGCCGCCGCCGAACTGCTGGTCGCCCCCACCCGCGTGGTGCTGACCCCAGAGGCGCGCTCGACCGAACTCGTGCTCGTCAACAAGGGCGCCGAAACCGCCGCCTTCCGCATCGCGATCGAGAACCGCCGGATGAACGCCGACGGCAGCCTCGAGGACGCGCCCACCCCGCAGGAGGGCGAGCTCTTCGCCGATGACAAGCTGCGCTATTCCCCCCGCCAGCTGGTGCTGGAACCCGGCGCGCGCCAGGTGGTGCGCATCATGGCGACCGCCCCTGCCGGCCTTGCGCCCGGCGAATACCGCTCGCACCTGCGCCTGATGTCCGCGCCTGTCAGCGCCGGCGCTGCCACGCTTGCGGGTGACGGCCCCGCCGACAATAGCCTTGCGATCGAACTAGTCGCGATCCGCTCGATCACCATCCCTGTGATCCTGCGCGTCGGCGCGCTCGAGGCGAGCGTCACCATGGACAGCGCTGCTATCGCCGACACGGCCCCCGATCAGCTGGTGGTGCGCCTGACCCGCTCGGGCACGCGCTCGACCTATGGCGATGTCAGCTTCACGCCCGAAGGCGCCAAGGAGCCCGCCTGGGTGGTGCGCGGGGTGGCGATCTATGTCCCCAATACGCAGCGCGACGTGATCGTCCCGCTGCCGCCCGAAGTCCGCAAGGCACTGGCCGGCAAGCGGGTGCGGATCGACTACACCTCGACCGACGCCGCCGATCCGGCGAATGCGGGCAAGCGCCTCGCCAGCCTTACCGCAGCGCTTTGAGCAGATGTCCTGTCTCGGTAATCACCCATGTCCCGCCCAACGCTCTGGCCGCTGCGCTGGCTGGCCCCGCTGCTATGCGCGGCAGGACTGGCCGTCGCAGCCCCTGCCCCGGTTCGGGCACAAGACGCCGGCAAGGACGGAGGCCTGTTCGACCGGCTGTTCGGCAGCGATCCCGCTGCTGAACGCGCCGGTCAGGCCGCTGACGGGCTCGCCCTTCCGGCCCTCTTCGGCGACAGCAGGCTGATTGCCGACACCATCCCGCTGCACGATCTGGGCCCCGGCGCGGGCGATTGCGTCGCGGTCCTCCCGCTGATCGAGGCGCTGGAGCTGGCACACGAGAGTGGGCCGGACGGCATCACCCTCACCCTCCCCGAGCCGCGCCGCACGGTCACCATCCCCGCCGCCGCGCTGCTGCCGAGCCCGAGCGGCGATTGCCTGCCGCTCACCGACGTGCCCGATTACCTCCCCCTCAGGCTCGCCCATGACAAGATCGGCCAGCGCCTCGTCCTCACCGCCACCGCCGCGCTGCCGGTGCTGATGCGGCTCGCCCGCGAGGAGCGGCAGGCCCGCCTGCGCCCCGAGACCGCAAGCCCCGTCTACCCCTTGCTCCCCCGCCAAGACCGGATCGCCGAACTGTGGAGCGCCGACTTGGGCGCCGGGATCGGCATCACCCCGCAAGGCCGTCAGCTCTCGGCGAATCTCCTCGCAAGCGGCGGGCTGTTCGGGATGGCGGGCCGGCTGGGCCTAGCGCTGACGAGCGAAGGCCACATTACCCCCGGCTTCACCCTCTCGGACGCGCGCGACACGCCCGACCTCCTCGGCCCCCTCCATGCCCGCGCCCTCGCGCTGGGCGACATCGCCGCCCCCGCCCAGCCGCTGATCGCCGACAGCCTCTCGGGGCGCGGGCTGGTCATCTCCAGCCGCGCGCCATGGCGCGCCGATCTGGTCGACACCATCACCCTGTCAGGCCCGCTCCCGCAAGGCTGGGAAGCCGAGCTGTGGCACGAGGAACGCCTCGTCGCCGTCACCCGCGAGGCCGACGCGGCTGGGCAATGGGTGTTCGGAGACGTCCCCTTGCGCATCGGCGAGAACCGCTGGACCGTCCGGCTCTACGGCCCCAACGGCGAGACCGAGGAACAGGTCTTCGCGCGCCTCGTCGGCACCGAGATGAACGCCGAGAACGAGATCGGCTACAGCTTCGGGATCGTCGATGGCGGGCGTCCGCTGATCGGCACCAGCCT
>JAIYEK010000005.1 GCA_027487015.1 Erythrobacteraceae bacterium | reverse complement strand
GGCGCTTTCTCCGAGGAACGTCTCGCCGCCGTCGCGCCGGGCGGGACCGAGCAAATCGGCGATTTCGCGGTGACGCTCGAGGCTGTCACGCCGATTGCCGGACCCAACTGGACCGCGATGGAAGCCCGGCTTGCAGTGCGGCAGGATGGCGGCGAACCGGTGTTCCTCACCCCCCAGGCCCGCAGCTTCTGGTCGCCGCCGCAATCGACTTCGGAAAGCGCGCTGCTGACCAAATGGAACGGCCAGCTTTATGCGGTGATCGGCAACCAGGGCGAAGACGGGCGCTGGCAGATCCGCATCTGGTGGAAGCCCTTCGTGACCTTCATCTGGTATGGCGGGCTGCTGATCGGCCTCGGCGGTATCCTTGCGATTGCGGGCCGGGTGCGGGTCGACCTCAAGCGCCGCAGCGCCACTGCCAAGGGCACGCAACGCCGCGCCGATATCGAAGCGCTGGGTGCGGCCACGCCCCAGCCCGCCGAGTAGGAGCCGCCCCTTGCGCAAGCTCACCCTGTGGCTCCCGCTCGCGCTGTTCGCCTTCTTCGCGGGGCTGGCAGCCTATATGCTCACGCAGGAGAAGGACCAGCTCATCGAGAGCACGATGATCGGCCAGCCGCTGCCCGAATTCGCGCTCCAGCCCGCCTTTGAAGGCCTGCCCGGCGCATCCAAGTCGGACTTCACCGGCAAGCCCAAGCTCCTCAATATCTGGGCCAGCTGGTGCCTTCCTTGCATCGCCGAGGCCCCGCAGCTCGAAGCCTTGCAACGGCAGGGGGTCGAGATCATCGGCATCGCGATCCGCAACAAGCCCGAGGATGTCGCTGGCTTCCTCGCGAAATACGGCAATCCCTACACCCGCGTCGGCAGCGATCGGATTTCAGAGGTGCAGCTGGCTATCGGCTCCTCGGGCGTGCCCGAGACCTTCGTGATCGATGGCAAGGGTGTGATCCGCTACCAGCATATCGGCGATGTCGGTGCGGATGATGTGCCGACGCTGCTCGCGGAACTGGAGAAGGCGAAATGATGCGCTGGCTGCTCGCGCTCGTGCTGACGGCCTTGGCGCTACCGCTCGCCGCGCAGGATACGATGCCGCCTGCGCCCTATGCCTATAACCAGCTCGCCGATCCCAGACTGGAGGCCAAGGCCTCCGCGCTGATGCACACGCTGCGCTGCCTTACGTGCCAGTCGCAGTCGATTGCCGACAGCGACGCGCCAATGGCAGGCGACATGCGCCATCAGGTCCGGAGCCGCATTCTCGCAGGCGAAAGCCCCGACCAGATCCGCCGCTGGCTGATCGCGCGCTATGGCGATTACGTCAGCTACGAGCCCGAGGTGAGCAGCACCACTTGGCCGTTATTCGCCATTCCCCTGCTGGTGATCCTGATCGTGGCGGGCGTGCTGCTGCGGCGGCTCGGCAAGCGGCGCTCGGACGGCGATGACGCGGGAGCGAAGGCATGAACGGCGAGATGCTCGGGGCATGGCTTGCAGTGGCGGCGCTGGCGCTCGCCGCCTTCGCCTTTGCGGTGTTGGTGATGAAGCTCCCGCGCCATGGCCTCACGCTGTTCGGCGCGGTGCTGGTGTTCGGGCTTGCGGGTTATGCCTGGCAGGGCTCGCCCGGCGCGCCTTCCGCGCCCAAGGACCACGCCGAGGAACTGGGCGATCAGGGCACCGCAATGGTCGAGGGCCGCGCTGCGCTGTTCGACCAGACCCGCCGCCCATCCGATTATCTCGTCACCTCCGATGCCTTCGCGCGTCAGGGCCGCTTCGGCGATGCGGCGGGGCTGCTGCAGAAGGGACTGAAGGACAATCCGAATGACCTGGAAGGCTGGCTCGCGCTCGGTCTGGCGCTGGTCGGCCATGCCGATGGCTTCGTGACGCCCGCCGCGGTGCAGGCCTTCGCGCGCGCCGATGCGATCAACCCGCGCCACCCGGGCGCCGCCTATTTCCTTGGCAATGCCTATCTCCAGAGCGGCGAGGTGGTTGCCGCGCGCAATGTCTGGAAAGGGCTGCTCGACCGTTCACCCCCCGATGCGCCGTGGCGCGAGGGGCTGGCGGCCGATGTCGCGCGGCTGGATGACATGATCGCCCGCGCGCCGATGCTGCAGGGGCAATAGGCGCTTGGTCGCCTCCTGCCCGCGCGAGACCGGCCCGAGACCGGCATGTGTCAAACTGCGAGGGCATATTGCGGCTGCGAACGCGCAGTGCTAGGCGCGCCGCCTTACCGGCGCCGAGTCTGATGCGCCGGATGGGCAGTACCGGGGGGATACGGGAAATCCGATTATCATGAGCAGCACCGCAGTTTCTTCATCCGATGACGCCTCGGGCGCCGCCTCCGGGCACGGGCACGGCCATTCCAGCGGCGGCCTCAAGCTCGCGATCGGCGCGATCGGGGTGGTGTTCGGCGATATCGGCACCAGCCCGCTCTACGCCTTCCGCGAAACCTTCGCCTCGCACCACGGCGCGCCCGGCATTCCGCCCGACGTCGATCACATTCACGGGGTGCTGAGCCTCGTCTTCTGGTCGATGATGATGGTGGTGACGATCAAATACGTCCTCACCATGATGCGCGCTGACAATGGCGGCGAGGGCGGGAGCCTGGCGCTGCTGGCGCTGATCAAGCGCAACTCGGCGACCAAGACCTGGACCGGCCCGCTGATCCTCCTCGGCGTCTTCGCCACCGCGCTGTTCTATGGCGACAGCATGATCACGCCCGCGATCTCGGTGCTGTCCGCGACCGAGGGTCTGCAATACATCGTCCCCGGCTTCAAACCGTGGATCGTGCCGACGGCGGTTGCGATCCTGTTCGGCCTGTTCGCGATCCAGTCGCGCGGGACAGACCGGGTGGGGAAGCTGTTCGGTCCGATCATGCTGACCTATTTCAGCATGCTCGCGGTGCTGGGCGTGATGCATCTGAGCGCCGACCCCTCGATCATTCTTGCCACGATCAATCCGATGAACGCGCTCAAGTTCTTCGAAGCTGACGGGTTCGTTGCCTTTGTCGCGCTGGGCAGCGTGGTGCTGGCGGTGACCGGGGCCGAGGCGCTCTATGCCGACATGGGGCATTTCGGCCGCAAGCCGATCGGCATCTCGTGGTTGACCTTCGTCTACCCCGCACTGATGCTCAACTACATGGGGCAGGGCGCGCTGATCCTGTCGCAGACCTCACCCGAGGCTGCGGCGGCGCTGGTCAAGGATCCGTTCTTCCTGATGATCCCCGACATCGTGCGCGTGCCGGTGATCATCATCGCGCTGTTTGCGACCATCATCGCCAGCCAGGCGGTGATCTCGGGGGCGTTCAGCCTCACCCAGCAGGCGATCCAGCTCGGCTTCATCCCCCGCATGGAGATCCGCCACACCAGCGCCGCAGCCGCGGGGCAGATCTATATCCCGGTGATCAACTGGGGCCTGATGGTAATGGTGATCCTGCTGGTGCTGTTCTTCCAGTCCTCGAGCAACCTAGCCGCAGCCTATGGTATTGCGGTGACCGGCGCGATGTTCATCGACACCCTCTTGCTGGCCGCCGTACTGTTCTCGCTCTGGAAGTGGCCGCTGTGGAAGGGCCTGCCGCTGGTGATCGCCTTCCTGATCGTCGATGTCGCCTATTTCGGCGCGAACCTCATCAAGGTGCCGAGCGGCGGGTGGGTGCCGCTGCTGATCGGCGGGGTGATCTTCACGCTGCTCACCACCTGGTCGCGCGGGCGCGAGCTGATGCGCGCAAGCATGGCCGATGGTTCGCTGCCGATCGAGATCTTCGCCAAGAGCGCGCATGGCAGCTCGACCCGCGTGCCGGGGACAGCGGTGTTCATGGCCTCGACCAATTCTGGCGTGCCCTCGGCGCTGCTCCACAACATCAAGCACAACAAGGTGCTGCACGAGCGGGTGCTGATCCTCACCGTGCAGGTGCGCGGCATGCCCTATGTCGAGGAGGCGAAGCGCTACGAGTGCAAGAGCCTCGGCAACGGGTTCTACCGGGTGACGATCTATTGCGGCTTCCTCGAAGAGACCGACGTGCCCAAGCTGCTGAGCACGCTCGACCTGTGCGACGGCGCCTTCGACATGATGCAGACGAGCTTCTTCCTGTCGCGCCAGACCCTGCTGCCCTCGAGCAAGCCTGGCATGGCGATCTGGCGCGAGAAGCTGTTCGCATGGATGCTGCGCAATGCCGCGAGCGCGATGGCGTTCTTCCGCCTGCCGACCAACCGCGTGGTCGAGCTGGGGAGCCAAGTGGAGATCTAGCCGACAGTCGGCGGCTCGTCCCCGGCGTCCTCAGCGTCCTCAAAGCTCATCCCGTGGCGGTAGAGCAGCGGGATCTGGCTGAAGGTGAAGAGGAAGGTGACCGGCAGGAACACCCAGATCTTGGCCCACAGCCAGCCCTCGAAATCCAGCTGCGCGCGCAGGGCCTCGTTGAGCCCTGACAGCAGCAGGAAGAACACCCCCCAGTTGCGCGACAGGTTGAGCCAGCCTTCCTCGGATAGCCCCTCGAAAGCGGCTTCGAGCAGGATTTTGAGCAGCGCGCGGCCCGTGGCATAGCCGACCAGGAGCCCCACGCCGAAGCTGGCATAGATGATCGTCGGCTTGAGCTGCACGAAGGTCGGATCGCCGAAGAAGATGGTGAGGCTGCCGAAGCCGACGATCAGCGCGGTCGAGAACCACAGCATCGGCGAGACCTTGCCTAGGCGCCACTTGGAGATCGCCAGGGCGGCGACCGCGGCGACCATGAAGGCGGCGGTGCCAGCGATGATCGCGGCGACTTCGCTCACCGCATTGGGCTCGGCCGGCGCGTTCCAGCGGTAGACGCCGAGGAACACCAGCAAAGGGCCGTAATCGACCGCGACATTGAGCCAGCTGGAGGCGGCCTTCCTGGTTTCGTTCTCGCTCATCACGCCACTCCTGCGATCACGCGCGCGACGAGGTCGGGGTCGAAGGGGCGCAGGTCCTCCATCTTCTCGCCGACGCCGATGGCGTGGATGGGGAGGCCATATTGCTCGGCCGCGGCGACCAGCACGCCGCCGCGCGCGGTGCCGTCCAATTTGGTCATGATGAGCCCGGTCACACCCGCGACCTCCTTGAAGACGTCGATCTGCGAAAGCGCGTTCTGGCCGTTGGTGGCATCGAGCACCAGCACCACATCATGCGGCGCCTCGGGGTTGAGCCTGCCGAGCACGCGGCGGATCTTGGCCAGCTCCTCCATCAGCTCCTTCTTGTTCTGGAGGCGCCCGGCGGTGTCGACGATCAGCGCGTCGATCCCGGTGTCGGTTGCTTGCTTGACCGCGTCGAACACGATCGCCGCCGGATCGCCGCCTTCAGGGCCCCTCACAAGATCGACACCGATGCGCCCTGCCCAGGTGGCGAGCTGTCCGATCGCGGCAGCTCGAAAAGTGTCGCCGGCCGCCAGCAGCACGCCGTAATCGTCCTCCTGGAACAGGTGCGCGAGCTTGGCGATGGTGGTGGTCTTGCCGCTGCCGTTGACGCCGATCACGAGGATCACCTGCGGGCGCGGGAAGGCGGTGATTTCGAGCGGTTTCGCCACGGGCCGCAGGATCGCGGCGATTTCCTCGGCAACCGCTTCCTTCAATTCGCGCGAGGTGATCTCGAGCCCGAAGCGCTTGTCCGAAAGCCGCGCGCGGATGCGGGCGGCCGCCGACGGGCCGAGGTCGGAGAGGATCAGCGCGTCCTCGACCTCGTCGAGGGTCTTGTCGTCAAGCTTGGCGGTGCCGCCGCTGCTGCCGGGCAGATTGGCGCTCAGCCGCTCGGAGGTCTTGGCAAAGCCCCCGAACAATCGCTGGGTCCAGCTGGTTTCACTCATACGAGCAGGCCCTCCCTCAGGCCGCTTGGGGTCACGTCGGTGATCGTGCCGGGCGCCGAGCCGGAGGGCAGGGCGACGGGTGCGTAATTGGGGGCATAGCCCGTGCCGCCTCTTTCGGCGAGGACGTGGAGCGTTTCGCCCACAAGCCCGGCGAGCCACGCGGCGCGGCGTTCGGCGGCGCGGGCGCGAAGCTCTGCAGCGCGGGCCTTGACCACCTCGCGCGCGACCTGCGGCATGCGCGCGGCGGGAGTGCCGGGGCGGAGGGAGTAGGGGAAGACATGGGCGTGGACGATGTCGAGTTCGTCGATGATCGCGAGATTGGCGGCGTGATGGCCCGCGCCCTCGGTCGGGAAGCCCGCGATGAGGTCGGCGCCGATGGCGATGTCGGGACGCAGCGCCTTGAGCCTTGCGACCAGTTCCACCGCATCGGCGCGGCTGTGCCGGCGCTTCATGCGCTTGAGGATCAGGTCAGCGCCGTGCTGCAGACTGAGGTGGAGATGCGGCATCACACGCGCCTCGCCCGCCAGCAGGTCGAACAGCAGGGGATCGATCTCGATCCCGTCCACCGAGGACAGGCGCAGGCGGGGAAGGGCGGGGAAAGCGGCAAGGATCGCCTCGACTAGCGCGCCGAGACGCAGGGCATTCGGCAGATCATGGCCCCACGAGGTGAGGTCGACCCCGGTCAGCACCACCTCCTGCGCACCCGCGGCCAGATGGGCTTCGACCTCGGCGAGCACCTGCGCGACGGTCAGCGAACGGCTCGCGCCCCGGCCTTGGGGGATGATGCAGAAGGTGCAGGCATGGTCGCAGCCGTTCTGCACCGCGATGAAGGCGCGGGTGCGCGCCGGGGCGATGGGCGGGGCTTCGAGCGGCACGTTCCAGCTGCGCGGATCGAGCTTGGCGGCATTGGCCACCAGCCCGTCAACTTCCGCCATCGCGCCGATCTGCGCGCGGTCGATCTCCGCCGCGCAGCCGGTCACGACAAGCCGCGCGGCGGGGTGCTCGCGCCGCGCGCGGCGGATCGCCTTGCGGGTCTGGCTCAGCGCTTCGGCGGTGACGGCGCAGGAATTGACCACCACAAGGTCGTGTTCGCCCGCGAGCATCGCGCGCATCCGCTCGCTCTCCGCGATGTTCATGCGGCAGCCGAGACTGATGATGTGCGGGGCGTTCAACCCGCGGTCCCCGCTGCGTAGTCGTCCCAGTCGAACGTGCCGCGAAAGCTGGTCGTGGCTGGCCCGCTCATCAGGATCGTGCCACCCGGCTCCCACGCGATAACGAGGTCGCCGCCGGGCAGGGTGACCCGCACCGGGCTCTTCACCAGCCCCCGGCGGATCGCTGCAACCGCCGTGGCGCAGGCGCCGGTGCCGCAGGCGCGGGTGAGCCCCGCGCCGCGCTCCCAAACGCGCAAGGTCAGGTGGTCCGGCCCCGCAAGGCTGGCGACATTGACGTTGACCCTTTCGGGGAACAGCGGGTCATGCTCGATCAGCGGCCCCAAGCGGTCGAGTTCGACCGCGTCGGCGTCATCGACGAAGAAGATCGCGTGCGGATTGCCGACATTGACGGCCATCGGGTCCTCAAGGTCTTCCCAGCCGACGGGCATCGTGAAGGTGTCCATCGAGAAGGCCAGCGGGATGGCGTCCCAATCGAAGCGCGGCGCGCCCATGTCGACCCGCGCGCCGCCGTCGAGCGGCTCGAGCCGGAGTGTCCCGCCGCCGGTCTCGACCGTCGCAGGAGCGCCGTGGAGCAGCGCCACCGCGCGGCTGCCATTGCCGCAGGCGCCGATCTCACTGCCGTCCGAATTGAAGAACCGCACGCGGAAATCCTGGGCGTCGCTCGGTTCTAGAAGGATCAGCTGGTCGAACCCGATGCCCGTCCGCCGGTCACCCAGTGCGCGCGCCACTGCGGGCGTCATCGCCGGGATGGCAGCCGCACGCGCGTCGATCACCACGAAGTCGTTGCCGAGCCCGTGCATCTTGATGAAGGGGATAGTCGTGCTCACTGGGCGTGCATCTATGCACGCTAGGGGCGCGCGTCCAGTGTTAGGGGCAGTCTCAGGGCCGGGCGATGCGGTAGAGCGTCTGCTCGTCCTCGCCCGCTGCGCGGCTTGCGGAGGCACCTTCGCCGCCCGCGCCGGTCAGCAGGCCCGCCGCGCGCAGCCTCGTGCGCACGCCTTCGGAATCCTCGGGCTGGCCGTAGAAATAGCCCTGCGCCTTCAGACGCCCCATCGATTTCAATGCGTTGAGGATGTCCTCGTCTTCCACGCCCTCGGCGGTGAGCGGCAGATCGAGGCCGCGGCCCAATGAGACGATTGCCTCGACCAGCCGCGAGCGGTTGCCCGGCTCCTTCAGCTCGCTCACGAAGCTGCGGTCGATCTTGATGCGGTCGAAGGGCAGGTTGCGCAGCTGCTCGAAGCTCGAATAGCCGGTGCCGAAATCGTCGAGCGCGATCTGCACGCCCTGGTTGCGCAAACTCATGATCATTGAGCGCACCAGGCCGATATTCTCGTGCAGGCAGCTTTCGGTGATCTCGATCTCGAGCCGCTGCGGCGGGAAACCGGCGGCGACCAGCTTCTTGAGAACGCGCTGGGCGAACCATGGATCGCGCAGCTGCACCGGCGAGATGTTGACCGACAGCGTGAGCGAATCGTCCCATTCACTCGCATCGGCGAAGGCCTGTTCCATCAGGCGTTCCGACAGCTCGTTTATGAGGCCGATTTCCTCGGCGATGGGCACGAAGATGTCGGGGCTGATGAGGCCGAGCTGCGGCGAGCGCCAGCGGGCGAGCATCTCGAAGCCGACCAGCGCGCCGGTGTGGAGGTCTACCTGCTGCTCGTAGAAGGGCAGGAATTCATCGCGCGCAAGGCCGCGGCGGATGCCGGTTTCGAGCTGGTTGCGGAACCTGAGTTCGCTTTCCATGCTCGCCTCGAACCAGAAGTAGCGGTTCCGGCCCTGCTTCTTGGCCTGATAGAGCGCCATGTCCGCGCGGTGCATCAGCGTGGCGGCATCGACCACGAGGCCGATCGTGCCGTCGGCATCATGGTCGGCGGCAAGCCCGATCGAGAGCGTCAGATCGACGGTCAGCTCGGGCATGCGGAAGGGCTGGGCGAGGGTTTCGAACAGGCGGATGACGAGATCGTCGACCCGGTCGGCGTGACCGGCGGGAAAGGGCATGACGAAGGCGAATTCATCGCCCCCCAGCCGCGCCAGCCGCGCCTCGCGCGGGAGCAGGTCGCGGATCCGCTCGCACAGGATCACCAGCACCGCATCGCCCGCGGAGTGCCCGTGCATGTCGTTGATCTGCTTGAAATTGTCGAGATCGATCATGCAATAGGCGACTGCCTCGCCGCGGATCGCGGCGCGTGCGCGCAGCTCCTCGGTCGCCTCGAACATTGCGCGGCGGTTGAGGCACCCGGTGAGCGGATCGGTGGCCGCGAGCATTTGCGCGCGGGCCTCGGCGCGGCGGCGTTCGGCGATCTCGCGGGTGAGTTCGCGGTAGCGGCGCCAGCCGAAGATGATCAGCGCGATATTGAGCAGCAACGCGTTGACGAGGATCACGTTGGGCTTGCCGCCCGAGCCGGTCAGCGCGTCCATGACCTGCGGCATGACCGAGCCCCCGGTGCCCACCAGCAGGATGATCGAGGCCGTGGCAATCCCCAGCGCGATGATGTCGCGTTCTGCCGCTCCGAGCGGGTTGTCTGGTTCGTGCTCCGTCAAAACCGTCGCCCCTCGACTTAGCCCTTCGCGTGGGGCGGCGTGTGCGATCCTGTGCTCTGCCCCGTCT
>JAIYEK010000223.1 GCA_027487015.1 Erythrobacteraceae bacterium | reverse complement strand
GTGCGCGCCTACAACCACTGGGCGAGCCTGCTCGGGGAAAGCATGTTCCCCAACATCGAAGACCTCGATCCTGCCAATCTTCCCGATTTCGGCCCGCATTCGGTGCTGCTCGATTTCTCGTTCGGGATCGACAATCCGGTGGTGCGCTTTCTTGGCGAAAAGCTCGCGCGGGAATGCAGCGCGCATGGCGTCGCCATCACCCGGCTTTCGGACGTGCCGCCGCGCTCGCTGCTGTCGCGCATCACCGATCACTACATGCAGATCCTCGCCAATCAGGCGCCGATCGGGTTCGAGGCGGAGTTCGTCAACCACGCCGGGATCGCGATCCTCTACCGCGGGATTCTGCTGCCCTTCTCGAGCGATGATTCGACCATCGATTTCATCTATGGCGTGATCAACTGGAAAGAGATGGCCGACCAGCTGACCGCGGACGAGCTGCTGCTCGAGATCGACCAGACGCTCGAACTCAATGCCGAACTCGCGCTCGAGCTTGAGGACATCGCAGAAGACGCGGTCTTGGCAGACGCTGCCCCGCGTCTGGCCGATCCAGTCACTGACTGGGCGGATTCGCCCGCGCATGAAGACGAGAGCGACGTCACCGAACCCGGCGACTATGTTGAAAGCGAGGACGTGGCTGCGGATGACCCGCGCGATTTCGCCAGCCTCGCGGCCCGTGTGGTCACGCCGGGCGATGAGGTCGTGATGCCGGACTTCAGCCAGTATGCCCTCGATGATCCCGACGAGGAATATGACGAGGACGAAGGCGAGGGCGAGGACGTCGGCTACAACTTCGCCAGCCTCGCCGACTACATCGAGGCTCCGGCCAAGAAGGCGATCGACCTGACCGGGATCGAGCCGCTCCCCTTCACCGAAGATGCGCCCGAGCCCGATTACGCCTTCGCGCCCGACCCGGCCCCTGAGCCACAGCCAGTGCCCGAACCCGAGCCTGTCCTGGTTGCCGAGCCCGTCTTCGATGACGTGGCCGAGGCCGAAGACATCGCCGATGCGGACGAGGCTGAGGATGCTTTTGTCGCCTATGCCGATGATCTGCCCGAGGACGCGGGCCTCTACGATTGCCTCGCCGCCGCGCGCGAACTCGCCCGCGCCGCCGACAGCACCGAGGACCGCAGCCGCAGCGCGCTCTATGCTGCGGTGAGCCGCGCCTACGACTTCTCGCTCGCCGCGCATGACGCGCCGGAAGACTACGCCGAACTGATCGCCGACGCCGGTCTCACCGTGCAGGAACGCGCGCCGATGACCCCGGTGGTCAAGCTCGTGTTCGGCCATGACTACGACAAGACGCGGCTGACCGAATATGCCGCGGTGCTGACCCACGCCCACCGCCTTAGGCTCGATCGCGGGAGCCTCGCCGGCTACCTCGCCGGGACCGAGGGCGGGGTGAAGGCAATCGTCAAGGCCGAACGTCGCCTGCGCCGCGAGGAGCAGGGCAAGCCGGTCATCGAAGATCACGCCGCCGTGCGCGAGGCGCTGGCTCAGGCGCTGCGCGCGCTCGAGGCGATCACGCTCGAGGAACTCGACGGCGCCGGCCCCGAATTCGCCCTCGCGCTGATCCGCCGCGACGAGATCGGTTGTGCGGAAATCCTCGCCGAGATCCCCGAGGATGTCGCACTGGTCGAACGCGCGGCGCGCAGAATCGTAGGCTAGGGCCGCTCCCCCACCTTCACATTGCGTTCAGCAGCGTTCGCACTAGGGTGGCCGCGATGCGCGGTCGTCCCCATCCCCTCGCTTTTTGCCTCGCTTTGCTGGCGAGCTTCCTGCTTGCCGCCCATCCGGCCGCGGCGCAATCGATCCTGCGCGATGCTGAAACCGAACAGCTTCTCAAGGACATGCTCGCTCCGCTGGTCGAGGCGAGCGAATTGCAGCCCGGCAATGTCGAGGTCGTGCTCATCAATGACGGCTCAATCAACGCCTTCGTTGCGGGCGGGCAGGCGATCTATGTCCATTCGGGCCTGATCGGCGCGGCTGATACCGCCAACGAGGTGCAGGGCGTGCTCGCTCACGAGTTGGGCCACATCACCGCCGGCCACGCGGTGCGCTTCGAGGAGCGCACCAAGGTGGCGAACAACATCTCGATCCTCTCGCTGCTCCTCGGCGTGGGCGCAGCGCTGGCGGGGGCAGGGGATGCAGCGATGGGCATCATCGCCGCCGGACAGCAGGCTGCGACCGGCAGCTTCCTATCGTTCAACCGCGACCAGGAGGCCGCGACCGATCTTGCCGGTGTGCGCTACCTCGAAGGCGCGGGGATCAGCGGCAAGGGGATGATCACCTTCTTCGAGAAGCTGCGCGGCAACGAGATCCGTTCGGGCTACAGTCAGGCGGACGAAGCCGCCTATTCGCGCACTCACCCGCTGACCGGCGACCGCATTCAGGTGCTGCGCGGGTTGCTCGATACGAGCGCGGCGTGGAACACCCCGCCCGATCCCGAGCTGCAGGAACGCTTCGTGCGCGCCAAGGCCAAGCTGTTCGGCTTCCTTTCGGAGCCGCCGCGCACGCTGGCCGCCTATCCGCCCGCCGACACCAGCGTGCCCGCGCGCTATGCCCGCGCCTATGCCTATCACAAGGATGCGCGCATCGACATGGCGATCGCCGAGACCGATGCGCTGCTCGCTGCCGAGCCCGACAATCCGTGGTTCCTCGAATTGAAGGGCCAGGTGCTGCTCGAATCCGGTCGGCCGAAGGAGTCGCTGGTGCCGCTGCGCCGCGCGACCGAGCTGACCCTCGCCCACCCGCTGATTGCCGGCCTGCTCGGCCACGCGCTGATCGCGACCGAGGATCCGGCCAATTTCGAGGAAGCCGAACAGGTGCTGCGCGCCTCGGTGCAGAAGGACCGCTACAACCCCTTCGCGTGGTATCAGCTCGGCGTCGTTTACGAAGCGCGCGGCGATATCCCGCGCGCGCGCCTCGCCAGCGCCGAGGTGCAGGTGATGAACCGCCAATACCCGCAGGCGCTCGCCAATGCGCAGGCCGCCGAGCCTTACCTGCCCTATGGCTCGCCCGACTGGATCCGCGCGCAGGACGTCGCCCTCGAAGCGCGCGCCGAACTGGAACGCGTGAAGAACCGGCGCTAGGCAGGGCGCACGCCGCCCGCTATCGACGCCAGCAACTCACGAAAGCCACCATGTCCAGCGATACCTCTTCGACCTTGCGCAATACGCTGCTGACCGCGCTTCTGGCGCTGACCTTCGGCTTTCTGGGTGCGGCGGCGTGGTCCTATTCCGGGCTGGCCGACAATCGCACCCGCAGCTTCCTGCTCGCCAACCCTGATCTTCTGCCGCAGATGGCGCAGGCCTACGAGGAGCAGGAGGCAGCCAAGCGCCTCGCCAAGATGGGCGGCGAGGTGTTCGAGGAATTCCCAGGCGTCGTGCTCGGCAACCCCAAAGGGAGCCGAGTGCTGGTCGAGTTCACCGATTACCAGTGTCCCTATTGCGAGGCGAGCCTCAAGGACGTGAACCGGCTGGTGGCCGAGGATCCCGAGCTCAAGGTCATCATCCGCGAATGGCCGATCTTCGAAGGCTCGGACGCGGCCTCGCGCATGGCGCTCGCGGCGGGGATGCAGGGCAAGTATGCCGCCTTCCACGATGCGATGTTCAAGATGAATGACGTCGGTGCGGCCGCGCGTGCGGCGGGGCTCGATCTGGCCAAGGCCGAGCGTGACGCCGCCTCCGAGGCGGTGACGAACGAGATTGCCAAGAACCTCGAACAGGCGCGCGCGCTGGGCTTTACTGGTACCCCCGCGTGGATCGCGGGCAAGACGCCGATTGGCGGCGCGGTGGGCTACGAGAAGCTCAAGGAAGCGCTCGCCGCCGCCGACCGGGCCGGTTGAGGGGGCACGGGGGCCGATGATGCGCACCGTGCTGTCCGCCACCTTGGCCGCCGCGCTGCTCGCTGTGCCGGCGGGTGCTGCCGCGCCGCCCGCCGTCGATTACGCCGCCGAGCGCGCGGAAATCGGGCGCTATCAGGACGCGAACCAGCGCCTGCAGGATATCGGCTTCCGCCTCGCCCGCGCCAATGCGGCCTTCTGCCCCAAGGTCATCCCCAGTATCGGGCTGCAGGTGCAGGACATGGCGAGCTATGGCGGGCCCGACATCGCCCGCGCGGCGCTCGGCCTGACGCGCGACTTTGCGGTCAATTCCGCCGCCGCGGGCTCTCCGGCGGCGCTGTCGGGAGCCTTCACACGCAACCGCGAGATCGTCCGGCTCGAAGGCTTCGATCCCAATGAGTGGACCGCGCGCCCGCCGATGGCGTGGGAGCGCACCACCCGCGCGCACGACCATATCGATGCGATGCTGACCGAGCATGGCGGCATCGCCATCGCCTTTGCCGACGGGACCGAGGTGCGCCTCGCGCCGGTCGAGGTCTGCGCCACCCGCTTCGATCTCTACGCCGGTGAAGACCGCGCCTTTGCCAACGGCGCGCGGGTGATCTTCGGGCTGGAATCGCCCGCCTATGCCTATGACGAGCCGGTCTTCGCCGCGCTGGTCGCCCACGAGTTGGCGCATAATGTGCTCGGCCACGACGCGTGGCTCGACCGTGTCGGGCGAAAGCCCAAGAACGTGCGCCGGATCGAGCGCGAGGCTGACCGGCTGGTGCCCTGGCTGCTCGCCAATGCGGGCTATGACCCTTCAGCCGGGGCCGCCTTCATGCGGCAGTGGGGCAAGGCCCACGACGCGGGTCTCAAGCTGCGCGTCACCCATGATGGCTGGGACGAGCGGGCGGACAACATGGCCGCCGAAGTTCCGCAGGTCGCAAGCCTGATGGCAGCCGAGGGCCGCGCCGACTGGGCCAAGCATTTCCGCCGCGAGATCGACCCTGCGGGAGGGGCTCTGCCCAAGCGCACGCGCTGAAGCGTGGCAGGCCCGGGGCGGCGTGACCGATTAGCAGTGCCGTTTGCGACGAAATGAGTTAGACCTTTATCACTATGGCAGTGCTCCAGATCCAGGCGGCGCCGTTCTTTGCGAGCAAGAACCGGGCGTTCTGGAACCTCCAGCTGGCGGGCTGGGGCGCCGCGTTCCTGCTGCGTGCTGTCTCGGCGCTCGCCAACCAGCAGCCTTTCGATATCCTCGCGCTTATTCTGGTGACGACCATCACCGGCTTTTCGATCAGCCTGATCCTGTCGGTGATCTACCGCCAGCTGATCCAGCAGCAGCCGCTGGTGACCTGGGGGCTGACCGCAGTGGTGCTGTTCTTTGCGGTGCTGCTCCATGCCTCGATCGATGCTTGGGTTCAGGGCGTCTACTACGCCGCCACCCGCGATACGACCTTCGCCCAGCGGCTGATCGGGCTGCTTTATCTGCCGCTTACGCTGCTCGGCGGGTGGAGCGCGCTCTATTACGCGATCAACTTCTTCCTGACGGTGGAACAGCAGGCCGACCGACTGGAACGGCTGGAAGCCCAGGCGACCGCGGCGCAGCTTGCGATGCTGCGCTACCAGCTGAATCCGCACTTCCTGTTCAACACCCTGAATTCGATCAGCACGTTGGTGCTCCTGAAGCAGACCGAGCCAGCCAACGCGATGCTGACGCGGCTTTCGGGTTTCCTGCGCCACACCCTCATCGCCGAGCCCGGCAGCCAGGTCACCCTCGCGCAGGAAATCGAGACGCTGCAGCTCTATCTCGACATCGAACGCATGCGCTTTGAAGAGCGGCTGCGCACCCATTTCGAGATCGAGGAAGCGGCGCTGCCTGCGCAGCTGCCCGCTATGCTGCTCCAGCCGCTGGTCGAGAACGCGATCAAATACGCCGTCAGCACGCAGGAGGAAGGCGCGCGCATCGCGCTCACCGCCCGCGTGATCGGCGAGCGGCTGCGGCTGACGGTCGAGGATACCGGACCGGGAGCCGATGACAGCCCCCGTGACCCATCCGCGCCGCCGGTGCCGGGCCGTCCGGTCTCCACCGGGGTTGGCCTTGCCAATATCCGCAATCGCCTTGCGCAAGCCTATGGCGACAACCACCTGTTTGAAACAAGATCCGAAGCTGGGGGCGGCTTCACTGTGCTGATCGAAATTCCCTTCACCCGCGCCGACAGAGCCGGGGAAGTGGCAGCACCCGCCGCGCCGGGTGTCGGGCCAGAAATCGGGAATCCCGCGGGCGGGAGCGACAATATCGTCCCCCTAAACCCCCCTCAAAGAACCATCGGAACAACCGCATGACCATCAGAACCATCCTCGTCGACGACGAGAAGCTTGCCATTCAGGGCCTCCAGCTGCGCCTTGCGCCGTTCGAGGACGTCGAGATCATCGACACCTGCGCCAATGGCCGCGAGGCGATCCGCAAGATCAAGACCGAGAAGCCCGATCTCGTCTTCCTCGACATCCAGATGCCCGGCTTTGACGGCTTCAGCGTCGTCAAGGGCGTGATGGAGATCGAACCCCCGCT
>JAIYEK010000008.1 GCA_027487015.1 Erythrobacteraceae bacterium | reverse complement strand
TAAGAGGGCATGGAGAGGAAAAACCCGATGAAGACGATGCTTTGCACCCGTGCAATGTTGCTGGCTGGCGCCGCTGGACTTGCCGCCTATGCCGCGCCCGCCATGGCGCAGGACAGCGCAGATGATGTCGCCGAAGCCGCCACCGCCGAAGAAGAGGGCACGATCTACGTCACCGCCCGCCGCCGCGAGGAGCGCCTGATCGACGTGCCGCTCTCGGTCACCGCGATCTCGGGCGAGACGCTCGCCAAGCAGGGCGTGCAGGATATTGTGGCAGTCGCCCAGCAAGTGCCCAACATCACGCTCGAAGTCAGCCGCGGCACCAACACCACGCTCACCGCTTTCATCCGCGGCGTCGGCCAGCAGGACCCGGTCGCCGGGTTCGAGGCGGGCGTCGGGCTCTATGTCGATGACGTCTACCTCAACCGGCCCCAAGCGGCGGTGCTCGATGTCTATGATGTCGAGCGCATCGAAGTGCTGCGCGGCCCGCAGGGTACGCTCTACGGGCGCAACACCATTGGCGGCGCGATCAAGTACGTCACCGCCGACCTGCCCGACGATCTCAGCTTCAAGGTGCGCGGCACCTACGGCTCCTACGACCAGGCCGACCTGATCGTCACCGCCTCGACCCCGATCGGCGACAGCCTCAAGATCGGCGCGAGCGGCGCGCGCCTGTCGCGCGGCGGCTTCGGCCAGAACCTCAACCTCGGCACCGAGAACTACAACAAGGACGTCTGGGCCGCGCGCGGCACCATCGAATTCGAGAGCGGCATCGTCAAGGCGCGGCTCTCGGGCGACTACGTCAAGGACAACTCCGAAGCCCGCCAGGGCCACCGCTTCATCCGCAGCCTCGTCAGCGGTGCGCCGGTGCTCGACGACGTGTTCGACACCCGCGCCGGGCTCAACATCGTCGAGCAGGAGGTCGAGGCTTACGGCGGCGCGCTCAACATCGCGATCGAACTCAGCGACACGCTGACCTTCAAGTCGATCACCGGCTACCGCGAGGACGCTTCCACCACCCCGATCGATTTCGACAGCCTTCCCGCAGTCGATCTCGACGTCCCGGCGATCTACGAGAACGACCAGTTCAGCCAGGAGCTGCAGCTGCTCTACGAAAGCGACAACCTGTCGGGTGTGCTCGGCTTCTACTACCTTGATGCCAACGCCTTCACCGCCTTCGACGTGGCGCTGTTCACCACGGTCAACGGCCTTGCCGCCCAGACGCTCGGCGATGTCAACACCAAGACCTGGTCGGTGTTCGGCGACTTCACCTATGACCTGACCGACACCATCAGCGTCTCGGTCGGCGGGCGCTACACCAATGACGAGCGCAACAGCCGGGTGCTGCGCACGACCTTTGTCGGCGGGTTCTCCAACCTGTTCGGCGGCACCGGGGTCGCGGCAGCGGTGACCAGCAATTTCAACGGCAGCGCGACCTTCGAGGACTTCAACCCGCGCGCCTCGATCAGCTGGCAGCCGAACGCGGACCACAACCTCTATTTCACCTATTCGCAAGGCTTCAAGGGCGGCGGCTTCGATCCGCGCGGCCAGACCACCGCGTGCCGCAACGCGCGCGGCGGGGCCTGTACGCCTGACGAAGTGTACGACTTCATGGCCTTCGACCCCGAAACGGTCGACAGCTTCGAGGCGGGCTGGAAGGCCTCGCTGCTCGACAACCGCCTCAACATCAGCATCGCGGGCTTCCTCGGGCAGTACAAGAACGTCCAGATCCCCGGCTCGGTCGGCTTCGATGCCAATGGCGACGGGGTGAACGAGAGCTTCATCGGCATCACCTCCAACGCCGCCTCGGCCGACGTCAACGGGGTCGAGTTCGAAGGCAATGCGCTGGTCGGCAAGGACTTCGCAGGCGACGGCAGCCGCTTGACGGTCAACTGGTCGCTCGGCGTGATCGATGCCAAGTTCAACACCTTCGTCGACAATTTCGGCCGCGACGTCGCCAGCCAGCGCGTCTTCCAGAACACACCCGACATCACCGCGCACATGGGCTTCGACTTTGGCCTGCCGATGGCGGGCGGGATCGTCGATTTCATCGGCCTTGCCTCGCTGCGGTCCGACGCGAGCCAGTTCGAGGTGCCCAACCCCTTCCTCGATCAGGACGGCTTCGTGCTGGTCGATGCGAGCATCGTCTACACCTCGGACGACGGGCGCTACAGCCTCGGGGTCCACGGCAAGAACCTGCTCGACAAGGAATATATCGTTGCCGGCTACAACTTCGTGGCGGGCGGCGTGGGCGGCGCGCCCTTCGTGCCCACCCTTGGCCGCGAAGGCACGCTGACCGGCTTCTACGGCGATCCGCGCCGCGTGTTCGTGACGGCTCAGGTCAACTTCTGAGGCCAGCTCCCCCCTCCCCTTCAGGGGAGGGGCCGGGGGTGGGGCTGCGAAGGCGCAGCCGAGCGCCCTTCCCCCTTTCCTTGGGCGTGCCGAGCGGGCATAGGCCCGGGCCATGCACGATATTCGCTTTATCCGTGAGAACCGGGACGCGTTCGACGCTGGCCTCGCCCGGCGTGGCCTCCCCCCACAGGCCGATGACCTGATCGCCCTTGATTCTGCAATTAGGCGGGAGAAGACCGCCATGCAGGAAGGGCTTGCTCGCAAGAACGAACTGTCGAAGGAGTTCGGCAATTTCAAGCGACAGGGACTGACGCCTCCCGCCGACCTTCAAGCAGAGCTTGAAAGCTTGAAGCACAATCTGCCGCAAGGTGAGCGCGAAGTTGAAAAACTGTCCGCTGAACTCAAGGCGGCACTCGAGATCATCCCCAACTTGCCCGCCGCCGACGTCCCGGACGGCTCGGGCGAGGAGGATAATGTCCTCGTTCCCATCAAATCCGAAGATGCAAACGAGGATGGAACCTGGGGACAGAAGCGCACGTTCGACTTCCCCCCCCGCGAACACGCCGACATCGCCCCCGCGCTCGGCATGGATTTCGAAACCGGCACGCGGCTATCGGGCGCGCGTTTCACCTTCCTGCGCGGCGGCATGGCGCGGCTGCATCGGGCGCTCGGCCAGTTCATGCTCGACGTGCAGACCGGCGAGCATGGCTATGCGGAATGCAACCCGCCGGTGCTGGTGGGCGACGATGCCATGTATGGCACCGACAAGCTGCCGAAGTTCGCGGGAGATAGCTTCCAAACGAACATCAGCTATGTGAACTGGCTGAATTCTATGATTGACCGGATGACTGACGAGGTCGTCGAAGAAAACCCCAAGGTTCTTGGAGAACTTGGTGAGGAAGGCGTCAAGAGGGCGACTGACCGAGTTCGAGAGAAATGGCTCGCGGACTTTGCAAAGCCCGAACTTACCCGCCGCTGGCTAATCCCCACCTCGGAAGTCTCCCTCACCGCCAGCGTCATGGGCGAGCTGCTCGACGAGGCCGCGCTCCCCATGCGCCTCACCGCGCTCACCTTGTGCTTCCGCTCCGAGGCCGGCGCAGCGGGGCGCGACACGCGCGGCTTCATCCGCCAGCACCAGTTCGAAAAGTGCGAGCTCGTCTCCATCGTGCGGCCGGAGGACAGCGAAAAAGAGCACGACCGCATGGTCCTTGCTGCGCAGAGCATCCTCGAAAAGCTCAACCTGCCCTATCGCAAGCTCTTGCTGTGCACCGGCGACATGGGCTTCGGCGCGCGCAAGACCTATGACCTCGAAGTCTGGCTCCCCGGCCAGGGCGCCTATCGCGAGATCAGCTCGTGCTCGAACACCGGCGACTTCCAGGCCCGCCGCATGAACACCCGCTACCGCGTCGCGGGCGAGAAGCGGACCGAGTTCGTCCATACCCTCAACGGCTCCGGCCTCGCGGTCGGGCGCACGTTGGTGGCGGTGATCGAGAACTACCAGAACGCCGACGGCTCGGTGACCGTGCCTGACGCATTGCTGCCCTACATGGGCGGGCTTGAGATCATCAGGCCCAACTAGATTTCCGTTCGTCCTGAGCCGGTGTTGCTGCGCAACAGCTTCGCTTCCGAAGGACTGCACTTCTTCTTCGCGACCTGCGCAACCAAAGGAAATACGGTGCTTCGACAAGCTCAGCACGAACGGATCGGGGGGTCAGCCCTTTGAGAATCCTTCTCACCAATGACGACGGCATCAACGCCCCGGGCCTCAAGGTGCTGGAAGAGATCGCGCGCCAGTTCTCCGACGATATCTGGATCTGCGCGCCTTCCGAGGAGCAATCGGGCGCGGGCCACTCGCTGACCCTCACCCGCCCCGTTCGCCTGCACCAGCACGGCGAGCGGCGCTTTGCCGTCTCCGGCACGCCGACCGACTCTGTGATGATGGCGCTGCGCACGGTCATGCCCGACGCGCCCGACATCATCCTGTCGGGCGTCAACCGCGGCGCCAACCTCGCCGACGACATCACCTATTCGGGCACAGTCTCGGCCGCGATCGAGGGCGCGCTGGCGGGGATCAAGGCGATTGCCTTCAGCCAGGTCTATGCCCGCGAAGGCATGGGCGATGACGTCCCCTTCGGCGCCGCGCTCGCATGGGGGCCCAAGGTCCTCGCCAAGCTGATCGACGCGCCGATGGCCGACCGCACGCTCATCAACGTCAACTTCCCGGCGATCCATGCCGAGGACGTGAAGGGCATCCGCGTCGTCCGGCAGGGCTTCCACGACTATTCGCGCGGCACCATCGTCGAGGGCCGTGATCCGCGCGGTTACCGCTATTTCTGGTTCGGGCTCGACCAGATCGAGCACACGCTCGACCACGGCACCGATCTGGAAGCGATCGAGGAAGGCTATGTCGCGGTCACCCCGCTCCAGCTCGACCTCACCCACTATTCGACCATCGGCATCCTCGCCGACCGGTTCGCTTAAGGGACGGTCAGCTCCGGAACCACACGAACACCGCGCCCATCGCCGCCATGCCGAACAGGAAGTGCCCGGCGTCGATCAGGAACAGCGCCAGCGGCTTCCTCAGGTAGAGGTAATTGATCCCGATCGACGGGATCATCACGCCGACAGCAAAGCCCACCGCCATCATCATCACCACGTGAGGCGCGGGGTCTGTGCGGACGAGGAGGTGCCACAGCACCATCGCGATCAGCATCTCGAAGGCGAAGGTCAGCGCGAAGATCAGCCCCATCTTGCTCTCGCGCAGCTGGGTGTTGGTGAACCCCGCCGCGCGCTGCCAGGGCTTGCTGAACAAGACCCCGTACCACAGCGATCCCACCGCGAAAAAGGCGACCGCACCCGCCAACACGGGCCACAGGGCAAAATCGTTCACGGCCGCAATCTCCTCTCGCCTTCGCGTTCTAACGCATCGCGCGGCCGAGTGATAGCGGCGCGACGTTGCTAGATGACGTAGGCGAACTCTTCCTCGGCCGGCGTCGCCTTGCGCCCGCGCATTTCGGCATCGAGCTGCACCACGGTGCGGCTGGCGGTCTTGACGAACAGGCCGGGCACCAGAGCATGGACCATGCAGGCAAGCCCCCCCAACATCATCCGCCAGCCGAAGCTGAAGGCCGTGCGGGCGTGCTGCGTGTAGGTCTCGCCGATGGCGCGCGGGTGGTCGGTGAAGAGCTTGGCGATCATGCTTGCCCCGATGCCCTTTCGTGCGCCCCGCGGTCAAGCCCCGCGCGCAATCGGCCCCTTCCCTTTCGCCGCTGTGCCCGCCATCACCGGAAGCCTACGAATCGCAAAGGGGGCCGAGCGAATGAGCGTCAAGATCAAGGGCATCGACAACATGAGTGTCGAGGAAATCGTCGAGGCGGTCGATCAGGGCGGGCGCTTCGTGATCTACCAGTGGTCGGTCTCGATCATCGTCGCCTCGTTCCGCAATCCGACCGACATCATCTTCGTCCCCGGCTCCAGCAACCGCATTCTGCGCGGCCTGCCGTACACGCTGCTCACCTTCGTGGCGGGCTGGTGGGGCATTCCGTGGGGGCCGATCTACACCGTCCAGTCGCTGTGGCAGAACCTGTCGGGCGGCAAGGACCTGACCGAGGCGGTGCTCGAGGACATCATGGACCCGCGCGAATATGCCATGCGGCGCGGCCACCAGCCCTCCTTCCCGATGCCCACCTGACGGGTAAAGCGTGACAGGCGGCCCCCGCAGGACTATGGGCGCGCCGCAATGAACACCCCAGCAACAATCCTTCCCGACCAGAAGAAGATCGGCATGGTCAGCCTCGGCTGCCCCAAGGCGCTGGTCGATTCCGAGCGCATCCTCACTCGCCTGCGCGCCGATGGCTATGCCTTCGCCGAGGATTATGCGGGCGCCGACGTGGTGCTGGTCAACACCTGCGGCTTCCTTGATTCCGCCAAGGAGGAGAGCCTCGCCGCGATCGGCGAAGCCATCGCCGAGAATGGCCGCGTGATCGTCACCGGCTGCATGGGCGAGGAGGCCGACGCCATCCGCGCGGTCCATCCGCAGGTGCTCGCGGTGACGGGCGCGCACCAGTACGAGCAGGTGGTCGAGGCGGTCCACACCCACGCCCCGCCAAGCCAAGGCCCGTTCGTGGACCTGATCCCGCAGGCCGATATCAAGCTGACGCCGCGTCACTATTCTTACCTCAAGATTTCAGAGGGTTGCAACCACTCCTGCGCCTTCTGCATTATCCCGTCCCTGCGCGGCAAGCTCGCCAGCCGGCGCATCGACGCCGTCCTGCGCGAGGCCGAGAAGCTGGTCACAGCGGGCACCCGCGAGATCCTCGTCATCAGCCAGGACACCAGCGCCTACGGGGTCGACACCCGCCACGAGCCGCGCCCGTGGAAGGGTCGCGATGTCCGCGCCCACATGACCGACATGGCCCGCGAACTGGGCCAGCTACGCACCCCCGAAGGCGCCGCGCCATGGGTGCGCCTGCACTACGTCTACCCCTACCCGCATGTCGATCAGGTCATCCCGCTGATGGCCGAGGGCCTGCTGACCCCCTATCTCGACATTCCCTTCCAGCACGCCTCCCCCAAGGTCTTGAAGCTGATGCGCCGCCCCGCCAACGAGGCCAAGGTGCTCGAGCGCTTGAAGTCGTGGCGCGCGATCTGCCCCGACATCGCGATCCGCAGCTCCTTCGTGGTCGGCTTCCCGGGCGAGACCGAGGACGACTTCCGCTATCTCCTCGATTGGCTGGAAGAAGCGCAGCTCGACAGGGTGGGCGCGTTCCGCTTCGAGCCCGTCGAGGGCGCTGCCGCCAATGCCCTGCCCGATCAGGTGGCAGACGAGGTCAAGGAAGAACGCTACGCCCGGATCATGGAAGTGACCGAGCGCATCTCCGCCGCCAAGCTCGCCAGCAAAGTGGGCCGCACGCTCCCCGTCATCATCGACGAGGTCGGCGAGGCGGATGAAGACGGCGACATCGGCGCCACCGGCCGCAGCCAGGCCGACGCGCCCGAGATCGACGGCGCGGTGTATCTGCGCAGCGTCCCCGCAACGCTCGCCCCCGGCGACATCGTGCAAGTCACCATCGAGGACGCCGACGCCCACGACCTGTTCGGGGTGATCGCCTGAGGCTGCGATCTGGCGCGCTGCGCGCAGGTGTCTCGCAACGCTTCCCCGTTAACCGCCCCTCCCACCGCGTCCCCGCAAGGGACGCCTTGCGGTTAATCGCTGGAAACTGACGCCCGCGCGCGGCATATTGCCGGGTATGGTCCGGATTCTTGCTTTCCTCGTCGCGGTCGCCGCGCTGCAGTTCGCTGCCTTTGCGCAACCGAGCGCCGATGCCGATAACGCCGCTGACGCCGCCGCCGCGGCGGCCGCGCACGCCAAGGGGACGTTTGAAGGCATCGATCCCGACAGCCAGATGCCCCCAAGCTATAGCGAGGCCGATGATGCCGCGGCGGTCTATGCCGGCCTGCCGCCGCTGACGGGCCCCGCCCCCTCTCAGACCCCGGCTCCGGCTCCCGAGCCGGAAGATGCGCCCGCCGTGGCGGCCCCGTCCGAGGTCGATGCCGATGCCGATGCCGACGCCCCGCGCGGCCCTGCGGTGCGGATGATTTCGAGCCCGGTGGTGCAGGCCCTCCCCGAGACTGCCCGCGCCCCGGCGGCCAAGCCCGTCGCGCTCGCGCCTGCCCCCAAACCGGCTTCCTCGGGCGGCGGCTTCGTCATCAAGTCGATCCTGCCGATCGAGGGCACGATCCGCTACGGCGACTGGTTCTGGGACGAAAGCGCCGCGCCTGCCTCGGGCCCGCTGGTGATCACCGTCGACTTGGAAGCGCGCGTCATCAGCGCCTTCCGTGACGGGCACGAGATCGGCACGGCAGTGGTGCTGCTCGGCACGCAGGAGCATCCGACCCCGCTCGGCACCTTCCCGATCCTGACCAAGGAGCGCAACAACGTCTCCGAGAAGTACAACGACGCGCCGATGCCCTACACGCTGCGGCTGACGTGGGACGGGATCGCGATCCACGGCTCGCCGGTGATGAACGGCTATGCCAGTCACGGCTGCATCGGCGTGCCCGACGATTTCGCCGCCAAGCTGTTCGCGGCAGCCAAGCGCGGCGACAAGGTGATTATCACGCGCGGCCGGATGGTCGGGCTGGGCGACAAGATTCTCTGAGAATGCCTGTCCGCGCTGAAGCGGCCATCAGAATCTGTCGTAACCTTCCGACGCGAGCCCGCCGGGCCGCAAGGCGCTGATACCCCTGACCCCTGCCGCTTTGGCCCGCGCGACCAGTTCGCGCGACCACAGCCAGCGTGCGGGCAGGTCCAGATCATGGAAGTGGTGCGTGGTGTCGGGAATGTCGGACCTGAAGGCGACACCTGCGGGAAAGCGCACCGATCTCATCCAGTCCGTGTGGAATAGTTCCCACTTGATCGCCACGTCGCACTGCTCGGGATCGATAGCCGCGATCAGCCGGTTGGACATGACCATGTTCATGTCGGCAGCCCCGTCCCGTCCTTGCACGATCACAGGGCGCACCTCCAGCGATTGCAAGTCCATCGCATCGATGATCGCCAGCAACCGCTCGGACATGACATGGGCGTTTCCTGCGGCCAAAGAGTAGAAATCGGCCAGATCGCGGATGTCGCCGTCATAGGTCAGTCTCGGCTGGTCCAGGCTCGCAAGGCCGATCCTGCCCTTGGCGCGACAGCCGGTCCAGGGGAGCATCTCGAACGCGGGACGGTTATGCCACGCGACGGGATCGCCGTAATCCCAATTGTAGGTGACCTCGACGAACCTACCCCACCCTGCAAACGGAACCGCTGCCTTGAAAGTTCGCGCTTCGCCTTCAGGGACGAGCGCGAGAAGGTCTTCGATCGTACGCGGCATGTCAGTTCACGCTCCCCCTCGGCGGCTCCGGCCTGAAGCGCCAGACGCGCATCGTCACGCCGACCTTCTCGACCCGCTCCACCCCCGGCACCGCGAGCACCCCGCCCAAGGACGCGTTCTCGCCCGCCCACAGCCGGTCCCATGCCCGCGCGGCTTCGGCGCGGGTGGCGTGGCCGCCGAGGTCGCGGATGATCCCGAGGATCGTCTCGATCCCAATCACGCGCGGGACATTGGCGCAATAAGTGAAGCCGGGCGTGCCGGTGTCGCTGTCCTCGCGCAGCACCATCTCGTGCCGGTCGAGCTCGGCATACCATTCGAGAGCCTGCCAGCCTTCGGCGATGTGCGCGGCGCTGGCCGCGATGGCGACGGGGTCGAGCCAGTCCGCCCCGGCGAGTTGCGCGCGCATCCGGGCGCGGTCGAAGGCGGGGTTGGTGTTGGAAGGGTCCTCGACCGGCGTGATCCCGGCGGCGGCGACAATCGCGGCAAGCTCCGTCTTGCGCCAGCCGAGCACAGGGCGGAGCAATGGCGTCTCGGTGCCCGGAAGGGTGGACCGGGCGCGCACGCCTGCAAGGCCGGAAAGCCCGCTCCCGCGATTGAGACGCATCAGCAAAGTCTCAGCCTGATCGTCAGCATGGTGGGCCGTGGCCACCGCTCCCAGCCCTGCCTCGCCCGCCCAGCGTGCCAAAACGTCATACCGCGCCTCGCGTGAGCGTAACTGTGCGTTACCGAGGGCAAGGGTCACAGCGATCGGCGTGAAAGGAATGCCACGCTCGCCCGCGATCCGCCCCACCAGCGCGACTTCGGCTGCCGCTTCGGGTCGCAGACCATGATCGACGCTGGCGACCGCGATGCGCCCCGGCAGCGCGGCGTTGGCGAGCAGCAGCAGCGCGAGGCTATCCGCCCCGCCCGAGACCGCCAGCCCCAGCGGGCCGCTGCGCTCCGCCTCGGGCCACAGGCCTGCAAGGTCGGCAGCGAATCGCGCTGCCTGATCGCTCAGCTGCACTTCACCTTCGCGCGGGTGGTCTGGTAATCGGTCGCAAGGCGGCCGGCGGCGACCAGAGGATAGGTCTCGGCGAATTCGGCGAGCGCGATGCAGGCGCGCTTGGTGTCCTTCATCGCCACCATCGAGACGCCGAGATAGAGCAGGCTGTCGGGCGCGCGCTCGCCGGCCTTGTTGGCCTGATAGTTCTTGAGGAACCAGCGCGCCGCGTCCTCGGGCATCTTGTCGTCGAGGAAGGC
>JAIYEK010000001.1 GCA_027487015.1 Erythrobacteraceae bacterium | reverse complement strand
TCCTCGGCCCGATGATCGCGCGGCGGTGAGCGTTCATCGCGGCTTCACACGGGGCAGGCATGTGAGGGCGCGATGACCTCTCCCACTCCCCCCGGCGGCGTTTTCGATGGCGCGCGGCACCTTTATGCGGTGCGCGTCTATTACGAGGACACCGACCTTTCGGGGATCACCTACCACGCCAACTACCTGCGCTGGTTCGAGCGGGCGCGCAGCGACCTGTTGCGCCTGCTTGGCATCGACCAGCGTGCGGCGATCGAAAGCGGGGAGGGCGCCTATGCGCTCAGCGAGGTCAATCTGAAATACGTGAGCCCCGCAAGGCTCGATGATGACGTGGTGATCGAAACCCGCTGCACCGAACTTGGCGCGGCCTCGTGCCGGATGCACCAGATTGCGCGGCGAGGTGACCAAATCCTGTGCGAGGCGCATTTGCGCGTCGGCTTTATCACGCTAGATGGCCGTCCGCGCCGTCAACCGGCCGAATGGCGCGCCGCCTTCGCCGCCTTCATGAACGAGGACCAGTAACCCCGTGACGCTTGACCTGCTTGCCGCCGCTGCCACTACGCCGACCCGGCTCGATCCGGTCGCGCTGTTCATCCAGGCCGACATCATCGTGCAGGCGGTGATGGTCGGGCTGATCCTCGCAAGCGTGTGGGTGTGGATGATCATCGTCTCCTTCAGCTTGCGGATCGGCGGCCTCGGCAAGAAATCGCGCGAATACGAGGCCGAGTTTTGGGAACAGCAGAACCGCGAGGGTCTGCTCACCAAGCAGATGCGCAAGGAAGTTCCCGCCGCGAGGGTCGCCGCCGCCGGGCTTGACGAGTGGCGCAAATCCACCGCCAAGCAGCCGGTCGACCGTGACGCGGCCCGCCAGCGCATCGCCGCCGTGATGGACAGCCAGATCGCCGAGGAAGCCGACGCGCTGGCCGGGCGGCTCAATTTCCTTGCGACCGTCGCCTCGGTTGCGCCCTTCGTGGGCCTGTTCGGCACGGTGTGGGGGATCATGAACTCGTTCTTCCAGATCGGCGCGCAGCAGAGCGCTTCGCTGGCGGTCGTGGCTCCCGGCATTGCCGAAGCGCTGTTCGCGACCGCCATCGGGCTGTTTGCGGCAATCCCCGCGGTGATTGCCTACAACCGCTTCGGCGGGGCGGTTGACCGCTATGAGGCGGGGCTGCAACGGTTTGCCGACAAGCTCCACACGGGCCTGAGCCGCGAGTTGGACCGGGCGTGATGACTCGCGCTGATATCGGCTGCGCAGCAGCCGCAAGGCCGAACGGCCGCCCTCAGCGGGCGCAGCTTTGCTGCGCGTCTAGCGAGGACCGCGCGCCCGGATGGGCGTGCGGAGAACAAGCATGAGCATGGGTGTCTCATCCCGCAGCCGCCGCTCCAAACGCTCCCGCCGCGCGGCGATGTCGGAGATCAACGTCACGCCGCTGGTCGATGTGATGCTGGTGCTGCTGATCATCTTCATGGTCACCGTCACGCTGCCTGCCGTGGGCGTGCCGGTGGAACTCCCCGAAAGCCGCGCCGCGCCGGTCGAGGAGAAGCCCGACCAGATCACCGTCTCGATCGATGCGGCGGGCACGATCTATATCGAGGATGCGCCCGTGCCCGACGGCGGGCTCCCCGCCGCGCTCGAAGCCTTGAACCGTGGCGGCGAACAACCGCTGGTGGTGCTGCGCGGCGATCGCAGCCTAGACTATGGCCGGGTGATGGCGGTGATGGGCGAGCTGGGCCGTGCGGGCTTCACCTCGATCTCGCTGGTCACCGACGGTTCAGTATCGGCCCCATAGCGAGAGGGAGGTGATGGCAACGCTCGCCTTGCGCAATGACGAGAAGATCGGCCTTGGCGCCGCGGTGCTGCTGCATGGCGCGCTGGTCGGCGTGCTCGCGATGCAGACGATGCGCACCGAAGTCACCGTCTTCCCCGAGCGGATCAATGTGAGCCTGACGACCGAAGTCGGCCTTGAGGCCGCCGCGCCCGAGCCGGTCCCCGAGAGCCGCGCCGCCGTCGCGCCGACGCTGGCCGACAATCCCGCGCCCGCGCCAGAGGCCGCCAAGCCCGAGCCTGCGCCCCGCGTCCAGCCCGCGCCGCCCAAACCGCCCGCCCGCACGGCAGCGCAGCAGCCCGCGCCGACGCGTGACCGCTCGCGGCCCGACCGCACGCCCCCCAAACCGGCCACCACCCCGCCCAAGAAGACCGCCGGCAAAACGGGCGGCGCGCCGCGCATCGGCGATGACTTCCTCGCCGGCAAGGGCTCCTCGACCACCACCACCGAAACCCGCGCGCCGGCACAGGTGATCGGCGCGACCGAGCTCGCCTCGCTGCGCAGCGCGATCGCGCGGCAGGTCAAGATCAAATGGCAGGGCCGCGTGCCGCAGGGGCCCGACTCCGAGAAGCTCGTCACCCGCGTGCGCTTCCGGCTCAAACCCGATGGCACGCTGGCAGGCGAGCCCGAAGTGCTCGGCGCGACCACTGGCGTGACCGACCTCAACCGCAATCAGGTCGCCCGCCACCGCGAGGAAGCGGTGCGCGCAGTCAAGCTGGTCGGCCAGTTCAAGCTTCCCTTCCCCGTCCCTGCCGATAAAAACATCTTCACCATTGTCTTCGATAGGAACTCGTCATGAAGGCGCTGATTGCCTTGCTGCTCGCTGGAACCGCCACCATCGCCTCCGCGCAGGATCTGGGCGCGCCGCAGGGTGAGACCGCCCCGGTCGAGGTGATCGACAGCGGCGCGGATGACGATGTGGAAATCCGCGTCACCGATGAAGCCGCATGGTCCGATATCGGCATCGCCATCCCCGCCTTCGCCACCGACCGCGAGCGGCCGACGCCTGCCAACGAGGCGGGCACCGGAGCATTGGGCCGCGAGGTTGCGCGGGTCATTACCGCCAACCTGCGCAACAACGGCCTGTTCAAGCCCGTCGGCCCCGACAGCCTGCCGCAGCCTGCCTTCTCGGCGGTGCGTGCGCCTGCCTATGGCGCGTGGAGCGGGCAGGGCGCGGAGATGCTGGTGCAGGGCTATGTCACCGCGCGCGACGACGGGCGCCTCGTGGTCGGCTGCTACCTCTATGACGTCGAGCTCCAGCAGCAGCTGGTGCGCGAGGGCTGGGTGGTCGCCGCGGCCGACTGGCGGCGCGCGGCGCACAAGTGCTCCGACCTCATCTTCAGCCGCTTGACCGGTGAGAGCCCGTTCTTCGACAGCCGCATCGCCTATATCGCCGAGACCGGCCCCAAGGACCGCCGGGTCAAGCGCCTTGCGGTGATGGACAGCGACGGCGCGAACCACCGGTTCCTGACGCTGGGCAGCGCGACCGCGCTCACCCCGCGCTATTCGCCCGACTATTCGAAGATCCTCTACCTCTCCTATGTCGACGGCAATCCGCGCATCTATGTCTATGACATCGGCAGCGGCAAGCAGACGCTGGTGACCGAGAACAAGAACCCCACCATCGCCCCGCGCTGGTCGCCCGATGGCAAGTTCATCCTCTATTCGATGGGCGTTGCCGGCAATACCGACATCTACCGCATCCCGGTGACCGGCGGCACGGCGCTGAAGCTCACCGACAATCCGGGGATCGATGTCGGCGGCAGCTACTCGCCCGATGGCAGCCAGATCGTGTTCGAGAGCGACCGATCGGGCACCCAGCAGTGCTACGTCATGGATGCTGACGGCAAGAACCAGAAGCGCATCAGCTTCTTCGGCGGGCGCTGCGCCACGCCCGAGTGGAGCTCGCGCGGCGACCAGATCGCCTTCACGCGGATCGCGGGCGACTTCAACGTCGCAGTGATGAATACCTCGGGCGGCGGCATGCGCGTGCTGACCAAGGGGTGGCAGGACGAGGCCCCGACTTGGGCGCCCAACGGCCGCATCATCCAGTTCTTCCGCACCGAAAAGAACACCGGGCGTTCGGGCATCTGGCAGGTCGATCTGACCGGCCAGAACGAGCGCCGCCTGCCGACCCCGGTCGACGCTTCCGACCCCGCCTGGGGCCCGATCCGCCCCTGATGATCACGTGAAAGGAACAAGAGCGATGAACACCAAGCTTGCGACGATCCTGCTCCTCGCCTCAGTGAGCGGCCTTGCGGCCTGCTCGAAGAAGGCGCCCGACACCCTGCCGCCCGATCCGGTCGACAACACTGGCCCGACCACCACGCCGACCCCGCGCCCGACCACGACCACCGGCGCGCAGCCCGGCACGCAGGCGCACTTCGCGGGCGCTGTCGGCTCCTCGACCACGATCTACTTCGACACCGATCGCTACAACGTCGACACCCAGGATGCCGCCGCGCTCCAGGCGCAGGCGCAGTATTTCGCGCGCTACCCGCAGGTGACCTTCACCATCGAAGGCCACGCCGACGAGCGTGGCACGCGCGAATACAACATCGCACTGGGCGAAAAGCGCGCCAATGCGGCCAAGGCCTATCTGGTCAGCCTCGGCGTCGATGCCAATCGCATCGCGGTGGTGAGCTACGGCAAGGAGCGCCCGATCGCGCTCGCTTCGAACGAGAGCGCATGGGCGCAGAACCGCCGCGCCGCGAGCGTCATCATCAATTGATCAGCCTTGGAGCAGGCCGGGCGAAAGTTCGGCCTGCACCACAACCGGCGCCTCGATCCCCGCCAGATCGCGCGCACCCGTGACCACGCACAGCCCGGCGAGCGCAAGCACGCAGAACAGGCTGGAGAGGGTCAGTTGCTGGCTCATGGCGGATCGACTTTCTGGCGCGGCGGACCGCGCAGGGTTGCGTTATTCTGCAATGCAACATTTCACATTGCAACCGGTTCCCGCATTCTCACGCCTTCCCATTAGCGGCCAGAGCGCCTAGATTGACCGCGTGACCCAATCGACCAACGACATGACCCCCGGGATGGCCCGGTGAGCCGCGCGCGCCGGTCAATGGATTGGGGCTTTCCGCGCTGGCGGGGCTATGGTTCCTCACAGGAAGCGGCGAACGTGCGCATCTGTGACCGCCACGGCTGCGACGAGCCCGGCGATTGTCCCGCACCCAAGGCCCCCAACAGCCGCGACCGGTGGTATTTCTGCCAGAAGCACGCGGCCGAATATAATTCCAAATGGGATTACTTCGAAGGCCTCGACAAGGCCGAGCGGGAAGAACGCGCCCGTGCCGAACAGCAGGAGAGCGCAGGCTACGCCGAAAGCGCGCATTACGGCTGGGCGGGCTCGGGCGACGGCTCGCGCTCGGCCGACGAGATGCGCGCGCTGGAGGTGCTGGGGCTCGAACCCGACGCCGATTTCAACGCGGTCAAGAAAGCCTACCGCGCCCGCGCCAAGGAAGTGCACCCCGACGTAAAGCCCGGCGATGCCGAGGCGGCCAAACAGTTCCAGCTGATCCAGACGAGCTACGAAGTCCTGCGCGCGGCGGAAGAACGGCGCGAGTGGCGGGGCTGAGCAGCTAGGGCGCGATCAATCGGATCGCGGCCCCGCAAACCCCTTGCCGCGGCTGTCGATCTGCGGATCGGGGTTGTCATTCCACCACGGCACGTCGGTCCAGGGGCGCACGTCGACCTCGTGGCTCCAGCAATTGCGCGGCTGGTGGGCGAGGTGCCAATAGGTCTCGGCGAGCGCTGCCGGGTCGATCAACCCGTCAGTGCCCTTGCCCGTCTTGAACGCCTCGAACTTGTCGCCGAGCAGCTTGCCCAAGGTGTCGGGCGCGTCGACCGGGCCGTCGACGATCACGTGAGCGACATGGACGCCCTGACGCGCGAACTCGGCGTTCAAGGTCTGGCACAGCATCCGCCGCCCGCCCATCGCGGCGGCGTGGCTGTGCTGCCCCGCATTGCCGCGCACCGCAGCGGTCGCCGAGGTGACGAGGAGGGTGCCATGCGGGCCGCCATCGCGGGCGCGCTCGACCATCGCCGGGAGCAGCGCGTGGGCGAGGCGGAAGACGCCGTAGGTGCCCAGCCGCCAGCCGAGCTCGAAGATGCGGTGCGGGGTCTGGTCGAGCGCGCGGTTCCCGATCTGCGCGCCGAGGTTGTAGAGCGCGGCATGGATCGGGCCGATGTCAGCCTCGGTGCGCGCGACCAACTCCTCGATGCTGCCGTCTTCTGCCGCGTTGAGAAGCGTGCCCGAGGCAGAGCCCCCCGCCGCCTCGATCTCGCCGACCATGCGGGCCAGCCCATCGGCGTCGCTGCGCCGCGCGAGCACCGCGTGATAGCCCCCCGCGGCAAAACGCAAGGCAGCGTTCCCGCCGATGCCTGCGCCCGCTCCGATCACCAGAAACACCGGCTTGCGGCTGTCGGTCATGTCACTCTCCCTCAGGGGGCAGAGCTTACCGCGCTGTCACACGCTTGCAAGCGGGCCGCGCTAGGATGCCCTTCAGAAATCGGCAGCTAGGCGCGCCGGCAATCGCCCGCCAACCTGCCATCAATGCCGCAAAGGCGCCGGTCGCATTCCATACCAACCGGGAACCGCAAGGCTCCCGCCACGAGGGGGATTGAGGCATGAATGATCCGTTCCTGATGCAGCGCGAACTTCGCTACGGCTATCCGGTGTGCGACCAGGTGCTGACCGGACGCCATTTCACCATCGGCTATTCCTGGTATTTCCGGCAGGCCAAGTGGACGCTGGAGATCATCAATCGCGAACTGCTGCTGGTCAATGATACCGTGCCCGAGGTTGACCGGCTCGATAACTTCCGCGCCGATACCCGGATTCCCGAACGCTTCCGGGCGGGTCTCAAGGCCTATACCGGCAGTGGCTATGACCGCGGGCACCTCGTAGCGAGCGCGAACCAGGATCTGGTCGAGATCCAGAACTCGGAAACCTTCCTGCTCTCGAACATGTCGCCGCAGCACCCCGATCTCAACCGCAAGCGGTGGCGCGAGCTCGAGGAGGCGATCCGCAAGCTGGACGCGCGCAAGGACGTTCTCGAGACCTATGTCCTCACCTGCCCGGTGTTCTACTTCGGCGAACCGGTGGAGCGGATCGGCAAGAACCAGCCGGATTTCGGGATCAGCGTTCCGGTGCCCCATGCCTTCATCAAAAGCGTGCTGGTGGAAGACCGTCAGGGGCGGCACAGGCTCTGGACCTTCAAGATGGCCAATCCCGCGCTGGTGGCCGATCCGGCGGCGCCCGATCCGCTGTCTAACCGAGATCTGTCCAGTTACCTGATGAAGACCTATGACGCCGAACAGATTGTCGGCGGGCGGTTCTGGGACGGGATTTCGGGCGGGGACATGCACGCGGCCAAGGGCGGAGAGGGCAAGCTCGAAGCGATGTGGCCGGTTGATGCGGCGACGCCCTTCCCTGGGCTGAAGCCGGTCCCCCCCAAGCCTTAGAGCAACCCCGCAATACCCCATACCACGGCGACGATCAGCACCGCCCCTGCCACATCGAGCCATGCACCCGCGGTCACCATTGCGCCGATGCGGATGCGGCCGGTGGACCAGGCGATCGCGTTGGGGCCGGTGCCGGCCGGGAGCATGAAGCCCCAGCTCGCCGCGAGCGCTGCGGGCAGCGCCAGCAAGATCGGATCGACGCCCAAGGCCACCACCAGCGAGGCGACCACGGGGATGATCCCCGTGGCGGTCGCGACATTGCTCGCAAACTCGGTGACCACGATCACCAGCACGGTCATCGCGAGCGCGACCAGCAGCAGCGGCCACGTCTCGAGCGGGAGCAGCGCGGTGCCGATCCACGTCGCAAGGCCCGAGGCCGCCATCCCGCCAGCGAGCGCCAGCCCGCCGCCGAACATGAAGATCACGCTCCACGGCGCGCGCTCGGCTTCGTGCCACACCAGCAGCGGGCGTCCCGTTCCGTCGGGGATCAGGAACAGCGCCAGCGCGGCGATGACGGCAATCGTGCCGTCGGTCCACGATCCCGGCGGCAGCAGCGCGGCGACCAGCGGCTGGGTGGCCCAAGCGATGAAGGTGACGAGCGCGATCGGCACGAGCCGCTTTTCCGGCGCAGTCCAGGCCGCCTGATTGTCGATCGCGGCGCGCGCGGCGGCGACGTCGAAGGGATACGCGCTCACTTTCTGCACCCGCGCGACGATGAAGGCGGCGAGCGGGACGCTCAGCAGCACCAGCGGGATGCCGTAGAGCGACCACTCGGCAAAGGTGATGCGCACGCCTGCCAGCTTGTCGAGCAGGCCGACTGCGATGGCATTGGTGGGCGAGCCGACGATGGTGCCGAGCCCGCCGATGCTCGCGGCAAAGGCGATGCCCATCGGCAGGGCGCCGTGGATGCCAGTCTGGAGCGGCGCCGCGCCGTCATCGCGAGCCGGCGCGAGTCCTTGTTGCCCTACCGCTGCGCTACTTGAGGGCGCGCCCCCCTCCAGCACCGCCAGCGCCATCGGCATCATGATCAGCGCGGTCGAGGTGTTGGAGATGAACATCGACAAGAGCGCGGTCGAGAGCATGAAGGCGTAGAGCAGCCGCACCGGACCGCCATCGGCCCCCGCCGCGCGCAGGATCGCGAGGCTGAGGCGGCGGTGCATGCCGGTGCGCTCGATCGCGAGCGCGATGAAGGCGCCGCCCAGCAGCAGGAACAGGATCGGGGAGTAGTAGGTGGCCGCGGTCTTCTCCGCGTCCGAGACCCCCGCGAGCGGCAGGATCACAAAGGGCAGCACCGCGGTCACCGCGAGCGGCACCGCCTCGGTCATCCACCAGGCCGCCATCCATCCGGTCAGCCCGGCGACGGCCCAAGCGCCCTCGCTCATCCCCGCAGGCGGGGAGGTGAGCACGGTGAGCACAAAGGCCAGCGGGCCGAGGAATAGGCCGATCCGGCGTGCGGTCATGCGATGTGCTCTCCCCCGGCCATGTCCAGCGGCGTATCAGCACGAAGGCACGCAGGGCAAGGAAAAGGGGCGAAGCCTTGCGGCCCGCCCCTCTTGTCCTGTGCCGGGATCGCGCGCTTACTTGGGCGCGAGTACCATCAACATCTGGCGACCTTCAAGGCGCGGGAAGGCCTCGACCTTGGCGTATTCGGCGACATCGTCCTGCACCTGCTTCAACAGATCCATGCCGAGGTGCTGGTGCGCCATTTCGCGCCCGCGGAAGCGCAGGGTGATCTTCACCTTGTCGCCGTTCTCGATGAACTTGTGAACGTTGCGCATCTTCACGTCGTAATCATGGGTGTCGATGTTCGGACGCATCTTCACTTCCTTGATGTCCTGCGTCTTCTGCGTCTTGCGCGCGAGGTTCGCCTTCTTCTGCGCCTCGTAGCGATACTTGCCGACATCGAGGTACTTGCACACCGGCGGGTCCGCGTTGGGGGACACTTCGACGAGGTTCAGGCCCTTCTCGTTGGCCTGCTCAATCGCTTCGCGGGTGAACATCACGCCAAGGTTTTCGCCTTCGTCATCGATGACGCGAACCTTGGGGACGTTGATCATGAAATCAAACCGAGGGCCGCTTTTTACGGGCGGGGCCATCGAGCGCCGGGGGGGACGTGATATGGGGTGTTCTCCTGTGGTGGCTTACGTGCTGGCGGCTATGTAGTGCGAAACGTGGCCGAACGCTAGGTGGAGTCTTTAAGCCGCCGCCTGCCACAGCGGGAAGCGCGCGATGCGGCCTGCGGCGGGCATCAGCGCCTCGATGGCGCGCGCGGGTTGCAGCGCGCCGAGGATTTCGGGGTGGGCGGCGTCCAGCCCTCCGGTGAGCGTGCCGAAGGCGGGGAGGATCATGCGTTCGCCTCCGCCCGCGCCTCGGCCCATCACCGCGCAGTGGCGAGCGATGTGGCGGTTGCGGACGTTGACCCGCAGCTTGGGGTGGTAATGGCCCGACAGCTCGGCCGCGGTCTCGCCGCGCTTCGCCTCGTGGCGCAGGATCACGCCGCCGACTTCCAGTTCGGGCAGGATCGTGCCGCCGAAGCCCTTCGGCAGCGCCTCGTCGTGGTTGCCGGTGATCCACACCCAGTCGAGCGCGCGGGTGAGGGCCTCGAGCATTCCGGTCGAATGTGCATCCAAGCGCAGCGCGCCCGCGTCATCGTGGAAATTGTCGCCCAGCGTGATGACCCGCCGCGCGCCGGTCTGCTTCACCGCATCGGCCAACCGCTCGAGCGTGTCGCGGCTGTCGTAAGGCGGGAGCATCTGGCCTCGCGCGGCAAACCAGCTCGCCTTTTCGAGGTGCAGGTCGGCGACCAGCAGCGCGCGCTCCGCCGGCCAGTAGAGCGCACGGCCTGTCCCGAGCGCAAGCTCGTGTCCGGCGAAGGGGAAGGGGGCGAACATAGCGCGAACCATGCCCTCTCCCTGCCGCTAATTCCGCGCCTTGGCAACACCTGCGGCGCATGCAAACTGGGGCCAAAGTCGGACTTGTGCGCCGCGCCCTATCGCTTATGGTGCAAGCGACTGACGGACGGGGATGTATGACGGACTGGACACCTTACACGGACCGCGCACGCGTGTGGTTCGAGGCTTTGCGCGATGACATCTGCGCCGAATTCGAGAGTATCGAGCGCGAGGCAGGCTCTGACGCCGCCTTCCAATACACCCCCTGGAACCGCGAGGAGGAGGGCAATCCCGATCCCGGCGGCGGCACGCAAGGCCTGATGAAGGGCCAAGTGTTCGAAAAGGTCGGGGTCAACGTCTCGACCGTGCGCGGGAGTTTTGCGAAAGAGTTCGCAGGCTCGATCAACGGCGCGAGCGCGGAGCAGCCAGGCTTTGTCGCCACCGGCATCAGCCTTGTGGCGCACATGAGCAATCCGCACGTTCCGGCTGTGCACATGAACACCCGCTTCCTCACCACCACCAAAGCGTGGTTCGGTGGCGGCGCGGACCTCAATCCGCCGCTCCCCTATGACGAGGACACTCAAGCGTTCCACGCCGCGATGCGCGCCGCTTGCGATCCGCACAACGAGACCTACTACGAGCGCTATTCCAAGTGGGCGGAGGAGTATTTCTACATCCCCCACCGCAAGGTCGGGCGCGGGGTCGGGGGCATCTTCTGCGACCACCTCGAATGCCCCGACGATGCCGCGTGGGAGCGCAACTTCGCCTTCATCCAGGACATCGGCAAGCAGTTCCTCGAGGCCTTCCCCGCGATCGTGCGCAAGCGGATGGGAAGCGCCTTCACCTCCGAGGACGAGGCCCAGATGTTCGAATACCGGGGCCGCTACGCCGAGTTCAACCTCGTCTACGACCGCGGCACGATCTTCGGGTTGAAGACCGGCGGCAATATCGACGCGATTTTGATGAGCCTGCCGCCAAGGGCCACGTGGTCATAACGCGCGACGTGGTCGTAACGCTGGCCTAGCCGACCGCCACTACCCGCTGCCGGAACCAGTCGGCGAGTTCGTCTTCGGACAGCTCTCCGGCGGCGAGGGCGATGAAGGCGACTGTCATGTCGGCGTCGGCCGCCTCAACGCGCCAGCCGTTCTTGAGTAGGAACAGGACGCTTACCACGTTGGCGGTGCGCTTGTTGCCGTCCACGAAAGGATGATTGCGGGCGAGGCCAAAGGCATAGGCTGCCGCTAGGGCAGCCGCATCGGGCTCACCATAGGCCTCAAGTTGCTGCGGCCGCGCCATCACGCTTTCGAACAGCCCCATATCGCGGATGCCGGCCCCGCCGCCATGTTCGGCAATCTGTTCGGCATGAGCGGTCAGCGCCGCACGGTGGCTGACCCACCCCCACCCCGACATGCGCTTACTTCGCCAACTCGCGCAGAACCTTGACGCGTTCCTGCATGATCTGGCGAGCGAGGCGCATTTCTTCCTCGAACTCGGGATCGACCGGGGTCAGCGTGACACCGTCATCATTGATGGTCAGGCTGATTTCATCGCCGATATCGGCACTGAGCGAAGCCAGAAGCTCCTTGCTCAGGATAATCCCGGCGGAGTTCCCGATCTTGATGATCTTCAGGCTGCGGGTGCGGGGAACGGGCTTGTTCATACGTCCGTTATAACACGCCAACTTCGCTCCCGCAACAATCGCGCTTGCCCCGCTCCGGCGCCGTGCCCATATTCGACCGCATATGCTCCGCCAGTACGAACTCGTCGAGAAGGTCCTCGATTACGACCCGCAAGCCGACGAGGCGATGCTCAACCGTGCCTATGTCTATACCGTGCAGAAGCACGGCAGCCAGAAGCGGGCGAGCGGGGATCCCTATTTCAGCCATCCGGTCGAAGTCGCGGGGCTGATGACCGACCTGAAGCTCGATCAGGCGACCATCATCACCGCGCTGCTCCACGATACGGTGGAGGACACCCTCGCCACGATCGAGGACATCGAGGCGCATTTCGGCCCCGAGGTCGCGCGGCTGGTCGACGGGGTGACCAAGCTCTCCAAGATCGAGGCCATGCCCGAGAACGAGCGCGCGGCAGAGAACCTGCGCAAGTTCTTGCTCGCCATGTCGGAAGACATTCGCGTGCTGCTGGTCAAGCTTGCTGACCGCCTGCACAACATGCGCACGCTCCACTTCATCAAGAGCCCCGAAAAGCGCCAGCGCATCGCGCGCGAGACGATGGATATCTACGCGCCCCTCGCCGAACGGGTGGGCATGTACGAATACATGCGCGAGATGCAGGCGCTGGCCTTCCGCGAGCTTGAGCCTGAAGGCTATGCCACCATCACCAACCGGCTCGAGCAACTGCGCTCGCAAGGCGGCGGTCAGGTCGATGACATTGCGCTCAAGATCAAGCAGCGCCTCGCCGAAGCCGGCCTCAAGGTCGAGGTGTGGGGGCGCGAGAAGCACCCCTTTTCGATCTGGCACAAGATGTCCGAACGCCATGTCAGCTTCGAACAGGTCACCGACATCATGGCCTTCCGCGTCCTCACCGAAAGCGAAGGCGATTGCTACCGCGCGCTCGGCATCCTCCACACCACCTGGCAATTCCTGCCCGGGCGCTTCAAGGACTTCATCTCGACGCCGAAGTCGAACGGCTACCGGTCCTTGCACACCTCGCTGATGTACGAGAACTCGATGCGGGTGGAGGTGCAGATCCGCACGCGCGAGATGCACCGCACCAATGAATTCGGCCTCGCCGCGCACTGGGCCTACAAGCAGGGCGACAAGCCCGATGGTGCGGTCGGCTGGCTGCGCGACCTGATCGAGATCGTCGATGCGAGCCACGATGCCGAGGAACTGCTCGAGCATACCCGCATGGCGATCTATCAGGATCGCATCTTCGCCTTCACCCCCAAGGGCGCGCTGTTCCAGCTGCCCAAGGGCGCGACCGCAGTCGACTTTGCCTTTGCGGTCCACACCAAGCTCGGCCTGCAGACCGCGGGCGTGAAGATCAACGGGCGGCACATGCCGCTGCGCACCCCGCTCGCCAATGGCGATGTGGTCGAGATCATCAAGAACCCCCACGC
>JAIYEK010000064.1 GCA_027487015.1 Erythrobacteraceae bacterium | reverse complement strand
GCATCGGGTCGATGGTGCTGCTGGTCGGTCTTGCCAGCATCATCGGCGGGCAAGCCGAGCGCAACGACAAGCTCGCCGCGCCCGAGGCCGCCCCCACCACCGAGCCCAGCGCCGCGCCCGCACAGGCCAACCCGCTGGCCGATGCAGGCGTCGTCCCCGATATCGCCGCCGAGCCGAGCCCCTCGCCGAGCGTCAAGCCGCTCGACCTGCCCCCGCAGGGCCAGCGCGCGCCGGGCAATGCCGCGCCGCAGAACTAGAGCGCTCGCCGCGGCGCTGCTTGCGCTGCTGGCGGGGGCTTGCGACCACGCGCCAGCCGAGCCGCAAAGCGCCGCTTCCCGCGAAAAGCTCGGGCTGATGACCAGCCTGCCGCTCTATTGGCCGCTCGGCGCAGGGGTGGAGGAGATCGCCTCGGGCCGCGCCCCGCCGCCTTGGCAGCGCGCGGCGCTGGAAGCGGATTATGTGCTCGAACCGCTCGACAGCCTTGCAGCCATCCCAGGCCTCACCGCCAATGCCCCCGCGACCGACCCGCTTGCGGGGCTGACGCGGCTCGCTGTTATCCAGCCGCGCGGGCTTTCACCGGCGGACAATGCCGCGCTCGATGCGTGGGTGCGAGCCGGAGGGAGGCTGCTGCTGTTGCTCGATCCGGCGCTGACCGGAGACTACGACCTAGCGCTCGGCGATCCCCGCCGCCCGGCCGATACCGCGCTGATCCCGCCGGTGGTGGCGCGCTGGGGGCTGGCGGTGCGTTTCGACGAGGCGCAGGACGATGGCGTGACCGAGCGGGCGCTTGGCGACACCACGCTCCCGCTCGCGCTGGCAGGCGAGGTGGTTATCGCCGATCCCTCGGCTGCGGCCTGCACCCTCCTTGCTGACGGCGTGGCGGCGCGGTGCACGGTGGGCATGGGCGAGGTAACACTGATCGCCGATGCCGCGCTGTTCGAGCACCCCGAGCTTGCGGGCGAGGGCGGGGCAGGCTTGCGCGCGCTGCTTGCGGAGGTGTTCGGATGACGGCGCTTGCGGCCATTTTGGGGAAAATACGGGAAGCGCCGGAGTCGCGGGCGGGCCGAGCCGGGAAACCACGGGATGGACATGGTTTGTTCCGCCAAAATCAGGGGTTTGGCGGGAGAAGCTGCCATGGCGAATAACCTACGGGTTCTGATGAAATACATATAGTTCAATAAGATATCAGAATATCCCGCGAATTCCCCGAAAAAGCCCTTTTCACCCCACGCCTTCCCGCATATGAACGGGGTCCATCAGACATGCCTGTATGTCTCGCGTCCGGCCTGTGCGGCCGGACGACCACGCCGCATGCGTGCGGCGCGGGCGAGGAAGGCGTGTCCGGGGGAATTGAGCGCGTCATTTGCGCGGCAGGCCGGTCGGGCCTGCTGCGGGGGATAGAGGGGAACGCAGGCCCGTGTCTGCATCTGGAGGATATAACGGCCAAGCTTACTCGCCCGCGGGCGAGAAGGGCCGTTTTGTGCTCCCTCCGGCCTTCCGCAAGGCGGTCAAGGAAAGCTCGGGCGGCAACCGCACCCTGTGCCTCGCCGCGCATGACCGCTTCGACTGCCTTGTCGGCTTCGGCCTCTCGCACATCGACAAGCTGGAAGCGCAGCTCGACCGCGAGGAAGACCGCGCGATCCGCCTCGGCAACGCCGATTTCGACCGCGACGTGCGCGCCGCGCAACTGTTCGGCTTCGAGCAGCTGCCCTTCGACGATTCCGGCCGCTTCGTCATGCCCGAGCATCTGCGCGGCCTCGGCAAGGTCGAGGACGGGCTCTATTTCCACGCCGCAGGTGACCGCTTCTTCGTGTGGGCGCCGGCGGAATTGAAGAAGATGGGCGCCGAATGGAAGGGCGCGCAGGCGGCCTGCGAGACGCTGATGGCAGCGTCGAAAAAGGGGAGCGCCGCGTGATGACGCAGGACGCACCCCACATCCCCGTGCTGCTCGACGAGGTGATCGCCGCGATTGCCCCGCGCCCCGGCATGACCATCGTCGATGCGACCTTCGGCGCGGGCGGCTACACCACCGCGCTGCTCGAAGCGGGTGCGAGCGTCCACGCCTTCGACCGCGATCCCGATGCCATTGCCGCCGGACAGGCGCTCGTCGCCCGCTACGCCGGGCGCCTCGCGCTGCACCCCGCGCGCTTTTCGGCGATGCGCAGCGAGCTCGCCGCGATCGGCGTCGCGCAGGTCGATGCGGTGGTCATGGATATCGGCGTGTCTTCCATGCAGCTCGATCAGGGCGAACGCGGCTTTGCCTTCATGCATGACGGTCCGCTCGACATGCGCATGAGCCAGGACGGCGAGAGCGCCGCCGATTTCCTCAACACCGCCGACGAGGAAGCGATCGCCGACGTGCTCTACAACTACGGCGAGGAGCGCCAGTCGCGCCGCGTCGCCCGCGCGATCGTCGCCGCGCGCCCGCTCTCGACCACCGGCGAGCTCGCCCGCGTGGTGCGCCGCGCGCTGGGCTACAAGCCCCACGACAAGAAGGACCCCGCCACCCGCACCTTCCAGGCGGTGCGCATAAATGTGAACGACGAGCTGGGCGAGCTCGAAACCGGGCTTGCCGCGGCTGAGGCGCTGCTGGGCGAGGGCGGCATTCTGGCGGTGGTCAGCTTCCACAGCCTCGAGGACCGCATCGTCAAGCAGTTCCTCAAGACCGCCTCGGGCGCGGGCCGCGCGGTTTCGCGCCACCTGCCCGGGGAAATCCCGGGGCCGCCCCCCACTTTCGCGCAGCTTTCCAAGGCTATTCGTCCTTCCGAGGCCGAGATCGCCCGCAACCCGCGCGCCCGTTCGTCCACCCTGCGCCATGCCACCCGCACCGGCGCGCCGCCGAGGAGTCTCGCCGCATGATGACCAGCACTCAAGCCCGTTCGCTCGGCTGGGCCGCCGTCCTCGCGATCTGCTTTGCGGCCGTCGTGGTGCTGAGCTTCAAGGTCCACGCGGTGCGAAGCGAGGTGCTGCTCGCCGAGCGCCAGCTGATTTCGCTCCAGCGCGAGACCATCCTGCTCGAAACCGAGTTCGAGACCCGCGCCAGCCAGCGCCAGCTCGCGGAGTGGAACGCGGTCGAATTCGGCTACGAGGCCCCGCGCGCCGGGCAGTTCCTCGATGGCGAGCGCCAGCTAGCCAGCCTTGGCGAGGTGCGCGGACCCGATGCGCCCTCGCCGATCCGCCTCGCCAGCGCCGATGCCGCCGAAACGGCCGCCGCCGAGGCGCCGATGCGCTCGCCGGTTTCAGGTGCCAAGGTGACGCTGGCTTCGGCAGGGTCCGAGAAAGATGCGGGCGCAGTGTTCGCCGATGCCTTCGGGGACTTCCTGATCGAGGCCTCGCCGATCCGTCCGGCGCGCGCGGAAACGCCCGCCCGGGCCGCCAAGGCCGCCGCGAAGGGAACCGGCGAATGAACGCGCTGACGGCCCGCATGGCCGTCTCCCTCGGCAGCGTCCATACCGCGACCCCCGTCATCCCCGCAGGCCGCCTGCCGAGCGCAGGGCTGCGCGCCCGGATGCTGTGGTCGGCGCGGCTGCGTGTGCTGTGGCTGCTTGGCGGCTTCGGCGCGATTGCGCTCGTCGCGTTGCTGCGCATCGCCACGCTCGGGTTCGGCGGGCAAGCCCCGCAGCGCACCAGTCTCGAAGAGGCGCTGCTCCCCCCGCGCGGCGAGATCACCGACCGCAACGGCTCCCCGCTGGCGCGCGCCTTTCCGGCCTATTCCTTGTGGTTCGACCCCAAGGCGATGGGCGATGCCGGTTCGCCGCTGGTGCGCTCGCCTGAGGAGGTCGCGCGCGCGCTCAAGGAGATTTTCCCCGATATCGACGAGGCCCGTATGGCCCGCCGCCTTGCCTCGGGCCAGGCCGGCTACCTGCGCCGCCGCCTGCTGCCCGAGGAAGCCAACCGCGTCTTCGCGCTCGGCGAAATCGCGCTCGAGATCCCGCGCGAGACCGATCGCTACTATCCGCAAGGCACGCTCGCCGCGCATGTGCTGGGCTATGTGGTCGAGGGCAAGGGCGGCCAGACCGGGATGGAGCAGGTGCTCGAAAAGCAGCTCAGCAATCCCGATCTGCGCACTCAACCGGTGGCGCTGTCGATCGATGTGCGAGTGCAGGGCGCGCTCGAGGACGAGCTGCGGCGCGGGATGCTGGCGACCAACGCGCTGGGCGCGGCAGGGCTGGTGCTCGATGTCGAGACGGGCGAGGTCATGGCGATGGCGAGCCTGCCCGAGTTCGATCCCAACACCGCAGGCGCAAGCGGGGCGGTCAATGTCTTCAACCGCGCCACCAACGGGGTTTACGAGCTTGGCTCAACCTTCAAGCCGCTGACTGTCGCGGCCGCGATCGATGCGGGCGTGGTGCGCGATCTCAGCCGTCAGTGGAATGCCGCGCCGGTCCCGGTGGGCAGCCGTACGATCAAGGATTCGCACGACCTCGGCGCCACCCTCAACGTGCCGCAGGCGCTGGTCCATTCCTCGAACACCGTCACTGCGCGCGTCGCCGATGAAATGGGCGCGGAACGCCTGCGCCGTTCCATGATTGATCTGGGCATGGACCGCCGCCCGTTCATCGAACTGCCCGCCCGGGGCATGCCGCTCTGGCGCAAGGGCAACTG
>JAIYEK010000131.1 GCA_027487015.1 Erythrobacteraceae bacterium | reverse complement strand
GTGGATGTCGATGATCGCGGTCATGTTTGGCTCCGGCTGTAATGTGGTTTAGGGTGTTAAGACACTCGGGCCCTATGATATTGGGCAAGGAATGATTCTGGCTTGATGCGTCCTGTTGACGGCCGCTTGCGTGACGTCCCTATGCGTGAGGCTGGCCTTGCGCAAGCGGCTGCACAAGGGCCTGCGGATCGCCCAAAATAAGATGGAGACCTTCGATGGCTGACACCAACCCGACCGACACCGCTCCGGCAAAGAAGACCCCCGCCAAATCCGCCAAGGGCGCGACGAAGGCTTCGGAAGGCCCCACCAAGGCCGCCTCGCGCAAGACGGCGGCGACCGCAGCGGCTCCGGATGCTGCCACCGCCCCCGCTTCCACCCAGGTTATCGAAGCCAAGAGCCGCTTCAACGCCGCGCTTGAAGAAGCCAAGGCCGGTGCCGCCGCTCTTCGCACCGAGGCCGAGAACCGGATTTCCGCTGTCAGCGGCCAGGCCACCGCCAAGGGCACCGATTTCGTCGCCGAGGCGCGCGGCAAGGCCGGCGAGCTCGCGGTCGAGGGCAAGCAGGTCGCCAGCGATGCGATCGCCTCGCTCGGCAAGGTGGTGGGCGATACCGCCCCGCAAATCGACGAGAAGCTCGGCGAGCAATATGGCGACTATGCCCGCAAGGCCTCGCGCACATTGCAGGAAACCTCGGCGAAGCTCGAATCGACGAGCGTCGAGGAGTTGGGCGAAGGCGCGCGCGAGATGGTGCGCAAGAGCCCCGGCGTTGCCGTCGGCGTTGCCGCGGTGGTCGGCTTCTTCCTCGCGCGGCTTCTGGGCGGCAAGCGCCGCTAACGGCGCCCCGGAGACGCGGCCATGGCTGACATCGATTCCGGCCTAGCGCGGCCGACGGAAGGCACGCCGCCTGAGCCGGCAGCCGCGCCTCCGGAAGCGCCCGATACGACTCTGTCGGGCCTGCGTGACGATGTGACTGCGCTGGTCGAGGACGCGCGCAATTACGCCGAAGCCGAAATCGCCTTCCAGAAGACCCGCGCCGCGCTCGCCGGCAAGCATGGGGCGCGCGCGCTGGTCATGCTCGTGCTGGCGCTGGCGCTGCTCCACCTTGCGCTGATCGCGCTCGCTGTGGGCGCGGTGATCGCGCTTGCCCCGCTGGTGACGATCTGGGGGGCAATCGCGATCGTTGTCGGCGTGATGCTGATCGGGGTGGCGGTATTGGTGATGAGCGCATTCAAGGACGGGAAGCTGCTTTCGGCTATGTTCGGCTCCGGGGACGCGTCGTGACCCGTCTGCCCGACCGCTTCGTCGAGGACCGCGCTTTGCGTGACAGTGCCCGCGCGGTGCTGACCGACGACATCGACCGGCTGCGCACGAGCCTTGCCGAACAGGGCATCGCGAGCCGCGTGTCTTCGGGCGTGACCTCGACCATCTCGGGCCGCATCCGGTCCGGCGCGCGCGATGTGCTGGCTGAGGTCCGCGCGCAGGCTGGCGAGCGTAAAGGACTGCTCGCCGGGATTATCGCGGCGATTGTCCTGTTTCTCGCCCGCGGGCCGATCCTCGAATGGATCGAGGAGCTGCTCGAAAGCGATTACGAAGACGACGATGACACCACAACGGACACGCCGGCCGACCCCGCGGCGGCGTCCGAAGGAGAGCCCCAATGACCGACACCACCCCCGCCACCGACCAGCGCGATGCGCTGCGCGCCCGCATCGAGGCGGCCGAGCGCCGCAATGCCGAGAAGAGCATCGCCGATCAGGCGCGCGCGGCCGCCGATGCCGCGATCGATTACACCCGCGCCAATCCGCTGACGGTGATCGGCGGGGCGGTCGCCTTCGGGCTCGTCATCGGCCTCCTCACCCGCCCCGGCCGCCGCGTGGCCGGCCGCGCGCTGCACTCGGCGGGCGACGCCATCTCGGGCGCAGCCTCGACCGCCACATCGGGCGTCAAGAACGTCGCCTCGCGCGGCGGATCGCGGCTCGGCCAGATGATCGGCGAGGCGGCGGTGGCCTATGCCATGACCGTCATCGACGACGTGCTCGACGCTGCGCGCGAAGGCAAGGAGCGCGCCGAGGATCTGGGCGAGGCCGCCGGTGCGCAGGCCAAGAAGCTCTCGGTCAGCGCCTCGGATGCGGCAGGCTCGGCCGCCGACAGCACCCGCACGCTGGCCCGCAAGACCCGCGATGCCGCGCTCGGCGTGGTGCGCGATATCCGGCGTCAGACCAAAGGCTGACCCAGCGCTGGCGGGAGGAGGCTTGCCCTTGGCGCATGACGCGCTAAGGGGCGCGCATCCTTCCTCCCCAAGGGCGCACAGCAATGGCAGAAACCACCCCCACCCAGCGGCTCCACCTCGTGATGGGCGGCCGCGTTAAGGATCCGCGCGGGATCGAGTTCCAGGACCCGGAAAGCATCCACGTCGTCGGCGTCTACAGCTCCTATGACGCCGCGGTCGACGCATGGCGAGCGCAGGCGCAGCGCACGGTTGACGATGCCGAGATGAAATACGTCGTGGTCCACATTCACAAGCTGCTCACGCCCGAGGATTGATTGCCCGGTGGCGGCAATCCGCCCTTTCCGCCTTGACGATGCCGAGGCGATTGCGGCGCTGACCCTTGCCGCGATCCGCAGGACGGGCTTGCGCGCCTATTCGCCCGAGCAGGTCGCGGCGTGGTCGGCGCGGTTTTCGGCGCAGCGCGTGCTGGCGTGGGCCGCAAGGGGCGACATCATCCTCGTGGCCGTGGACGATGGCGACCGGCCCGCCGCCTACACCATGCTCGAGGCCGACGGGCATCTCGACATGCTCTATTGCCACCCTGATCACACCGGAAGGGGCCTCGCCACTCACCTGCTGGCCGAGGCCGAAAGGGCGGCGCGGGCATTGGGCGTCATCCGCCTGTTCACCGAAGCCAGCGAACTCGCCCGCCCGGTATTCGAACGCGCCGGCTACACGCTTCTCCAGCGGCGCGACTTCACCATTCCCGGCGAAGCGGGCGATGTTGCGATCCACAATTATGCGATGGAAAAGCGCCTCGCCTGAGCACCGCCGCGCGGTTGCTCATGTTCCACGTGAAACAGCGAATGACTGCGCAACGACTTGCCGACGACCGCGCAACTACCCGCCTACCGCAGCGCTGCCACCGCCGCCACCACGCCGACCGCCAACATCGCAAACACCACCCGGGTCCGGCGGTTCGAACGGCGGCCCTGCCACAGCTCTTCATCGAGCCACCACTTGCCCTGCCCGTTGGTCTTGAGCACGTCGGCCCCCTTCAGCCGCTCGAAGGCGCGCTGGCGGCTCGGGCGGGCGGGAGCATAGGGGATCGCGTCGGCCATGCTGACCGCGCCCGCTTCGATGAAGTGCGCCGCGACCTTTCTTTCGGCAATCGGCCTGACCGGAACCACCGCCATATCGCGCCCCCCGTTACCCTCGCGTCAGATGAACTCGATCTTGTCGACGAGGTAGAACTTCTCGCCCGAGGGCACGGTCACCTCGATTTCGTCGCCCACCTGCTTGCCGATCAGCGCGCGCGCGAGCGGCGAGTTGTAGCTGATCCGGCCCTTGTTGGCGTCCGCCTCGGTCTGGCCGACGATCTGGTAGCGGATCGGCTTGTCGTTCTCGTCGAGCAGGGTGACGGTCGCGCCGAACACGATCTTGTCGCCCGACAGCGTGGTCGGATCGATGATCTGCGCGCGGCTCACCCGGTCCTCGATCTCGGCGATCTGCGCCTCGACCTGGCCTTGGCGTTCCTTGGCGGCGTGATACTCGGCGTTTTCCGAAAGGTCGCCGTGCGCGCGCGCTTCCTCGATCGCCTCGACGATCTTGGGGCGCTCCTCGCGCAGGACCTTGAGGTCGGCGGTGAGCCGCTCGTAACCCTCGGCCAGCATCGGGACCTTTTCCATCGTCGCCATCGCTCTTCGTCTTTCTGCTTGTTTTTCTTGGCACCCGCCCCCGAGGGAAAAGAAAGCTATCAACGCCGTCCAACAGGCTCGACGTCAGGCACTCTCGTTTGTCGGGGGAGGTGTCAGTCGCTTGCCATAATAGTCCTGCAAGCTGCGGACTTCAAGCTGATCGGGCCGGATTGCCGAAATCGCCGCCGCTGCCGCGACCGAAGCGGCCGCCGTGGTGTAGTAGGGCACCTTGCCGGCAAGCGCTGCCTGACGGATCGATTTCGAGTCCATCAGCGATTGCCACCCTTCCGTGGTGTTGAAGATCAGCGCGATATCCCCGTCGATGATCTTGTCGACGATATGCGGCTGGCCCTCGGCAACCTTGTTTACCCGCTCCACCGCAAGCCCCTGTTCGGCAAGGTAGCTTTGCGTGCCGCCGGTGGCGATGACGCGGAAGCCGTGGTCGAGCAGTTGCTTCACCCCTGGAAGGATCACCGCCTTGTCGGTGTTCTTGACGCTGACGAAAACCGTGCCCGACTGCGGCGGGATCATCCCCGCGCCGAGCTGCGACTTGAGGAAGGCGGCCTCGAAACTCGTGTCGATCCCCATGACCTCGCCGGTCGACTTCATTTCCGGGCTCAGCACCGGATCGGCGCCGGGGAAGCGTGCGAAGGGGAAGACCGCTTCCTTGACCGCCATATAGGGCAGATCGCGCTTGAAGGGCTCGAAGTTCGACAGCGGCTCGCCCGCCATCACCCGCGCGGCGATCTTGGCCACCGGCTGGCCGATCGCCTTGGCGACGAAGGGCACGGTGCGGCTCGCGCGCGGGTTGACCTCGATGAGGTAGACCACGCCGTCCTTCACCGCGAACTGGATGTTCATCAACCCCTTGACGCCGAGCGCAAAGGCAAGCGCTTCGGCCTGGCGCTCCATCTCGGCGATGATTTCGGGAGGAAGCGAATATGGCGGCAGAGTGCAGGCACTATCGCCCGAGTGGACCCCCGCTTCCTCGATGTGCTGCATCACGCCCGCGATCCGCACCTCGGTGCCGTCACACAACGCATCGACATCGCACTCGATCGCATCGCGCAGATACTGGTCGATCAGAACCGGCGAATCCCCGCTGACGTTCACCGCGGTGGCGATGTAGCTGTCGAGCTGCGCTTCGCTGTCGACAATCTCCATCGCGCGGCCGCCCAGCACGTAGGAGGGGCGCAGCAGCACCGGGTAACCGATGCGGGCGGCGACCGCCGCGGCCTCGTCGCGGCTGCGGGCGATGCCGTTGTCGGGCTGCTTCAGCTTGAGCTTGCTGACCAGCTTGGCGAACCGCTCGCGATCTTCGGCAAGGTCGATCGCATCGGGCGAGGTGCCAAGGATCGGGATGCCGGCATCCTCCAGAGCCTGCGCGAGCTTCAGCGGGGTCTGCCCACCGAACTGCACGATCACGCCGAGCAATTCGCCCTTCGACTGTTCGACCCGCAGGATTTCGAGCACATCCTCATCGGTCAGCGGCTCGAAATAGAGGCGGTCGGAAGTGTCGTAATCGGTCGAGACGGTTTCCGGGTTGCAGTTGATCATGATCGTCTCGAAGCCCTGCTCGGCGAGAGCGAAGCAGGCGTGGACGCAGCAATAGTCGAACTCGATCCCCTGCCCGATGCGGTTGGGCCCGCCGCCGAGGATCACGATCTTCTTGCGGTCGGACGGCATGGCCTCGCACTCGGGCTCGCCGAAGGTCGGGGCCTCGTAGGTCGAATACATGTAGGGCGTGATCGCCTCGAACTCGGCGGCGCAGCTGTCGATGCGCTTAAAGACGGGGAAGACGCCGAGCTTGTGCCGGAGCGCGCGCACTTCGTCGGCGCTGGTCGCGCCCGCCATCGCGACAAGCGCATCGTGGAGCAGCCCCGAGCGCTTGGCCTGAGTCTCGCCCATGCCGCCCGCCACGCCGACCGAACGCACCGCGAGGGTCGCAAGCCGCCGGTCCGAAAAGCCCATCGCCTTCAAACGCCGCAGCCCCGCCGCATCGCGCGGCAAGCCATCCGTCTGCACCTGCTTTTCGGCCGCGATGATCGCTTCGATCTGGCGCAGGAACCATGGGTCGTAGAAGGTGACCGCAGCCACTTCCTCGACCGAAAGCCCCTCGCGGAAGGCTTGGGCGACCTTGAGCAGCCGGTCAGGCGTGCGGCGCGAAAGCGCGGCGGTGATGACATCCTTGCCCGCACCCTCGAGCTCCAACACGCGGTTGAACCCATCGAGCCCGGTTTCGAGGCCGCGCAGCGCCTTCTGCACGCTCTCCTGAAAATTGCGGCCAATCGCCATGACTTCGCCGACGCTCTTCATCGCGGTCGAGAGGTCGGTGGCCGCGCCCTTGAACTTTTCGAAGGCAAAGCGAGGGATTTTAGTGACAACGTAGTCGATGGTCGGCTCGAAGCTCGCAGGCGTCGCGCCGGTGATCTCGTTGGTGAGCTCGTCGAGCGTGTAGCCGACCGCCAGCTTGGCCGCGACGCGGGCGATGGGGAAGCCGGTGGCCTTGGAGGCCAGCGCAGACGAACGCGAGACGCGCGGGTTCATCTCGATCACGATCAGGCGCCCGTCCTTGGGATTGACCGCGAACTGGACGTTGGAACCGCCCGTCTCCACGCCGATCTCGCGCAGCACCGCGATGCTGGCCGAGCGCATGATCTGGTATTCCTTGTCGGTCAGCGTCAGCGCCGGGGCGACGGTGATCGAGTCCCCGGTGTGCACTCCCATCGGATCGACGTTCTCGATAGCGCAGATGATGATCGCATTGTCCTTGCGGTCACGCACCACCTCCATCTCGAACTCCTTCCACCCGAGGAGCGATTCCTCGATCAGGACTTCGGTGGTGGGCGAGGCATCGAGGCCCTCGCGCACGATCTGGTCGAATTCGGCCTTGTTGTAGGCGATCCCGCCGCCGGTGCCGCCGAGGGTGAACGAAGGCCGGATGATCGAGGGCAACCCGGTGCGCTCGAGCACGGCGCGGGCCTGCTCCAGCGTGGTCGCAACGCCGCTGCGCGCGCTTTCGAGCCCGATCGCATCCATCGCCTCGCGGAAGCGCTGGCGGTTCTCGGCCTTGTCGATCGCGTCGGCCTTGGCCCCGATCATCTCGACGCCGTATTCGGCCAGCACGCCCATCTCGTCGAGCTTGAGCGCGCAGTTCAATGCGGTCTGCCCGCCCATGGTGGGGAGCAGCGCGTCAGGCCGCTCCTTGGCGATGATCTTGGCGACGATCTCGGGCGTGATCGGCTCGATATAGGTCGCGTCCGCAAACTCCGGATCGGTCATGATCGTCGCGGGGTTCGAGTTGACGAGGATGACCTGGTAGCCCTCCTCCTTCAGCGCCTTGATCGCCTGGGTGCCGGAATAGTCGAACTCGCAGGCCTGGCCGATGATGATCGGGCCAGCGCCAATGACGAGGATCGAGGAAATGTCGGTTCTTTTGGGCATCAGGAGTCCTGCTCGGAGAAGGCGAAGATCAGCTTGGTGTAGCGGTTCACGTAGGGCAGCACGTCGGGCTTGGAGGCGGCGCTGCCGAAAACGAAGGTGCAGTTGCGGCGGATGTCGATGAGGCGGTCGCCGTCGCGCGCCATGATGTAGCTCAGCACATAAAAAGAGCGCGGGGAATTGCGGCGGCCGATGACGTCGAGCTTCTTCACGGTCTCGGTGCCACTGGCGAGGCGCTCTGAGTCGATGAAGCCCTGTTCCTTGCGCTGCTCGACCACCGCCTTGTGGCGCTTGGCGGGATTGAAGTCCTCCTCGCTGAACGGGCCCTGGGAGGCGGCGATGCGGCAGTCCATCCGGCCGGCGACGGGGTAGCGGCTGCCCTCGTCATGCAGGACGGGGCGCCAGAAGGTGATGACGGGCAGGCCCGTGTCCGCCGAGGCATCGAGCGTGACTGAGCCATCGCCCTGAAAGGCAACGCCCTCGGCGATCTCGGCTCCGGGCCACTCGGCGACAGGCGCAGGGTTCTGGGCGAGCGCGGGCGCGGCCAGCAGCGGGGCGCACAGCAAGAGGGCGCGGCGGCTAGTCATCGGTCGTGTATTTGGCGTTGCCGACGAAGCCGAACTTCGTGGTGCCTGATTTCTTGATGTACTCAAGCACGCAAACCGAGGCTTCGTAATCGGCTTCGGGGTTCGGTTCGAAGATGACGTCGCTGTTCGGCTTTACCGTGAGTTCCATGTCCTTGGCTTTGCACTCACGCAGAATCGCATCGGCGTCCGATTGCTGGAAGCCATCCGAGAAATCGATCTTGCCCGGCAGATCTATGGAGACGGAATGGGTAACGGGCTTGCATGCCATCGCCGCAAGAGGCGCTGTGAGCACTAGCGCAATGATGTGAAGCTTGTCGCTCACCCCAGCCCCCCCACGAATTTCTCGAACAGATAAAAGCTGTCCTGCGGCCCCGGGCTGGCCTCGGGGTGATACTGCACCGCGAACGCCCGCTTGCCCTTGATCGCAATTCCGCAATTCGTCCCGTCGAACAGCGAGACATGCGTCTGCTCCACACCCTCGGGCAGAGTCGCCGCGTCGACCGCAAAGCCGTGGTTCATCGAGGTGATCTCGACCAGGCCCGAGGTCTCGCCCCAGCCCTCGCCGACGCGCTGGACGGGGTGGTTTGCGCCCCGATGCCCCTGGTGCATCTTGATCGTCTTCGCGCCCGCAGCAAGCGCGAGCATCTGGTGGCCGAGGCAGATGCCGAACAGCGGGACGTCGGCGTCGAGCAACGCCTTGATCACGGGCACGGCATATTCGCCGGTCGCAGCCGGATCGCCCGGGCCATTGCTCAGGAACACGCCGTCGGGGGCGAGCGCCATTACCTCGTCAAAGCTCGTCTTGGCGGGCACCACCGTGACCTTCGCGCCCGCTTTCACGAGATTGCGGAAGATATTGTCCTTCGCGCCGTAGTCGATCGCGACCACGTGCGGCTTCGCATCGAACGCCGCGCGGCCATAGCCCTTGCCGAGCGTCCATGCGCCGCCGCCCCATTGCTCGTCGTCCTCGCGGGTGACGCGGATGGCGAGGTCCATGCCTTCGAGCCCCGGCCAGCCCTTGGCGCGTTCGATCAGCGCATCGAGGTCGAACTTGCCGTCGGGCGCATGGGCGATCACCGCGTTGGGCGCGCCGGTCTGGCGGATGCGGCGGGTGAGCGCGCGGGTGTCGATGCCGGAGAGGCCGATCTTGCCGTTCCTCACCATCCACTCGCCGAACCGCTCGATGCTGCGGAAGTTGGAGGGCTCGGTCACATCCTCGCGCACCACGCAGCCGACTGCGCCTTCGACCTTGCTCTCGAGATCCTCGCCGTTGGTGCCGACATTGCCGATATGCGGGAAGGTGAAGGTGACGATCTGCGCAGCGTAGGAGGGATCGGTCATCACCTCCTGATAGCCGGTCATCGCGGTGTTGAAGCACACCTCGCCCACCGCCGAGCCGACCGCGCCGAAGCCCCGGCCCCACAGCACGGTGCCATCGGCCAGAACCAGCACGCCGGTTGCCCCTGAAGGTTGCGCGCGATTAGATGCGGGGTCGGCCATAGGGCGCTCCGTTACAGGGTTTCCGATGATGGTGCTAAGTTTTGCCCGCTAGGCCCCTTGCCCCCCCGCGTCAACCTAGGCTTGGCGCTTGATTTGCGTTAGAGGCGCACCGCAATTGAACCCTTCCACAGGAATGACTGAAAAAATGATCCGTGATGATATCAAGGCCGCCACAATCACCGCGATGAAGGCGGGCGAGAAGGACCGCACCGCCGCGCTCCGCCAGATCAGCGCCAAGATCAAGGACCGCGATATCGAGGAGCGGACCGCCGCCGCTCCCGTCACCGATGACGATGTGCTGGTGACGAGCGTGCTCCAGAAGATGGCCAAGCAGCGCCGCGAATCGATCGAGATGTATGATGCGGGTGGCCGCACCGAACTCGCCGCGGTCGAGCGGGCGGAACTCGCCGTGATCGAGGAGTTCCTGCCGCAGATGATGGACGAGGCGGCGACCAAGGCCGCGATCGAGGCGATCAAGGCGGAACTTGGTGCGTCGAGCATGAAGGACATGGGCGCGGTAATGACCGAACTGCGCACCCGCCACGGTGCGGTGCTCGACGGGAAGCTCGCGAGCGGGCTGGTGAAGGCGGCGCTCTCCTGATCGGTTCATTGGGCTAAGCCACAGACCCTTCCACAGGGCGCGCTTGAACCCTCGTGCGTTCAGGCGCACCTAGTCTCGCATGGCCATCACCCCGCAATGGAAGGACGAGCTGCGTGCGCGGATCACGCTCTCGACGCTTGTCCAGCGCTCGGTGAAGCTGACCCGCGCGGGGCGCGAGTGGAAGGGGTGCTGCCCGTTCCATGAGGAGAAGACTCCCAGCTTCTATGTGAATGACCAGAAGCAGTTCTACCATTGCTTCGGCTGCGGGGCGCATGGCGATGCGATCAGCTGGATGGTGGACCAGCAGGGTCTCCAGTTCATGGACGCGGTCAAGGAATTGGCCGCGATGGCCGGGATGGAGGTCCCCGCCCCCGACCCCGCGATGGCCAAACGTGCCGAGCAGCGGGCGAGCCTGATCGATGTGACCGAGGCGGCACAGACGTTCTTTGTCGAGAGCCTCGCAGCGCCCGGCGGCAGCCCGGCGCGGGAATATCTCGAACGGCGCGGCTTCTCGGCGCAAGTCATGCGCGAGTTCGGCTTCGGCTGGGCGCCCGATGACCGGCAGGCGCTCCCAAAGGCACTCAGCAGCTTCGGCGAGGATATGCTCGAAGGCGCAGGCATGCGCGCCGCCAACGAACAGGGCGAACGCTACGACCGCTTCCGGGGCCGCGTCATGCTCCCCATCCAGGACGCACGGGGGCGTGTGATCGCATTCGGGGGGCGGATCCTCGACAAGCGCGAGGGGGTGGCGAAATATCTCAACTCCCCGGATACCGACCTCTTCGACAAGGGCCGCACGCTCTACAACCTCCACCGCGCCGCCCCTGCCGCGCGCCAATCGGGGCGGGTGGTGGTGGTCGAGGGCTATATGGACGTCATCGCGCTCGCCAATGCGGGAGTGGCCGATGTGGTCGCCCCGCTGGGGACAGCGCTGACCGAGATGCAGCTCGAACTGCTGTGGCGCATGGTCGAGGTGCCGGTGCTGTGCTTCGATGGCGATGCGGCGGGACAGCGCGCGGCGATGCGGGCGATCGCCCGGGCGCTGCCGCTGCTGGCGCCGATGCGCTCGCTGGGGATCGTGCGGCTGCCGGCGGGGCTCGATCCCGACGATCTGATCAAGACGCAGGGCAAGGCGGCGATGGAACAACTCCTCGCCGCGCCCGCCCCGCTGATCGACACGCTGTGGGAATTCGAGCGCGATGCCCAGCCCCTCGCCACCCCCGAGGCCAAGGCGGGATTGAAGGCGCGGCTGATGGCGCATGTCGAGACCATCGCCGATCCCGAGATCAAGAGCCTCTACCGCCGCGAACTCTCCGACCGCTTCTCGGCCTTCGCCTACCCGCCAAGACCCGCGCGACCCACCCCGCAGGCCCGCCCGGCACCCGGCCAGCGCGGGCCATGGCGCGGCGCTCCCATGCAGCCGCCGGGGCTGTCCGAGGCCGCGCGTGCGCAATTGTCAGGGCTGATGGCGGGCGGGCAGCGGCAGGGCCTGCTGGACGCGGTGCTGGCGGGTCTCGCGCGCTATCCCGGGCAGATCGCGCGGCACACCGAGGCCCTGATCGGCCTCGCCCGACTGCGCCGCGAGGCCGCTCCTGCAATCGAATCGCTGCTCGAACTTGCGGAAACGCTTGATTCGCGCGCCCCAACCGCCATATGCACCTCCACGCAAGGCCAACCCGCCCCGTCGGCAGATATCCGCTACGCCTTTCTCGATGAAGGCAACGATCCCGACGCTGCGTGCGAGGAACTGGCTGAAGCTGTGTCGCTGCTGGTCGAAAGGCCGGCGCTTGAGGCTGCGCTTGCGGCCACGATCGCGCGTTTCGACAGCGATCCGGAAGGGTCGTTTGCCGAGCAGACTCGCCTGCGGACACAGCTCATGGCAGTTGAAGATCGCCTCAAGGCCTTCGGACGTCGCAAGGCGACCGCTCCGGCCAAGACGGGCGTAGGCACGGATGATGATACCGCCTGACGGGGCGGACATGGGATTAACAGGCGGCCCCTGCACCAGTGGGCCGCCCGGCAACGGATAGACACGGATAGATATGGCCGAGAAGGAAGATGCCCCGCTGATCGATCTCAACGAGGCTTCGATCAAGAAGCTGATCAGCAAGGCGAAAAAGCGCGGC
>JAIYEK010000165.1 GCA_027487015.1 Erythrobacteraceae bacterium | reverse complement strand
GAGGACGACACATTGCCCGACGAGGAAACCTGCCCGGTCGACGAGCTGACCGCACCCGTGGTGCTGGTGCTCGAAACCTGCCCGGTGCTGCTCGACACCTGACCGGTCGACGAGGTCACAACGCCCGAAGACGACGTGGTGGTCGAGGACAGCTGGCCCGAAGACGACGTCGTCGAGGTCGAATTGTCGATGTCGATATCGATCACGATGCCGCTGGAACCGCTCGACGAGCCGCTGCTCGAACCCGAACCGCCGCTGCTGCCCGAGGTCGAGGTCGACGTGGTGGTCGAAACCGACACGTCGCCCGACGAGGAACCGCCGCCGCCAAAGAAGCCGCCGAAGAAGCCTCCACCAAAGCCGCCGCCGCCGCCAAAGCCGCCGCCGAAACCACCGCCCCAGCCGCCACCGGGACCACCGCCGCCCGAAATCGGCGGAAGCGGCGGAAGCGGCGCGGGCATGTAGGCAATCTGCGACAGCGGCGGGCATTCCTCCGCGTCGTAATAGGCCTGGACCGCGCCCGCCGGCAGGCTCGATGCGCCGCCCTGCCGTGCCGGGCCGACCGGCTGGCACTCGACCGTGCGCTCGACGATCCGGCGGCGGCGCTGCTCGACATCGGGGATCACCCGCTCGCGCGTCTTGATGTAGCGCGCGCCGGTGACCGGATCGACCTGGATCAGCTTCCCGTCGATATTGGTCGAGAAATCGGGCGCGTCGGTGTTCATCGGCTCGGCCATGCGCACCGCACCACCTTGCAGCAATGCGACGCCTGCTGCGGCGGCAGAGAGTTTCGCGATGGCCAGTTTGAGCGACATGGTCGTATACCCTGTTTGCATGAGAGGGGTGCGGGACTGCCGCAATTCCTCCAAATCCAGCCTTCTTTTGATGTCAGAAGCGGCGAAGGGGCAATCGGGTTAACCAAGCAGCAGCCGTCGAACGCGCCGGATTCGCCGCCGAATCCCGGGATTTTGCCCGCCTTGTCCCGAACTGGCACCGAAAACGCGGGTGCAATTAGCCGCTTGGTTAACGCGGGGGCTAACAGGGGCGCGATTCAGTCCTCGAACAGACCGCCCTGGTTTCCGGGTGATTCTCGCGGCGGAACCATCTCGAGATGCGCCCATCCGGCATCATTGAGCACGCGCCCGCGCGCGGTACGCGCAACGAGGCCCAATTGGATGAGGTAGGGTTCGACCACCTCCTCAACCGTATCGCGCGGCTCGGCCAGCCCGGCCGCCAGCGTCTCGATCCCGACGGGTCCGCCCTTGTAGATGGTGGCGATCATCGAAAGGTAGCGACGGTCCATCAGGTCGAGCCCGAGCCGGTCGATCTCGAGCCGGGTGAGCGCCTCGTCGGCCACATGGCGGGTGACAGTTGCGCTCCCCGCGACATCGGCGAAGTCGCGCACGCGCCTGAGCAGGCGTCCGGCCACCCGCGGCGTGCCGCGCGAGCGGCGGGCGATTTCATGCGCGCCGTCGGGCGCGATCGCGAGGCCCATCAGCCCGGCCGCGCGGGTGACGACGCGCTCCAGCTCCTCGTGGGTGTAGAAATTGAGGCGGACGGGGATACCGAAGCGGTCGCGCAAAGGCGTGGTCAGCAGGCCCTGCCGCGTGGTCGCGCCGATGAGGGTGAAGGGCGGCAGGTCGATGCGGACCGAGCGCGCCGAGGGCCCCTCGCCGATGATGAGATCGAGCGCGCGATCCTCCATCGCCGGGTAGAGCACTTCCTCGACCACGGGCGAGAGGCGGTGGATCTCGTCGATGAACAGCACGTCATGCGGTTCGAGGTTAGTGAGCAACGCGGCGAGGTCCCCTGCCTTGGCGATGACAGGGCCGGAGGTGGCGCGGAAGCCGACGCCAAGCTCGCCCGCGATGATCTGCGCCAGCGTGGTCTTTCCGAGGCCGGGCGGGCCGAAGAACAGCGTATGATCCATCGCTTCGCCCCGCGCACGCGCGGCAGCGATGAAGACGGCAAGGTTGCCCTTGGCCGCCTCCTGCCCAACGAACTCTGCGAGCCTGCGCGGGCGCAAGGCTGCGTCCGGGTCGCCGGGTTGGCGGGTGGGGGTGTGGAGGGGGGTGTCGGGGGTGGTCACCGAAGGCCCTCATTGCCGACCGCTCCGAAGAACTCCCCGTCCCGATACAGTTGCCAAGTTTCGTAACCTGAGGACCATGTCATTATCTGAAGGGAAAGTCCGTCTCCAAACCGCATTGTGCAGTCGCCCGTTCGAACATCCATTTCAACCGCTGCAATCATATTGTCGGCCAGCGCTTCATTAGCCCTCGCTTCTGCGTCAACGGGCGCGGGGAGGCCGAACTGATGGCCATCATCATCACTGGTAGTGATGATGCTCTTTGCGCCGATCAAGCGCCAAGTATCTGTGGTCATGAGATAATGCGAACCTATCGAGATGGACCATACGGTCTCCCCTCGCCGCATTATCACTGGCTGCCCCACCAAAATACGCGCCAATTCGTTGGCATAGGCTTCGGATTGCGATTGCTTGCCGAAGAGCTTCATCGGATCCAACCCTTGCGGATGGACCCTGAAACGAGTTCAGGATGACGGAAGTGGCCCACACCCATCACCCCGCCGCCTTCTTCAACGCCACGCGAATGAGGTCGCCCTCGCTCGCACCCTCGCCCAGTTCCTCGAGCGCCCGCGCGACGGCCTGCGCTGCGACCGCAGGCTTGAAGCCGAGGTTCTCCAAGGCGCTCGCCGCGTCCGCGCCCTTGCTGCCTGCCGGAGCCGCAGCAGCAACCGCAAACCCGCCCGAACCGCCGGGCATCGCGCCCGCCTTGTCCTTCAGCTCGTTGACGATCCGGCCCGCCAGCTTCGGCCCCACGCCCTGCGCGCGGGCGACCATCGCGGCGTCGCCGCGCCCGCAGGCGTCGCGCAGTTCGCCGGTCGAGAGCGCGGAGAGGATCGCGAGGCCGACCTTGCTCCCCACGCCCTGCACGCCCGTCAGGAGCCGGAACCAGTCGCGCTCGGATGCTTCAGCAAAGCCCAGCAGCCGCATGTCGTTCTCGCTCACCTGCAGCTCGGTGTGGACGGTGCAGCCCTCGCCCACCTCGCCCAGCGCGGCCAGCGTGCGGCTGGAGCAGTGGACGAGGTAGCCCACCCCGCCCACGTCGACCACGGCCCAGTCCTCGCCGGTCGCATCGAGCCTGCCTGAGAGTTTGGCGATCATGGTTTGTTCCTGCCCCAAGCCGCAAACGGCGTCCAGCCTTTATGGACAGATGCCCACACTTGCGCCAGATGGCGAGCCATGAGCTGGAACACCTTCGGGCGCGTGCTGCGCTTTACCACCTGGGGAGAGAGCCACGGACCTGCGCTGGGCGCGGTTGTCGATGGGTGCCCACCGGGGCTCGCGATCTCGGAGGAGTTCATCCAGCCCTTCATGGATGCCCGCAAGCCCGGCACCAGCCGCTTCACCACCCAGCGGCGCGAGGATGACATCGTGCGCATCCTTTCGGGCGTGTTCGAGGGCAAGACCACCGGTACGCCGATCTCGCTGATGATCGAGAACACCGATCAGCGGAGCAAGGACTACTCGCAGATCGCCCAGCAATATCGCCCGGGCCATGCCGATTACGCCTATGACGCCAAATACGGCATCCGCGACTATCGCGGCGGCGGGCGCTCCTCGGCGCGCGAGACGGCGGCGCGGGTGGCGGCGGGCGCGGTGGCGCGGCTCGTCATCCCCGAGGTCACCATCACCGCCTATGTCTGCGAACTCGGCGGAGACCGGATAGACCCAGCCAACATCGACTACGCCGAGATCGCCAACAACCCGTTCTTCTGCCCCGACCCGGCTGCGGCGAAGCGCTGGGAAGAGAAGGTCGAT
>JAIYEK010000066.1 GCA_027487015.1 Erythrobacteraceae bacterium | reverse complement strand
CTCTCGCCCTCGGCGGCGTTGATCTTGGCGATCACGCCTTCCTTTTCGGCGCGCAGGATGTTCTCCATCTTCATCGCCTCGACGGTGGCGAGCGGCTGGCCGGGCTGCACCGTCTCGCCCTCGGCCACGTGGAGCTTCACCAGCATCCCCGGCATCGGGCAGATCAGCAGGCGCGAGAGATCGGGCGGGACCTTCTCGAGCATCAGCTCCTCATGGCGCGCGAGGCGCTGCGGGATTACCAATGCGGTGTGCGCCGCGCCGCGGGTGGTGACCTTCCACTGGTTGCCCTGCCGCTCGACGATCAGGCCCAGATAGAGCCCCTTCCCGTCGGTCGCCTCGGCCTGCGCCATGCCCGGTTGCCAGGTGCACATGCCTTCGACCACCACGCCGTCGACCACCGCGTGGCCTTCGCCGAGGGTGACATGGAACCGCTCATCGCCGAGCTTCACGAGCCACTCGGTCGTCACCCGCAGCACGCCCGCGCGCCCGTCATCGCCATCGAGCTGGCCCGAGATGCGTGCGCTACGCGATTGCAGCGTGAACTCATTGCCCGCGCAGACCGCCGCGAGCAGGCGCTTCACATCGTCCGAGGTCGCCGCGCCGTGGAAGCCTTCGGGATATTCCTCGGCGATGAAGCCGGTGGTGAGCTCGCCCGAGCGGAAGCGCGGGTGCTGCATGATCGCAGAGAGGAAATCGACATTGTGGCCGAGGCCCTTGATCCGGAACTTGTCGAGCGCCTCGATCTGCAGGTCCGCCGCCTCGTCGCGGGTGGGAGCCCAGGTGATGAGCTTGGCGATCATCGGGTCGTAGAAGCGCGAGACCTCGCCGCCTTCATAGACGCCGTCATCGACCCGCACCGAGCCGGTGCCACGCGCCACCCCGCGCCGCGCCTTGCCAGCGACCTCGGCGTCTTCCTGCCAGCCGGGAAGCGGGGGTTGGTAGTGCACCAGCCGCCCGGTGGAGGGCAGAAACCCGCGATAGGGGTCTTCGGCATAGACGCGGTTCTCGATCGCCCAGCCGTCGATGCTGATATCGTCCTGCGTCATGGCGAGTTTCTCGCCCGCTGCGACGCGGATCATCTGCTCGACCAGATCGATGCCGGTGATCGCTTCGGTGACGGGGTGTTCGACCTGCAGGCGGGTGTTCATTTCGAGGAAGTAGAAGCTCTCCCCTGTCGGGTCCGCGCCGCTGACGATCAGTTCGACGGTGCCCGCAGAGTAGTATCCCACCGCGCGCGACAGGGCGACGCATTGCTCGCCCATCGCCTTGCGCATCTTGGGCGTGACGAAAGGCGACGGCGCTTCCTCGACCACCTTCTGGTGGCGGCGCTGGATCGAGCATTCGCGCTCGTTCAGATAGAGAATATTGCCGTGCTGATCGCCGAGGATCTGGATCTCGATGTGGCGCGGGTTGAGGATGAACTTCTCGATGAAGACGCGGTCATCGCCGAAGGAGTTGAGGCCCTCGCGCTTCACGCTCTCGAAGCCCTCGCGCACGTCGGCCTCGGAATAGGCAAGCCGCATCCCCTTGCCCCCGCCGCCGGCCGAGGCCTTCATCATTACCGGATAGCCGATCTCGTTTGAGATACGCACCGCGTGCTCGGTATCCTCGATCTCGCCTACGAAGCCGGGGACCACGTTGACGCCCGCTTCCTTGGCGAGTTTTTTGGACTCGATCTTGTCGCCCATCGCGGCAATCGCGCCCACCGGCGGGCCGATGAAGGCGATGCCTTCCTTCGCCAGCGCCTCGGCAAAGGAGGTGCGCTCGGAGAGGAAGCCGTAGCCGGGGTGCACGGCCTCGGCCCCGGTCTGCTTGCACGCGGCGATGATCTTGTCGGCGATCAGATAGCTCTCTGCCGCAGGCGAAGGGCCGATATGCACCGCCTCGTCCGCCATCGCCACAAAGGGCGCGCGCGCATCGGCGTCGGAATAGACCGCGACGGTCTTGATCCCCATCTTGCGGGCAGTGGTGATAACCCGGCAGGCGATCTCGCCGCGGTTGGCAATCAGGATTTTCGAGAACAAGGGTGAGACCTCTCTCCAAAGGGGCACGTCTTGCCAGCGGCTATGCCGAGGGATTGCGCGGCAAGCAAGCTAGCGGATTTGGGGCGAGTGCGCCGACCACGCAGCGGGTCATGCCATTTTCTTCCCGCATCGCCCGGTCAGAATTGGAAGCGCACTCTCGCCCACATCGTGTCGATCCGATCAGCCGCCATACGGATGAAGCACGCGCTATATTCGGCCTGTTGGCCCCAGCCTCCGCGGGATGGTAATCCGTCGAGGCTGCATTGTGCATCGGCATAGCCGCGCCAAAGGGTCTGGGCAGTGTTATGGGTCGCAAGATAATCGCGCGAACAACCAAGTGCCCTCTCGGCCTGCTCCTTGTCGCAATTTGCGAGGTCGCGGGCATCCGCATCACGCAGGATGTCGGCTAGCTTGGCAGCCTCATCCTCGACCGCGCTTTGCGCCTTGTCATACGCCACCTCAAAGCACGCCGCCTCACGCGGGTAATCGCTGTAGCACCGTGTAGCCTCGGCTCTGAGGTTTGCGGAAAGCGTGGCGATGCGGCGGCTCTCGGCCTCGTCAGCGTTTTCAGAGCGCGATTCCGGTGCTGTGGATTGCAGCAGCAGCGGGAAGATGAGCGAGGCGATCATACGGCATTGGTCCCGGGACGGGGGCTGTCGGCGGTGAGCCCAAAAAACATCAATCCGGCTTCCACATCAAGATCCGGTAGCGGCCATCCTTGCCGCGCCGCTTTTCGAGCCAGAACCGCCCGGTCGCGGCGGCAAGCGGCGCGAGGTAGGCTTGGCAGTCGACCGAAATCTCGCTGTAGAACTGCCGGGTGCGCATGACCCTGCCGTTCTTGCGGACGATGCGGCCCAGCAGATCGCCTGTGCCGGGCTCAAACTGGACCTCGCTGACGCCTTCGGGGATGTCCTCACCCGTGCGCCCGTCGACAAACCGGAACTCGCCGCGAACCTCGAAAACATCGCCGCGGCGCGGAATGTCGCGGGGGGAAGAGCCTTTGCTCCATGAGAACGAGCAGGCATGTCCGGTCTGCGGGACGAGCAGCGCCCCGGCTAGCGCTAACAGCAAGGCGGCGCGGCGGCTCACCTCTGCCCGCCCCGCTTTTCGCACCTGAGGACCATGCCATATTCCTCCAGCCAATCCGCCTTGGTGGGCATCAGAAATTGCAGCGCCTCGGGCAAGAGGCCGTGGAGCGCGGTCGCATGGTGCAGCTCTGTGCGGCGGTCGGAGAAGCAGTAAGGTTGACTCTGCGGGAGGGCCGCGAGCAGGCGCTCCATCCCCGTCTCGGTCGCCCCGCCCTCGTCGGCGAGGCTGAGGTATAGCGGGGGACGGGTGCCAGCGCCCAAGCCCTTGCGGCTCAAAGCCTCGAAGTCCCATTGCAGGCTCGGGCTGATCGCGGCGTAGCCGGTGAACAGGCCGGGCGCGGTCGCCCAGGTCTCGACCACGAAATGCCCCGCCGCGCTCTCACCGACGAGGAACGCGCGGCCATCGGTACGGTAGCGCGCTTCGACCAGCGGCTTGACAGTCCCTGCGATCCAGGCGCGGAAGGCGGAGCTTTCGCCTGCGGTGGGATACCTAGCGCGTTCCGCCGGATCGCCGCTGGCGGGGAGCAATTCGCGCTGGCGGTCCTTGGTCTCGATCCCCACCACGATCGCATCCGCGCTGCGCCCCCACAGCGCCCCCCAGCGCATCAGGCCTGCGCCCATCATCAGGTCTTGGCCCATCGCCCCGTCGAGCTGGTAGACCACCGGCCAGCGCTTGTCCGGGTCCTTGGCGTAGTCGGGCGGGAGGACGATGTTGACCGCGCGGGGCTGGCCGAGGGCTTCGAGGGTTACGGTCTCGCCGATGGTGAGGGGCGCCGGCTCGGGCGCATCGGCCCTCGCGGCTGCCGCTCCGCTCAGCACCAGTGCAGCCAACGCGGCGTTCAGCCAGCGCGCACAGGTGCCGCGTGTCATGGCACATCCCGCGGCAGCAACAAGCGATCAGCTTCAAACTTTTCGTCGAAGCGCTGCTCAGAAAAGGTGAGTTCGGGCGCGTTATCGCGGATCCAGTCACGCACGCAGGCGCGCGATTTCTCATTCGCGTTTATGATGTCGTAGACCCCAAGATCGACCGGGCCGGCACCGTCAATGCGGTTGGCAACACCGCAATGCCGCGTCATCTCGCGTACGCGTCGCATCTCCTCGATCGAGCCGACCGCGACGCTCTCCATATTCTGGATCACGTAGTCGCCATCTGCGACGAGCGGCGCGCACACGGCAGGGTCGCGGATCGGCGCCCACTGTTCGCAACCGGGCGCGACCTCGGGCGGAGGGTCGGTGGCTGCCAGCGCGAGGGCCAGCAACGCAATCACTCCGCCGCCACCGCCGCCTTGCACGCCCGCGCGGGCTCCTCGCCCTTCAGCGCAGTCAGGCCGAGCTTCGCGAACAGCGCGCCGTCGCGGTCGTCGCCCGCATTGGGTGCGGTGAGCAGCTTGTCGCCGGTGAAGATCGAATTGGCACCCGCGAGGAAGCACAGGGCCTGCGTCGCCTCACTCATCGACTCGCGCCCCGCCGACAGCCGCACCATCGAGCGCGGCATGGTGATGCGCGCGACCGCGACCGTGCGCACGAACTCGATATCGTCGATCTTTGCGAGCGGCGTGTCAGCCAGCATGTTGCCCAGCACCGTGCCCTTTACCGGCACCAGCGCATTGACCGGCACGCTCTCGGGGTGCTGCGGCAGGGTGGCGAGGGTGTGGACGAAGCCCACCCGATCCTCGCGCGTCTCGCCCATGCCGACGATCCCGCCAGAGCACACGTTGATCCCCGCCTTGCGCACATGATCGAGCGTATCCAAGCGGCACTGGAAATCGCGGGTGGAGATGACGCGCTCATAATACTCCGGCGAGCTGTCGATATTGTGGTTGTAGTAATCGAGCCCGGCCTCGCTGAGCATCTCGGCCTGATGCGGTTCGAGCATCCCCAGCGTCATGCAGGTCTCGAGCCCCATCGCGGAGACACCCTTCACGATCTCGACAATCGCGGGCATGTCGCGGTCCTTGGGATTGCGCCACGCCGCGCCCATGCAGAACCGCTGCGAGCCTGCATCCTTCGCCTGCGCCGCGCGCTGGAGCACGGCCTGCACATCCATCAGCTTGGTGGCTTCCACTCCGCTGTCAGCCTTCACCGACTGCGAGCAATAGCCGCAATCCTCCGGACACCCGCCGGTCTTGATGCTGAGCAGGGTGCACAGCTGCACCTCGGTCGCAGGGTGGTAGTCGCGGTGGACAGAGGCGGCCTGAAACAGCAGCTCGGTAAAGGGCAGGTCGAAGAGGGCCGCGATTTCGGTGCGGGTCCAGTCGGTGCGAATCAATTGATAACCTTTCCAATTTCACTCATGGCAAGCCCTAGGCCGGTGGCATAAGCCCCCGTGCTGATCGGGCGCTCCCACCGGAACAGTTTCCGCAAGGGCCTGCCGGTTTTGCGGTGGACGATGATCTGGTTCATCGCGCTGAACGACAGCACCGCAGACATGGCGACGACCGTGATGCTGATCATAACGAGGGTGGTGCCCTTGCCCCCCTGCACCCAGGTCAGCAGCGCGCCAATCGTCACCAATGCGATCGTGCTGAGATGCTTGAAATAGTCATATTCGAGCAGCAGCGCATCGGCCTGGTCGAGGCGGTCATCGGGCAATCCGGTCATCAGAGCTCTCCGCGTGCGGTCCGGAACGTCGGCTTGGTGAAGCGTACATTGATGGGCGCCATGCTTTCGATGCGGGTGCATTCGGTGCGGGGGTGGGTCATTCAGAACTTCCGTTTGGTGGGATCGAAAATGGGAATGTCAGCTTTCTCGCAATCAAACGTCCATTCCAATTTCAAAAAACGTCCATTGCTCCATTCCATATTGAGGCTCTTTGTCCCCTTGCCCGTCATGCGATCCAGCTCAAATTCGCAAGTCGAGAAGGGATCGGCCCCATCCGCGTCCTCGCTTTTCGATAGGATGAGACCTGGCGAAACCGAACCAAAGGCGATTTGACCTTCACCAGCGCAAACGGGCTCGAACTCCTGCCGTGGAAAGAGCGCGCGATATACGGCCTCCTTGTTCGGATCGACTACGTAAACCTGCTCCCCCAAATCGTCGCGGTTTTCGACGAGCCTGCCGGACAGCGTCGACCTCGATGTTGCAGTTCCGACGCACTCAACCGCAAATGCATCTTGGGTGAAGATCGGGCCAGCGGCGCTAAGCGCTAGCAGTGATACGAGCCCTTTCATGCGTCACCTCCTCGTCATTGCGAGGAGCCGCAGGCGAGGCGGCAATCCAGCAACTGCCGCTGCCTCATGTGGCGACCTCAGAAGCTGGATTGCTTCGCCTTCGGCTCGCAATGACGAGGGAGTAGCGCCTACTCCGCCGCCTCGTCCAGCCCTTCGCCCAGCGGCGGCATGTTATGCCCCAGCAGCACCAGAATATCCGCCGCGCACTCCACCACGTTCGAGCCGGGGCCGTAGATCCCCTGCACCCCCGCCTCGCGCAGGTAGTCATAGTCTTGGGGGGGGATCACGCCGCCGGCGGTAACCTTGATATCGCCGCGACCGGCTTCGCGCAGGAGGCGGATCAGTTCGGGGATCAGGGTCTTGTGGCCTGCCGCCAGCGAGGACGCGCCGACCACGTCGACATCGTGTTCCAGCGCCATCTTGGCGGTTTCCTCAGGGGTCTGGAACAGCGGGCCGGAAACAACTTCGAAGCCCATGTCGCCGAAGGCGCTGGCGATCACGTTGGCGCCGCGGTCGTGGCCGTCCTGGCCCATCTTGGCGATCATGATCTTGGGCTTGCGGCCCAAGCGGCGGCCGACGGCTTCCACGCCATCGGTCACCTGCGCCCAGCGACGGTCGAATTCATAGGCGCTCTTGTAGACGCCCGTGACCGGTGCGGGGGTGGCATCGTGGCGGCCGAAGACTTCTTCCATCGCCGAGGAGATCTCGCCCAGCGTCGCATCGTGGCGCGCGGCTTCTACCGCCAGCGCGAGCAGGTTCGCGCCGGTCGAGCAGCCCTCGGTGAGCGCGCTCAGCGCCGCACGGCATGCCGCCTCGTCGCGCCCTTCGCGCACCTTGGCGAGGCGGGCGATCTGGCCGGTGCGGACCATCTGGTTGTCGACCTCGAGGGTCTCGAGCGCGTCCTCGCTCTCCTTGCGGTACTTGTTGACGCCGACGATCACCGTCTCGCCTTTGTCGACGCGGGTCTGCTTTTCCGCCGCCGCCCGCTCGATCGCGGCCTTGGGCGCGCCGGTGGCGACGAAGGCGGTCATGCCGCCCGCTGCATCGACTTCCTCGATCAGCTTCCACGCCTCGTCCACGAGGGTGGAGGTCAGCGCCTCGATGTAATGCGAGCCGCCGAGCGGATCGACCACGCTGGTGATCCCGCTTTCCTCCTGCAACACCAGCTGGGTGTTGCGCGCGATGCGGGCGCTGAAATCGGTGGGGAGCGCGATCGCCTCATCAAGCGCATTGGTGTGGAGTGACTGGGTGCCCCCCAGCACCGCCGCCATCGCCTCGACCGTGGTGCGGATGACGTTGTTGTAGGGGTCCTGCTCCTGCAGCGAGACGCCGCTCGTCTGGCAGTGGGTGCGCAGCATCTTGGAGCGTTCGTCCTTCGCCCCCAGATCGTCCATCACCTTGTACCACAAGGTCCGCGCGGCGCGCAGCTTGGCGATCTCCATGAAGAAGTTCATGCCGATGCCGAAGAAGAAGCTCAAACGCCCTGCAAAGGCATCGATATCCAGCCCCGCCGCCATCGCGCGGGCGGCGTATTCCTTGCCGTCGGCGATGGTGAAGGCGAGCTCCTGCACCGCCGTCGCTCCGGCCTCGTGCATGTGGTAGCCGCTGATCGAAATGCTGTTGAACTTCGGCATATTGGCGGAGGTATAGGCGATGATGTCCGAGATAATCCGCATGCTCGGTTCGGGCGGGTAGATATAGGTGTTGCGGACCATGAACTCCTTGAGGATGTCGTTCTGGATCGTCCCGTCGAGCTTATCCTGCGACACGCCCTGACGCTCGGCGGCGACGATGAAGAAGGCCAGCACCGGGATCACCGCGCCGTTCATCGTCATGCTGACGCTCATTGTGTCGAGCGGGATTTGGTCGAACAGGATCTGCATATCCGCGACCGTATCGATCGCCACGCCCGCCTTGCCGACATCGCCGACGACGCGCGGGTGATCGCTGTCATAGCCGCGGTGCGTCGCAAGATCGAAGGCGACCGACAGGCCCTTTTGCCCCATCGCAAGGTTGCGGCGGTAGAAGGCATTCGATTCCTCGGCGGTCGAGAAGCCCGCATATTGCCGGATCGTCCACGGACGGCCTGCGTACATGGAAGCCTTCACCCCACGCGTGAAGGGCGCGAAGCCGGGAAGGCCGGGATCGAAGCCGGCGTGATCCTCCGCCGTATACAGCGGCTTGATCGCGAAACCTTCGGGCGTCTGCCAAGTAAGGTCGCGGCCCTTCACCTCCTTGGCGGCGAGGGCGTTCCAGTCGGAGAGGGTCGGTTTGTCGGTCATTGTATTACCATATCCGTTCGCCCTGAGCCTGTCGAAGGGCCGTCCTTCTTTTCGGCGCGGGGCTGGAAGAGGAAGTGCGGGGCTTCGACAAGCTCAGCCCGAACGGGGATTGGGTTGGGGCGATCAGTGCCCCTTGAATTCCGCTTTCCGCTTCTGGAGGAAGGCCATGCCGCCCTCCACCGCGTCCTTGGTGCCGCCTGCCACGCGCTGCGCTTCGGCCTCGGCGAGCAGGACCATTTGGAGGTTCTGGTCGAGCGCGGTCGCAATGTTGCGCTTCATCTGGGCGTAGGCGATCGTCGGCCCGTTCGCGAGCTTCTCGGCCAGCGCGCGGGCTTCGGTCATCAGTTCGGCGTCTTCCACGCACTTGTAGACGAGGCCCCATTCTTCGGCCTGCTGCCCGGAGATCTTCTCGCCCAGCATCATCATCCGCGTCGCGCGCGCGCGGCCGATGGCGCGGGCGAGCAGCCAGGTCGAGCCGCCATCCGGCACGAGGCCGATATTGACGAAGGCCTGAAGGAAATACGCGCTCTTGGCGGCGATGGTGAAGTCGGCCGCCAGCGCGAGCGAGCACCCCACCCCCGCAGCCGGACCATTGACCGCGCAGATCACCGGCACACTCGCGCGGATCAGCTGGCTGATCGCCGGGTTATAGTGGTTGATCAGCGCCTCGTGGCTACCGCCCTTCCCGCCCAGCGCCGAGCCATCCCCGCGCGCCGACAGGTCCGCGCCCGAGCAGAAGCCCTTGCCCTCACCCGTGATCAGCACCGCGCGCGCATCGCCAAGGTCGTAGAACGCCTGCCCGAGTTCGTCCGCCATCTTGGGCGGCATGGCATTGAGGCGCTCGGGGCGGTTCAAGGTGATTGTGAGCAGCGGGCCGTCACGTTCGACGCGGATGGTTTCGTAGGACATTTTTTCCAACAACTCCCGTTCGCCCTGAGCCTGTCGAAGGGCCGTTTTTCCTTCGGGCCGGGCTTAAAGAAAAAGTGCGGGGCTTCGACAAGCTCAGCCCGAACGGTTCAATTTCAATTCGACCAATGCGTGCCCTCTTTGGGCGTCTCCATGATTTCGGTAAGCATGCCGCCCATGTCCTTGGGATGGACGAAAAAGATAGGGGTGCCGTGGGCGCCGATGCGGGTGGGGCCGAGGATGCGCTTGCCGAGGCTTTCGAACTCGGCGCGGGCCTCGGCGATATCAGGCACTTCGAAGCACAGGTGATGCTGCCCGCCCAAGGGGTTCTTGGCGATGAAGCCTGCGAGCGTGGAGTTCTCCCCCAGCGGCTCGATCAGCTCGATCTGGGTGCCGTTCATCGCGCCATCGGCACCGGGTGTGTCGACGAAACAGACCTTCACGCCCTGCTCCTCGAGATCGAACGGCGTGTGGATCTGCGTCGCGCCCATCACATCGCGGTAGAACGCGATCGAGTCCGCGATGGAGGGCGTGGCGACCCCGATGTGGTTGAGACGGCCGAGTTTCATAAAATCCATGCTCCGAAAAAGGCGGTGGCGAGCAGCATGAGAGCGAGACCGAGCGGGCGACGGTATCTGTCCGGTGCGGACGGGTCTAACTTCCGCGCCAACCTTTGAATGAGATCTGGCTGCTGGTTCACGTTGAACCATCCGTCGATCAACATGATGAGAGCGATGGGTAAAGCGAGCCACAATTCCATCGAATCACCCCTCACAGCGGAATATTGTCATGCTTTTTCCAAGGGTTCTCCAAGCTCTTCGTCCGCAGCTTCCTTAGCCCCAGCGCGATCCGCTTGCGGGTCGAGTGCGGGTAGATCACCTCGTCGATATAGCCGCGCTGGGCCGCCACAAAGGGGTTGGCGAAGCGGTCTTCGTATTCCTTGGTGCGTGTCGCGATCTTGGCGGGGTCGTCCTTTTCCTGCCGGAAGATGATCTCCACCGCGCCTTTGGCGCCCATCACCGCGATTTCCGCGGTCGGCCACGCATAATTCAAATCGCCGCGCAGGTGCTTGGAGGCCATCACGTCGTACGCCCCGCCGTAAGCCTTGCGGGTGATGACGGTGATCTTGGGCACGGTCGCCTCGGCATAGGCGAACAGCAGCTTGGCGCCGTGCTTGATGATCCCGCCCAATTCCTGCGAGGTGCCGGGGAGAAAGCCGGGGACGTCGACGAAGGTCAGGATCGGAATCTCGAAGGCATCGCAGAACCGCACGAAGCGCGCTGCCTTCTTCGAGGAATTGATGTCGAGGCAGCCCGCCAGCACCATCGGCTGGTTCGCCACCACGCCCACGGTGCGGCCTTCCACCCGGCCGAAGCCGCACAGGATGTTGCCCGCATGCGCCGGCTGGATTTCGAAGAAATCGCCCTCGTCGAGCACCTTGGTGATGACCTCGTGCATGTCATAGGGCTGGTTGGCGTTGTCGGGGATGAGCGTGTCGAGGCTCATCTCCAGCCGGTCCCAGGCATCGCTGACGGGAAGCACCGGGGCCTCGTCGCGGTTGGACAGCGGCAGGAAGTCGAAGAAGCGGCGGGTCGCCAGCAGCGCCTCGATATCGTTTTCGTAGGCGAGATCGGCGACCGAAGTCTTGGTGGTGTGGGTGATCGCGCCGCCGAGTTCTTCCTGCGTCACGACCTCGTTGGTGACGGTCTTCACCACTTCGGGGCCGGTGACGAACATGTAACTGGAATCCTTCACCATGAAGATGAAGTCGGTCATTGCAGGCGAGTACACCGCCCCGCCCGCGCAGGGCCCCATGATGAGGCTGATCTGCGGGACGACGCCGCTCGCGAGAACGTTGCGCTGGAACACCTCGGCATAGCCGCCGAGGCTCGCCACGCCCTCCTGAATGCGCGCGCCGCCCGAATCGTTCAACCCGATCACCGGCGCGCCGACCTTCAGCGCGGTGTCCATGATCTTGCAGATCTTCTCCGCGTGGCGCTTCGACAGCGACCCGCCGAAGACGGTGAAATCCTGGCTGAACACGTAGACCAACCGGCCATTGATCGTGCCGCTGCCCGTCACCACCCCGTCGCCAGGGATCTTCTGATCCTGCATGCCGAAATCGACGCAGTCATGTTCGACATAGGCATCGACTTCTTCGAACGAGCCCTCGTCGAGCAGCACGTCGAGCCGCTCGCGCGCGGTCAGCTTGCCCTTGGCGTGCTGGGCTTCGATGCGCTTGGCCCCGCCCCCCATCCGGGCGGCTTCGCGGCGGCGTTCCATTTCGGCGATGTTGGCGGACACGCGGGTTCCTCTCTAAACCGGTCTCTTGCCGCAACGCGTTGCCTTAGCGTGCGCGGGGCGTCAACGTGGCAAAATTGGCGGGATGCTCGGAAAAGGATGGCCGCGATGTTTGTCTCTGACGTGCTGGTGATCGGCGGCGGGATCGCGGGGCTCTCAGTGGCGGCGCGTTTGTCGGAGCACGCCATCGTGACGGTACTCGAGGGCGAGAGCGCGCCCGGATACCACGCCTCGGGCCGCTCGGTGGCCTTTGCGCATTACGGGTTGGGGAATGAGCCGGTGCGCGCGCTGACCGCGCTGAGCATGGTCGAACTGGCGGTGCACGCAAGCGTCCACCCGGCGCTCCACATCGCGCATGAAGGTGACATGCGAGCGCTCGATGCGCTGGAGGAGGTGCACCGGCATTTCGCTTGCGATTATGCACGGATCGGGCCGGAGGAGGCCCGCGCGCTGATGCCCTGCCTCAAGCCCGAGGCCTGTGCGGCAGCGCTGGTCGATCACGGGTCGCTGAAGCTGGATACCCACGCGATGCTGCAGGCCCATGTCGCCACGATCCGCGCCAATCGCGGCGCAGTGATCCCGGAGGCGCGGGTGGCTCTGATCGGGCATGAGGGCGGCCGTTGGGTCGCGGTCCGAGAAGATGGCACGCGCCACGGCGCGCCAGTGCTGGTCAACGCCGCGGGCGCTTGGGCCGACGAGGTGGCGCGGATGGCGGGCGTCACGCCGGTCGGGATCGAACCGCGTCGCCGCACCGTCATCAGCTTCCCCGCGCCCGAGGGGGAGGACGTGCACGCCTGGCCCTTCACCAAGACCGTCGGCGAAGGCTTCTACCTCCTGCCCGAAGGGCGCGGGCAATTGCTCGCTTCGTCAATGGACCAGACACCGTCTGCGCCGTGCGATGCGGCGGCCGAGGAACTCGACAAGGCGATCGCGGCGGACCGCGTCGAACAGGCGACCACCCTCCCCATCCGCCGGATCAGCCACAGCTGGGCGGGCCTCAGGAGCTTCGCGCCCGACGAATTGCCGGTGATCGGCGAGGCGGCAGGCGCACCGGGATTCATCTGGTGTGCCGGGCAAGGCGGCGCGGGGTTCCAGACTGCGCCTGCCCTCTCGCGGATCGCAGCGGCGGCGGCGCTCGGCCTTGCATTTCCCGAGGATGCGGCGACGGCGGGGCTGACCTTCGCAACCTTCTCGCCCGCGCGCCTAGGCGCCTAGACTAGAACCGCCGCATCACGCTGCGTGCCAGCGCCGGCGAGAGCGAATAGACCGCGCGCAGCACTTTCACCATGCCGACATTGGCCTCGTCGTGGCCCTTCTCCAGCGCGGCGATGATCTGGCGCGCGCATTCCTGCGGCGGCATCTTGGAGGTCTTGCGGTCGGCGGTCATCTGGGTGTCGACCACCGGCGGCAAGGCCTCGATTACGTGGATCGGCTCATTCGCGAGCTGCGCGCGCAGGGCCATGGTGTAGCTGCGAAGCCCCGCCTTGCTCGCGCAATAGACCGAGCTTGCGGTGTTGGGCGCGATGGCGAGGCCGCTCGTGACGTTGATGATCGCCGCTTCAGGGCGCGCGCGCAGACGCGGGAGCAGCGCGGTGATGAGGCGCACCGGCGCGGAGAGGTTGGCGTAAAGGCAGCCGTCCGCCGCATCGGGATCGGGCAGAGCGTTGCGGACGTCATGCGGGACGCCTAGCCCGGCATTGTTGATGAGAATGTCGACCTCGCGGTCCCCCAGCGCTGCAACCAGCGCATCGACCCCGGCGGCGTTCGACAGGTCGGCGGCGAGGGTCTCGAACCCCTCGGCCGCCATCGCCTCAAGCCGCGCAGGATCGCGCCCCGTCAGCAGCACATGCGCGCCCTTGGCCTTGAGCTGGCGCGCGATCTCACGACCGATGCCTGCGCTGCCGCCGGTCAGCAGCACCTGTTTCCCGTTCACATCCATCAGACTTTCACCACCCCATGCGCGATCAGACTATTGCCGCAGTCGGCGATGGTGTCCTCGATGGGCCGCATTGTCCAGCCGAGCCGCTCCTTCGCGTGGCTGGCATCGACATGGCGCACCTTGCCGATCTCGCTCTTCACCGCGCGCACTTCGGCATTGAACAGCGCGAGGATACTGACCAGCCAATCGGGCATCGGCCGTGTCGGGGCCTTGCGCGCTTTTTCGCCGAGCCGCGCGCGCAGCACGGCTGCCACCTCGAGCGCGGTGAGGAACTGGCCCGCGCCGAGGAAGCGCTCTCCCGCCAGTCCGGGGGTCTCCAATGCCAGCACATGCAGCGCGGCAATGTCGCGCACGTCGACGATGGGGAAGCCGAGATTGGGCGCCATCGGCATGGCGCCGGACAGCAGTTGCGAGACCAGCTCGACCGAAGCGGAAAAGTCCGCACTGTCCACCGGCCCCAGCACCATGCCGGGATTGACCGAGACGAATTCCATCGCGCCGCCTTCCGCCGCCGCCCAGTCGCGCGCGGCGCGTTCGGCGATGGTCTTGGATTTGACGTAAGGATAGACGTCGGGGTGGCCGAGGTCGGTCCAGCGGCTCTCGTCGAAGGTGTATTCGCCGCGGTCGACGCCGTAGATTACTGCGGCGGTCGAGGAGGTCTGCACGAAGCGCGTCACCCCTGCGTCGCGTGCAAAGCGCAGCGCCCGCAGCGTGCCTTCGCGCGCGGGGACGATGAGTTCGTCCTCGTGCTTGGGGGCCTGCGAAGGGATCGGCGAGGCGACATGGGCGACATGGGTGCAACCGGCGGTCGCCTCGGCCCAGCCCTTGTCGGACATCAGTTCGGCCTCGAACAGCCTGAAGGCCGCGGGCGATGGGTCGCCGAGCCGCGCGCGCAAGCCCGCCTCGGACTTGGCGACATTTCGGACCGTGCCATGCACCGTCCAGCCCTTGCCGAGCAATTGGCGGATCAGCTCCCCGGCGATGTAGCCGGTCGCCCCCGTAACCAGAACCGTGCCTGCCATGCGAACCCTCCCCCTCTTTGCGGATGACTCGCCCTTAGCAGATAAGTTTTGTATTGCAACTTATTTGAAGAGCACCAGCTCCTCGGCCATGGTCGGGTGGATCGCGACCGTGGCGTCGAAATCGGCCTTGGTGAGCTTGGCCTTCACCGCGATCGCGGCGGCCTGCATGATCTCGGGCGCTTCGGGGCCGATCATGTGGATGCCGACGATCCGGTCATTCGCGGCATCGACGATCATCTTGTAGAGGCTGCGCTCGTT
>JAIYEK010000048.1 GCA_027487015.1 Erythrobacteraceae bacterium | reverse complement strand
TTCATCGACGATCTCGGCGCGGACAGCCTCGACATCGTGGAACTGGTGATGGCCTTCGAAGAGGAATTCGGCGTCGAAATCCCCGACGATGCGGCCGAGAAGATCACCACCGTCGGTGACGCGACCAAGTACATCGAAGAACACAAGGGCTGATTGCCCGACCATCCCGTTTGCCCTGAGCGTGTCGATGGGCCGTCTTCCCGGCTCTCAGGCGTCGGGAGGCATCACGGGGCTTCGACAGGCTCAGCCCGAACGGGTTGAGCCTGTTGTGCGTTTTGGAGAATGATATGCGCCGTGTGGTTGTAACCGGGCTTGGCCTCGTCACCCCGCTTGGAGCCGACGTCGAGACGACGTGGGCAAACCTCATCGCTGGCGAGAGCGGGGCGGGCCAGATCACCCGCTTCGATGCCTCGAACCAGAAGTGCACCATCGCCTGCGAGGTGAAGGGCAAGGATCACCCCTGGGGCTTCGATCCCGACTTGCGCGTCGACCACAAGGTCCAGCGCCAGGTCGATCCTTTCATCATCTACGGCATCGATGCTGCGGGCCAAGCGCTTGAGGACGCTGGTCTTCTCGACATGACCCAGGCCGAGAAGGAGCGCACCGGCTGCTCGATCGGCTCGGGCATCGGGGGCCTGCCGGGGATCGAGCTTGAAAGCGTCAACCTCCACGAACGCGGGCCCTCACGGGTTAGCCCGCACTTTGTGCACGGGCGCCTCATTAACCTCATCACAGGGCAGGTGCAGATCAAATACGGCTTCATGGGCCCGAACCATGCGGTGGTGACGGCCTGTTCGACCGGCGCGCACTCGATCGGTGATGCGGCGCGGATGATCATGGCTGACGACGCTGACGTGATGCTGGCGGGCGGTGCAGAAAGCACCATCAACCCACTCGGCATCGCCGGCTTCGCCCAGGCGCGCGCGCTCAACATGAGCATGAACGACCGCCCGACCGAAGCCAGCCGCCCCTATGACCGCAATCGTGACGGCTTCGTCATGGGCGAGGGCGCGGGCGTCATCGTGCTCGAGGAATATGAGCGGGCCAAGGCACGCGGCGCGAAGATCTATGCCGAAGTCACCGGCTATGGCCTCTCGGGCGATGCCTACCACGTCACCGCCCCGCACCCCGAAGGTCGCGGCGCCGAACTCGCCATGCGCATGGCATTGAAGAAGGCGGGTCTTGGCCCGGGCGACATCGACTACATCAACGCTCACGGCACCTCGACCATGGCCGACACCATCGAACTGGCCGCGATCAAGCGCGTGCTGGGTGATGACCTCGGCGGCGCCTCAATGTCTTCGACCAAGAGCGCGATCGGCCACTTGCTGGGCGGCGCTGGCGCGGTCGAGGCGATCTTCTGCATCCTCGCGATGCGCGACGGGATCGTCCCGCCGACGCTGAACCTGCATGATCCCGATGATGGCACCGAAGGCATCGACCTCGTGCCGCTGGTCGCCCGCAAGCGCGAAGTGCGCGCGGTGCTCAACAACTCCTTCGGCTTCGGCGGCACCAACGCCTCGATCATCATGCAGAAGGTCGACTGACACCGTGACACGCCTGCGGGGTCTCGTGCTGCTGGTGCTGGGCCTTGCTGCGGCGGGGCTGGTGCTGGCGTGGACATTCCTCGGCTCGGCCACGGTCGCCAAGGACACGACCTTCACGATCCCCGCTGGCGCATCGGTAGGCACGGTCGCAGCCAAGCTCGAGGCCGAGGGACTCGTCTCCTCGGCGTCCGGCTTCGTGCTCAATGCCCGGATTTTCGGCGCAAACACGCCGATTCAGGCGGGCGAGTTCCTGCTCAAGCCCGGCATGAGCCAGGGCGACATCCTCGCCGCCTTCCAGTCGGGCGACGTGATCCGCCGCTTCGTCACCATCCCCGAAGGCATGCCCTCGATCCTCGTGTGGGAACGACTGATGGGCGAGGAATTGCTCACCGGCGAGATCCCGGTGCCGCCCGAAGGCTCGATCCTGCCCGACACCTACAGCTTCGAACGCGGCCAATCGCGCGCCAAGCTGGTGGAGCAAATGCAGGCAGCGATGGACCGCGCGCTCGCCGAGGAATGGGCCAAGCGCGCGCCCGGCATCGCAGTCGACACCATGCGCGATGCACTGATCCTTGCCTCGATTGTCGAGAAGGAAACCGGCAAGCCCGAGGAACGCCGGATGGTCGCCGGGCTCTATTCGAACCGCGTGCGCACCGGCATGAAGCTGCAGGCCGACCCCACGATCATCTACCCGATCACCAAGGGCAAGCCGCTCGGGCGCCGCATCAACCAGTCCGAGATCGCTGCGGTCAACGGCTACAACACCTACACCCGCACGGGGCTGCCCGAGGGGCCGATCACCAATCCGGGCCGTGCGAGCATCGCCGCTGTGCTCAACCCCGAGGCCACGGGCGCGCTGTTCATGGTCGCCGACGGGACGGGAGGGCATTGGTTCGCGAGCACACTTGCCGAGCACAACGCCAACGTCGCCAAGTGGTATGCGATCCGCCGCGAACGGGGCGAGATGTA
>JAIYEK010000027.1 GCA_027487015.1 Erythrobacteraceae bacterium | reverse complement strand
GCAAAAGCCTCTTGCCAACCCCCGCCGCCTTCGCCATAGGGCCGCTCTCATTTGCTCGCCGGGCCTTCTGGTCCGTCGCTCGCAGCGAATGCCCGAGTAGCTCAGGGGTAGAGCAGCGGATTGAAAATCCGCGTGTCGGTGGTTCAAATCCGCCCTCGGGCACCATTCGCTGAAAAGGGCCATCCGCCCAGAGGGAAACTGCCAATGTCCCGCCGCACCAAGCTATACGAAGGCAAGGCCAAGATCCTTTATGAAGGTCCCGAGCCGGGCACGCTGATCCAGTATTTCAAGGATGACGCGACCGCCTTCAACGCCGAGAAGAAGGGCACGATCAACGGCAAGGGCGTGATCAACAATCGCATCAGCGAACACGTCTTCACCCGCCTCGCCCACATCGGCATTCCGACCCACTTTATTCGCCGCCTCAACATGCGCGAGCAGCTGATCCGGCAGGTCGACATCATCCCGCTCGAAGTGGTGCTGCGCAATGTCGCGGCCGGCTCGATCAGCAAGCGTCTCGGCATCCCCGAAGGCGAGCCGCTGCCGCACACGCTGATCGAATATTACTACAAGGACGATGCGCTGGGCGATCCGCTGGTCGCCGAGGAGCACATCGCCTGCTTCAACTGGGCCACCAATGAAGAGATGCACGACATCTCCTCGATGGCGATCCGCATCAATGATTTCCTGTGCGGGATGTTCGCCGCGATCGATATCCGGCTGGTCGATTTCAAGCTCGAGTTCGGGCGGCTCTACGATGGCGATTACAGCCGCGTGATCCTCGCCGACGAGATCAGCCCCGATGGCTGCCGGCTGTGGGACATGGCGACCGGCGAGAAGCTCGACAAGGACCGGTTCCGCCGCGATCTGGGCGGCGAGGAAGAGGCCTACCGCGAAGTCGCCCGCCGCCTCGGCCTCCTCAACGAGGAAGACAATGGCCCGGGCGAGGTGTTCGACCTCTCGCACGCCCGCTCGCGCCTGCGCGGGCCGCCACCGCTCAAGAAGTAGCGCCGCTCAGGGATCGGCTTGATCTGCAAAGTCACAGCCCGATCCCCGCGCGCCTGAGTTTTCGCTTCCGTTCCCCTGCCTGCTTCGTCTAGGTTGCCTCGACGAAGTGACTGGTTGCGCTTGCAAAAGGCCGTGCCGTCACGCGCAAGGGGACGCAAAAGACATGGGTTGGAGATGGGCAGTCGTCGCAGGTCTGCTGGCGCAAGGCACGTTGGCGCAGGCCGAGGAGCAGGGCAGCCAAACACCGCTCATTGGCGTTCCTGCACCCGCCTGGGTAAGCCCCTCCGAACCGCTCCCCGTACCTGACGACGTGCAGGGCGCGCTGTTCGTCCGGCGCAACGAGTTCATCACCCGTCTCACCGCTACGGGCGAGGTGGTCTACGCCAATCAGCTGGTCCGCATCCTTCAGCCCACCGCGCTCGAACTCGGCAATGTCGCCCTCGCTTGGAACCCTGCCTCGGGACAGCCCGCGGTTCACGCGCTGCGCATCCATCGCGGCGCCGAGGTGATCGACGTCCTTGCCGAAACCCGCTTCGAGGTGCTGCGCCGCGAGGAGCGGCTCGAGGTGGCCATGCTCGACGGCACGCTTACCGCGGTGCTCAAGGTTCCGGACCTGCGCGTGGGTGACGACCTCGAGATCGCCTATTCGCTCCCGACCCACGACCCGACCTTGCGCGATGTCAGCAGCGGGCTGATGCTGCTTCAGCCGTCGGTTCCCCCGGGGCGCTTCCGGCTCGAATTGTCGTGGGACGAGGGCCAGCGCCCGCGCACCCGGGTAACGCCCGATCTTGCCGCCAATCTTGAGGAGACGCCGGACCGGATCGTCGCGCGCTTCGACAATCCGCCGACCCTCGTGCCGCCGCGCGATGCCCCGCCGCGTTACGCCTGGCAGCGCGTCATCCAGTACAGCGACTTCGCCGATTGGCCGGCGGTCTCGCAGCGCTTCCATGGGCTGTACGTAGCCGCCGCGAAGTTGCCCCCCGGCTCGCCCCTGCGCAAGGAGGCGGCCGCGATCGCCGCCGCGCATTCGGGCAAGGCCGCCCAGGCGCAGGCCGCGCTCGCACTGGTGCAACAGCAGATCCGCTACGTCTATGTCGGGCTCGGCGGCGGCAATTACCTTCCTCTCAGCGCCGACGATACCTGGACCCGGCGCTACGGCGATTGCAAGGGCAAGACCGTGGTGCTGCTGGCGCTGCTCGCCGAGCTCGGGATCCCGGCCGAAGCGGTGCTCGCCAACAACAGTGGGGCTACCGACGGGATCGAGACGCGGCTGCCCAACCCCGGCCTGTTCGACCACGTGCTGGTGCGCGCAAGGATCGGCGGGCAGACGCTGTGGCTCGATGGAACCCTGCCCGCGGTGATCGATGGCCGCGACAAGCCTTTCCTCCCCTACCAATGGGTCCTGCCGCTGTCGGCCAAAGGGACCGACCTCGAGCGGCTGCCCGAAAAGCCCTTCGCTCTGCCGCAGGAGATGGAGATCCACGAATTCGATGCGAGCGCGGGCTTCGATGCGCCGGCGAAACGTATCTCAACCTATGTGAATCGCGGAGCGGCAGGTCTGGCCGCCCACAACAACTTCTCCGCCATCAGCGCCGCGCAGCTTGAGGCGAGCATCCGCAACGAGCTCGCCGGAAGCGTCCAATGGGACAGTGTCGAACGGGTCACCTATCGGTTCGACAAGGCCACGCAGGCCGCGGTCTTCACCATCGCCGGGACTGGCCCGCTCGATTGGGACAAGGACGACGGCGAGACCTATACGCGGCTTCCCAGTGGCGGCTTCACCCCGCCCGGACGCCGCCAACGTCCTCCGGGCGACGATCGCGACGCCCCGTTCTACACCGAGCCGAGCTACACCTGCTTCGTCACCACCATCCGCCTGCCGACCGACACGAAGCTTGAAGAGTGGAGCGTCAATTCCTGGATCGACACGATCCTGTACGGACGGAGCTTCTACCGCAAGTTTCAGCTCGCGCCCGACCGCACGCTGCGCTTCGTGCGCGGCTCGCGGATCGAGGAAGCGGAGATCACGGCCGCCATGGCCGAACGGGACAATGGCCGCCTCGAGCGGTTCGACAACTCGATGGCGCTGCTCTCCTGGCAGAAGGGCGCGGTCGAAGACCAGTCCGACGAACAGGAACCGGTTCCCGCAACCTTCGAATTCGACTGGACGAGCGCGGCGGCGCCCTGTCTGCCGGAGAACCTGCGGGGGACGCCGGGCGGGTGACCGTCAGGCGGGATGACATGCTGCGCCGCGCCGCTATGCTGCGGGCGATGCTGTCCCGGCGCCCTTCCCCTTTCCGCTGCCTTGCCGCTGCCCTGCTCGCCACACTCCCCGCACTTGGCACCGGGCAAACGAACGAAGCGCCTCCATCGACGCCAGCCGCCGAAGCCCCCGCTCCCGCCCCCGTCTGGCCTTTCGAGGCGAGCGATCTGCCGGTCGATCCCGGCTACACGTTCGGGCGATTGGACAACGGGATGCGCTACGTCATCCGCCGCAACGCCACCCCGGCCGGCACCGCGCTGGTGCGGATGCGGATCGCCTCGGGCGCGCTGGAGGAGACGGACAGCGAGCGCGGCCTTTCGCACTTCCTCGAACACATGGCCTTCAACGGCTCCAAGGGCATTCCCGAGGGCGAAATGATCAAGCTGCTCGAGCGCGAGGGGCTGGCTTTCGGCGCAGACACCAATGCCTCGACCGGGTTCGAAAACATCACCTACATGCTCAACCTCCCCCGCAACGACGAGGCGCTGCTGGGCACCGCGCTGATGCTGATGCGCGAGACGGCGAGCGAGCTTACCATCTCCGACGAGGCCGTGGCGCGCGAACGCGGCGTGGTGCTCGCGGAAAGGCGCGACCGGGCGGGGTTCCAGCTTCGCACCTATGAGGACAACGTCGCCTTCCTCGCGCCTGAAGCGCGCTATGGTCGCCGCCTGCCGATCGGCACCGCCGAGGTGCTCGAGAACGCCACTGCCGCGCAGATCCGGGCGCTCTACGCACGCACCTATACCCCGGCGAACACCGTGCTGGTGGTGGTCGGCGACTATCCGGTGGAGGTGGTCGAGGCTGCGATCCGTGCCCGCTTTGCCGATTGGACACCCGCCCCTGCCCCAGCCGAGCCTGATGCCGGGCCGGTCGACGTGGGAGTCAAGGGCCGCACCGATATCCACCTCGATCCGGCGCTCCCCGAGAGCGTCACCATCAGCCGCCTCGCCCCGTGGCGCGACGAGCCCGACACGCTCGCCAATCGCCGCCGCGATCTGCTGCGGAGCATCGGCTACGGCATCGTCAGCCGCCGCCTCGCCCGCCTGGCGCGCGGGGCCGATGCGCCGTTCCGGGGGGCGAGCTACGGCTCGGGCAACATCTTCGAGGCGGCGCGCATCACCAGCCTCAGCGTCAGCAGCGCGGATGGCGAGTGGAAGAAGGGCGTTCTCGCCGCCACGCGCGAGGTCAACCAGGCGCTCACCTACGGCTTCACCCGTGCGGAATTGGACGAGCAGCTCGCCAATATCCGCACCGCCCTCGAGAACGGGGTCAAGGCGGCGGACACGCGCGGCAACGCGGTCTTCGTGGGCGCCGCGCTGGCGTTGGTAACTGACGAACGCGTGCCGACGACGCCCGAATGGGTGCTCGGCCTGTTCGAAGAGATGGCGCCCGCCCTCACCCCCGAGGCCGTGTGGCAGGCGATGCGCGAGGATGCCGCGCCGCTGGCCGAGCCGCTGATCCGCTTCGAGGGCCGCACTGCCCCCGAAGGCGGCGAGGTTGCCTTGCGCGCAGCCTTCGACGAAGGCATGGCCCTTCCCATCGCCGCTCCGGTCGACAGCGGCCCGCTCGCCTTCGGCTACACCGAATTTGGCCCGGCGGGAATGGTCGTCTCCGACACGGTCGAGCCGCGCCTCGGCATGCGGCAGATCCGCTTTGCCAACGGGGTGCGCCTCACCCTCAAGACAACCGACGTGCGCAAGGACCGCATTGCCTTTGCCCTCGCGGTCGACGGGGGCGATCTGATGAACACGCGCGAGGCACCCTTGGCGACCTACCTCGCCGGATCGCTCCCCGCAGGCGGGCTCGGCAAGCACAGCCAGGACGAGCTCGCCAGCGTGCTCGCCGGGCGCAGCGTCAGCTTCGGGCTCGACCGGAGCACCGATGCCTTCACCACCTCGTCCACCACCACCCCGCGCGATCTGGGGCTGCAATTGCAGGTGCTCGCCGCCACGCTCACCGATCCCGGCTACCGGCCCGAAGGGGTGGAGCGGTTCCGCAAGAACATCGACAACTTCTTCAACACGCTCGATTCCACCCCGTCGCGGGCGCTGGGGGCAGCAAGCGGCGCGATCCTGTCGGACGGCGACCCGCGCTTCAGCCTGCAACCCAAGGACGCCTTCTTCGCGCTCGATTACGCGCAGCTCAGGGCCGCGATGGCCGACCGGCTGGCGAGCGGGGCGATCGAAATCGCGCTGGTCGGCGATCTGGATGAAGACGCCGCCATTGCCGCAGTCGCCGCCACGCTCGGCGCGCTCCCTCCGCGCGAGCCCGACTTTAACCCGCGCACCGACAACCGCACCCGCCGCTTCACGCAGGCGCGCGGCGAACACATCATCACTCACAAGGGCGAACCAGATCAGGCGCTGCTGCAATGGGTGTGGCCCACCACCGACGACAGCGATCCGGCCGAGGACCAGCGGCTCGAACTGCTCGGACGGATCGTGCGGCTGGAGCTGACCGACCGGCTGCGCGAGAAGCTGGGGCAGGCCTATTCGCCCTCGGCAGGCTCCAACACCAGCCACTACTATCCCGGCTACGGCACCTTCGCGGTGAGCGCTTCGGTCGCCGCCGACAAGACCGCGGCGACGCGCGAGGCGGTCGAGGCGCTGATCGCCGACCTCAGAGCCGGACCGCTCGATGCCGACGTGATCGAACGCGCGCGCAAGCCCTATCTCGAGGAATACAACAATTACCTCAAGGACCTCGGCGGCTGGCTGGGGCTGGCCGCGCGCGCGCAGAGCGAGCCTGAACAGATCGCCCGCTTCCTCGCCGCGCCCGAAGTGATCGGCGCGATCACGCCTGAAGACATCCACCAGACCGCGCTGCGCTTTCTCGCGCCCGAGGCTGCGGTGCGCTTCGTTGTGGTGCCCGAAAAGCCAACCCAGCCATAGGCCCAAAGAAAAAGCCGGCAGGTCGCCCCCTGCCGGCTTTCCCCTTTGGTTCACCTTCCCGAGGGGAAGGCCCTCCCTTAGTACTTGAAGCTCACCATCGCGCCGATGACGCGCGGCTCGTTCACGAAGGCGGTGTTGTTGTTGAAGTCGACCACGCCGAGGACATTGTCCTCGTCGGTGATGTTGCGCGCGAAGGCGGCGACTTCCCACTGGCCGTTATTGCCGGCGTAGCCCACCTTCAGACCACCTTCGAAGCGGCTGCTCGCGTTGAACTCGGCGCTTTCGTAGAGGAGGAAGTTGGTTTCGCCGAGGTAGACCCAGTCGGTGAAGATGTAGAATTCACCCGAATTGCCCACCGGGATGCCGTAGCGCGCGGTCAGGTCCCCGCTCCACTCGGGCGCGTTGGGGAAGGGGTTGCCGTCGATGAAGGCGCGGCGGGTGCCACCGACCAGACGGGTCGGATCGGTCACGGTGCACTGGGCGCAGAAGCCCACCGCCAGGTTGGGGTCCTGGATCTCGGTGCTGTTGTAGGCAACGCCGAGCGTCACGAGCAGGCGCGGCGTGACCTGGAACGCGCTATCGAGCTCGAAGCCGTAGCCCTCGCCCTTGTTCGCGTTGATCAGCTGCACGAGGTTGCCCGCGCCGCCGACCGCGGTGAACTGCGGGTCTTCGACGGTGTAGTAATAGACCGCACCGTTCAGACGCACGCGGCGATCGGCGAGCTCGGTTTTGAAGCCGGCTTCGTAGGAGGTGATGTTCTCCGACTGCGCGACCGAGGGCGCGCTGAAGAAGGCGACGTCACGGCCCTGGATCGTCGGCCCGCGGAACGAGTTGGCGACCTTGGCATAGATGCTGGCGTCTTCGGAGAGATCAGCGAAGAGGCTGACGTCCCAGTCGAACTGGCTGTCGCCCACGCTGCGCGGCTGGGGTGCGGCGCCCGAGACCACCACGAAGTCCTTCTGGTCATCGGTGTAGCGGATGCCGCCGGTGGCGCGAAGGGTGTCGGTCAGCTGGTAGGTCACCTGACCGAACAGCGCCCAGGCGTCATTGGTGTGGTTGACGGTGACCGGCGGCGGGAAGGTGAAGCCGATCGTGGTGACGTCGAAATCGCTCGAGAAGTAGAAGCCGCCGATCTGCCAGCCGAGCGGGCCGTCGGTGGTCGAGGCCAGGCGGACTTCCTGCGTGAACTGCTTGAGGTCGATCGAGTCCTGCGTGTCCGAGGGGAAGGGAATGAAGCCCGGCCCGGTCACGAGGTTGCCGCCGTCAACGTCGCCGCGGCTCGAACCTTCGCTCGTCCAGTAGCTGGTGATCGAGGTCAGGGTCATGCCGTCGAATTCATAGGCACCGGTCAGCGTCAGGCCGAGCTGCTCGTAATCGGCAAGGTTGCCGCCGCCGGCGTCATAGAACACGCGGTCGCGGTCATAGTTGTTGTTGAGCTTGTTGGTGTTGGTCGGCTGCGCGGTGGTGCGGCCGAGCACGTTGGCGCGGAAGAAGGTCGAGGAGCCATCGAGCTTGCGGTAGTTGACCGCGGCGAGGATGCTGGAGCGCTCGCTCGGGGTGAACAGCAGCTGGCCGCGCACCGCGAAGTCGTTGTAGCCGCCCAGCGCATTCTCGACGCCGGTGAAGCCGTTGTCGATCCAGTCAGCGCGGTGCTGGAGCTGCGCCGCGATGCGGACCGCGATCTTGTCCTGCACGAGGCTGCCGCCAATCGCGCCGCCGACCGAGATCGTGTCGTAGCTGCCGTAGGACAGCGAGCCATTGGCCGAGAAATCGTGGCTCGGCTTGATGCTGGTGACCTTCACCGCGCCGGCCGGGGTGTTGCGGCCAAACAGCGTGCCCTGCGGCCCGCGCAGGATTTCCACGCGCTCGATATCGAAGACCGGGAAGCTCTTGAGCGTGACGTTTTCGAGCACGACGTCATCGAGCAGGACCGAGACCGGCTGCGAGGCGGCGAGGTCGAAATCGGTGTTGCCGAGGCCGCGGATGTAGAAGCGCGGGGCGACGCGGCCGTTCGAGCTTTCGACGTTGAGTCCGGGCGCCGTGCCCGCCAGCGCGGTGATGTCGGCGGCGGCGCTGAAGATGGCGCCAATGCGCTCCTGATCGAGGATGTCGGCCGAGACGGGAACGTCCTGCAGGTTTTCCTCGCGGCGGTTGGCGGTGACGATGATGGTGGCGAGCTGGCCCTCATCTTCGGTGCTGGCGCCGTCCTGTGCGGCGGCGGGTGCGGCAAAGCCGAAAGCGGCGGCGGCAAGAACGGTCGAGCCGGCCCATGCAGCACGAATGGCGGAGAAGCGGTGAGACATCGGAAAACCCCCTTGGCTATAGCCCTTGGTATGGTCGGATGGTGCGTAGGTGCG
>JAIYEK010000188.1 GCA_027487015.1 Erythrobacteraceae bacterium | reverse complement strand
TTCTCGCCCATCAGCGATTGCAGCCGCGCCGAAACCTGCGCGAGCAGCTTGTCGCCGGTCATGTGGCCGAGCGAATCATTGACCGCCTTGAACCGGTCGAGGTCCACCATCAGCAGCGCACATTTGGTGCGCCACTGGGCGGCATAGCGCAGCGCCTCGCCCAGCGCTTCGGTCAGCTGCAGGCGGTTGGGCAGCTGGGTGAGCGTGTCGTACCGCGCGAGGTAGGCGATCTTTTCGGAGGATTTGCGCTGTTCGGTGACGTCCGAGCCGACCCCGCGGAAGCCGGTGAAGCGGCCCTGCTCGTCGCGCATCGGGGTGCCCGAGAGCTCCCACCAGCGTTCCTCGCCCAGGATCGAGACCTGCACCAGCATGTTGGAGAAGTTCTCGCGGTTCTTGAGCCTTTCAGCGAGATCGTGGAGGCTCGCCGGGAACTGCCCGCTCGACCACAGGGTGCCCGCGATCATCTCGAGCAGCGGCTTGCCCTCGATCTCGGCCTGCGTGCGGCCGAGCGCGAAAGCGAAGCGCGGAGAGCACGAGCGCAGGCGGCGCGCGGGATCGACTTCCCACAGCCAGTCGGCCTCGTTCTCCTCGAACTCGCGCAGCAGCAGCGAGACGACCTCTTCCTTCTCAGCCAGTTGCGCCTCGGCGAGCCGCGCCTTGACGAAGGTGGTGCGAATTTCAATCGTGGCGACGATGCTGGCGATGGTGAACAGGATCACCCCGCCCATCGCATGCCATTCCCAGGCGATAGCCAGCGAGACGGCCGCGCCTGCGCCCAAAAGCGCGATGTAGAGCAGCACGCTGAGCGGCGAGGTGGAGAAGACGAAGGTCGAGGAAATCATCAGCACCATGATGATGACCAGCAGGGTCATCGTCTGCGCGCCGCCCGAAAGCCACGGGAACACCAGCGTCGCGGCCACCCAGCAGAACGCGGCGGCGGCGGCATTGATGTTCTGCGCGCGCTCGAGGCTGGCAGGCCCCATCCGCGCGCCGGTTTCGACCAGTTGCAGGTCGGTCTGGCGCGTGCGGTAGAGAATGAAGGCGAGCACGCCCGCCCAGGGCACGATCACCGCAAGGCTGATCGCGGGCGCAAAGATGCTCGCCACAAAAGCCGCGATCAGCGCATTGGCGAGCATCCGCACGCGGCTCGCCTTGATCACCAGAGCAAGCTCGTCGGCGCGAAGACGCGTCGCATCGAACGCAGGGTTGCGTGTCAATCCGAGCACGTCGGACAGCGGCAACTCGGTTGGCAGCGCCGGTTGCGGTGAGGAAAGCTCTTTGCCCACGACCCGCTTCCTAACCTAGAATGGTTAGTGCGCAGTAAAGCGTCGAGGGGATAGCTTGGGGCTGTGGTTAATGCGCGGGGGCCGCCGCGCTATTCGACCGTCACCGATTTGGCGAGGTTGCGCGGCTGGTCGACATCGGTGCCCTTCACCACGGCGACATGATAGGCGAGCAGCTGCACCGGCACGGCATAGACCAGCGGCACGATCAGCGGGTGGACGACCGGCATCTCGATGGTGGCGATGCAGCCCTCACCCGCCTCGGCGATTCCTTCCGCGTCGGAGATAAGCACCACCTGCCCGCCGCGCGCGCGGACCTCCTCCATGTTGGAGACGGTCTTTTCGAACAATGGCCCCGAAGGCGCGATCACCACCACCGGCACGGCATCGTCGATCAGCGCGATGGGCCCGTGCTTCATCTCGCCCGCGGCATAGCCCTCGGCGTGGATGTAGCTGATTTCCTTCAATTTCAGCGCGCCTTCCAGCGCCAGCGGGTAATCCTGCCCGCGCCCGAGATAGAGCACATCGCGCGCCGGAGCGATGAGGTGCGCCATCGCGGCGATATCCTCATCATGCGCGAGCGCGGCGTTGAGTGCAGCGGGCGCCTCGAGCAGGTGGCGCACTATCTCGGCCTCCTCCTCGCGGTTCAGGCGGCCCTTCTTCACCGCCATGTGCGCGGCCAGCGCGGCGAGCACGGCGAGCTGGCAGGTAAAGGCCTTGGTCGAGGCGACGCCGATTTCAGGGCCGGCGTGGGTCGGCAGCAGCAGATCCGCCTCGCGCGCCATGGTGCTGGTCGGCACGTTGACGACGACGCCGATGGTCTGGCCGTTCGCTTTGCAGTGCCTCAGCGCGGCGAGCGTGTCGGCGGTCTCCCCGCTCTGCGAGATGAATAGCGCCAGGCCGCCCTCTTCGAGCACCGGGTTGCGGTAGCGGAATTCGGAGGCGACATCGATGTCGACCGGCACGCGGGCAAACTGCTCGAACCAGTACTTCGCCACCATCCCGGCATAGAAACTGGTGCCGCAGGCGACGATGGTCAGGCGGCGGATCGCGGAGAGGTCAAAATCGATCTGCGGCAGCGCCACCGAATTGTCCGAGCGGCGCAGGTAGGAGCCGAGCGTCTGCGCCACCACGGTGGGCTGCTCGTAAATCTCCTTCTGCATGAAGTGGCGGTAATTGCCCTTCTCGACCATCGCCGCCGAGGCGCCCGAGGTCTGGATCTCGCGGGTGACGGGGTTGTTCGCAGCATCGAACACCTCGGCCGAGCCCTTGCGGATCACCACCCAGTCGCCCTCTTCAAGGTAGGCGATGCGCTGGGTGAGCGGTGCGAGCGCCAGCGCGTCGGAGCCGAGATACATCTCACCCTCCTGCGCGCCCGTGCCATAACCCACCACCAGCGGCGAGCCGAGACGGGCGCCGATCAGGAGTTCGGGGTGCCGGCGGAAGGCGATGGCGAGCGCAAAGGCGCCGCGCAGCCGCGGCAACACGGCGCGCACCGCGGCGACCGGATCGGCCCCGGCCTCGACCTCGGCGGAGATCAGATGGGCGACGATCTCGGTATCGGTCTCACTCTCGAAGGTGCGGCCCTTGGCGACCAGCTCGCCGCGCAGGTCCTTATAGTTCTCGATGATGCCGTTGTGGACGATCGCTACCTCGCCCGTCGCGTGGGGGTGGGCGTTGGAGGCGGTCGGCGCGCCGTGGGTCGCCCAGCGGGTGTGGGCGATGCCGACATTGCCCGGCGCCGGGTCATGGCCAAGCACCGTCACGAGATTGGCAAGCCGGCCTTCCGCGCGCCGCCGCACCAGCGCGCCATCATGCAAGGTGCAGATCCCGGCGCTGTCATAACCGCGATATTCCATGCGCTTCAGCCCGTCGACCAAACGGTCGGCCACGCTGCTCTGCCCGACGATCCCGATGATGCCGCACATGTCTTGTCGATCTTTCCCTGTTCGAATTGGCTTTGCTCTAGCCTGCCGATTCTTAACGGCAAGCCCCACAATCGCGCGCCTTGGCCGGGGCGTCAGACATGCTTAGGAAAAAAACAACCATTCCCACCTATTCACCATTTGTCGTGACGTCCCTTTCGCTTGTCCAAAGCGAGATGGGGCGATTGGAATAGGACCCTCGGGGGCTGGGAATGAGCGCATTCGGCAAAAAGGGCAACGCAGGCGGAATGAAGCCGGGCTCGCGGCCCGCTTTCGGCGTCGCGCGCCCGATGAAAGGCGCAGGCGCTGCGCCGCGCGGCGGTGAGCAGTTCCCGCCGATCCCGGG
>JAIYEK010000043.1 GCA_027487015.1 Erythrobacteraceae bacterium | reverse complement strand
TGCGGTCAAGGCTGCGCGCGGCGGGCCGGGATCAACAACACAGGATTATCACTTTCATGCTGCTGAAGTGGATCATCGCCTACGGCGTCGCGGCCGTGGCCTTCCTCGCCTTCGACATCGTCTGGCTGCGCTGGGCGGCGGGCAATCTCTACAAGCCGGTGATCGGCGAGATCATGGCCGAGAAGTTCAATGCTCAGGCTGCAGTGGCCTTCTACCTCATCTACATCGCCGGGATCTGCTGGTTCGCGATCCGCCCGTGCCTCGAAGGCGGCGGGGTGCAGGCGGCAATGCTCAACGGCATCCTGCTGGGCGCGCTGTGCTATGCGACCTTCGACCTCACCAGCCAAGCGGTCATGAAGGTCTGGGCGACCCATATCTCGGTGCTCGACATCCTGTGGGGCGCCTTCGTGACGGGCGCTGCGAGCGCGATCGCCTGCTGGGCGGTGCTGAAGTTCGCACCGGCCGCGCCGCTCGTACCGCCTGTAGGCTGACATGTTCATCGGCCACTTCGCCCCCGCTTTCGTCGCCGCCGCGGTCAGTCCGGAGCGGCCGCGTCTGGGGGCGATGTTCGTGGCCGCGCAGCTGATCGACTGGGGGTTCTTCACCCTCGCGCTGTTCGGGATCGAGGCGATGCGCATCGACCCGAAGGCGAGCGTGATGGTGCCGTTCGACCTCTATTCGATGCCCTATACCCACAGCCTGCTGGGGGCGAGCGTCTGGGCGGCGGCGTTTTTCCTCGTGATCGCGATCTACCGCCGCAGTCTGAGGCTGGGGGTGCTGGCGGGGCTGGTGGTGGTCTCGCACTGGGTGCTCGATTTTGTCGTCCACGTCCCCGATCTGACGCTCGATGGCACGCCGCCCAAGCTCGGCCTCGGGCTGTGGAACATGCCCTGGGTGGCGATCCCGCTGGAACTGGGCCTGACCTTCGGCGCCTTGGCCTTCTACCTGTCTCGCACCCGGGGACCGGCCGGGCCGCCGCTGGTGCTGGCGGGCGTGCTGCTGGTGCTCCAGCTGGTCAACTGGTTTGCCCCCCACCCCGCTGAGGCCGGGCCCTTCGTCTATATTCAGGCGCTCATCGCCTATGCGCTGCTGACGGGATTGGCGGCGTGGGTCGGGGAGAATCGCTGGTTCCGGCGACGCGGCGGCTTGGCGTCCTCGGCACGGTGATCTAGGGGGCGCCCCAAGGAGTCCCCAAATGACCGGCATCACCCCCGAAATCGTCGAACAGCACGGCCTCAGCCCCGAAGAATACGCGCGCGTCTTGTCCGCGCTGGGCCGCGAGCCGAACCTTGTCGAGCTCGGCATCTTTTCGGTGATGTGGTCGGAGCATTGCTCGTACAAATCCTCGCGCATCCACTTGAAGAAGCTCCCCACCGAGGCCCCGTGGGTGATCTGCGGCCCGGGCGAGAACGCGGGCGTGATCGATATCGGTGACGGGCAGGCGGCGATCTTCAAGATGGAGAGCCACAACCACCCCTCCTACATCGAACCCTATCAGGGTGCGGCCACCGGGGTGGGCGGTATCCTGCGCGACGTCTTCACCATGGGCGCGCGCCCGATGGCGAACGCCAATGCGCTGCGCTTCGGGCGGCCCGAGCACCCGAAGATGAAGCATCTGGTGCAGGGCGTGGTCGCGGGCATCGGCGGCTATGGCAACTGCGTGGGCGTGCCGACGGTCGCGGGAGAGACCAATTTCCACCCGGCTTACGATGGCAACATCCTTGTCAACGCGATGACCGTGGGCGTCGCCGATCAGGACAAGATTTTTTACAGCGCCGCCACCGGCCTCGGGAACCCGATTGTCTATGTCGGGAGTAAGACCGGGCGCGACGGGATCCACGGCGCCACCATGGCTTCGGCCGATTTCGGCGAGGATGCCGAGGCCAAGCGCCCGACGGTGCAGGTCGGCGATCCCTTCACCGAGAAGCTGCTGATCGAAGCCTGCCTCGAACTGATGGCGACCGACGCCATCGTCGCGATCCAGGACATGGGCGCGGCGGGCCTGACCTCCTCCTCGGTCGAAATGGCGAGCAAGGGCGGCGCGGGCATCCGGCTCGACATGAACAAGGTCCCCTGCCGCGAAACCGGCATGACGCCCTACGAAATGATGCTCTCGGAAAGCCAGGAGCGGATGCTCATGGTTCTCCAGCCCGGCAAGGAAGCGATGGCCGAGGCGATCTTCAAGAAGTGGGAATTGGATTTCGCGGTGATCGGCGAAGTGACCGACACCGGCCACATGGTGCTCGAGTTCAATGGCGAAGTGGTGTGCGACATCCCGCTGGCCCCGCTGGCGGACGAAGCCCCGCTCTATGACCGGCCCTACCTCTCCAAGGAGGAATATGCGGTCTGGGCGGGCGTGAAGCCGCTTGGCGAAGTGCCGGCGACCGATGATGTGGCGGCGGACCTGCTGACGCTGATGGGCTCCCCCGATCTCGCCTCGCGCGGCTGGATCGCGCAGCAGTACGATTCGCAGGTCGGGGCCGACACGCTCCAGACCGGCGGCGATGCCGGGGTTGTACGCGTGCATAACACGGGTAAAGCGCTCGCAATCACCACCGATTGCACCCCGCGTTACGTGTTTGCCGACCCCTATGAAGGCGGCAAGCAGGCGATTGCCGAGGCGTACCGCAACTTGTGCGCAGTCGGCGCGCGGCCCTTGGCGGTGACCAACTGCCTCAACTTCGCCAACCCGCAACGCCCCGAGATCATGGCGCAGATCGTCCACGCATTGGACGGCATGGGCGACGCTTGCCGCGCATTGGACTTTCCGATCGTGAGCGGAAATGTCAGCCTTTACAACGAGTCCAAGGCAACCGGCGGCGGCTCTGCGATCCTCCCCACCCCGGCCATCGGCGGGGTCGGCATCATCACTGACCTGTCACGGATGATGACGATGCACTTCAAGCAGGCAGGCGATGCGATCTACCTCGTCGGCCCCGAATTCTGGGCCAAGCCCGATCCCACCCGCTCGCACCTCGGCCAGTCGCTGTGGCTGCGCGTGGTCAAGGGGTTGGAGGCCGGACGCACCCCGCCGACCGACCTCACGGTGGAACGCAACGCGGGCGAAATCATCCACGAATTGATCTCCGACGGGCTAGTCAACGCGGTCCACGACCTCTCCGACGGCGGCCTCGCAGTCGCGCTCGCCGAGATGGCACTGGCTGGCGGGATTGGCGCCGAGGTCGAGCCCGGCAACCCCGCCTACACGCCTGCGCAATGGTGGTTCGGCGAGGATCAGGGCCGCTACCTCGTCACCGTGCCCCATGTCGCCGCGCTCAATGCAGCGCTCTCCAAGGGCACGCGCAATGACGAGACCGCGCAAATCGGCTTCCAGCGGATCGGCACGGTCGGCGGCGATAACGTGCTTGGCGTGCCGCTCGGGGACCTTCGCGCGGCCAACCAGCGCTTCTTTGCGGAGTGGATGGAGAGCTGATGGCGTCCTCCGGCTATTCCGGCACGCCGCTCGCCAAGAAGCTCACCTTGCGTGACGGGATGCGGGTGTGGTTCGACGCCATGCCCGAGAGCGTCATCGACGAGATTGACGAATATGCGCTCGAACTGACCTTCGTGGCTGACCCTGCCGAAGGGATCGATGCCGCGCATGTCTTCGTCACCGAGAAGGCGGCGCTTGCAGCGCACCTCACCGCGCTGCGCCACCAGATCGCGCCTGCGGGTCAGATCTGGGTGAGCTGGCCCAAGAAAGCCTCCAAGGTCCCGACCGACATTACCGAAGACACGATCCGCGAATTGTGCCTGCCAATCGGCCTCGTCGACACCAAGGTGTGCGCCATCGACGAGACCTGGTCGGGCCTCAAGCTGGTGATCCGCAAGGAATTGCGCTGAGGCGGCTCAGGCCGCCTGCGGCTGCGGGGTTGTCGCGCTGCCGAGGGTCAGGTCCTCGCTGAGGATCCCCTCGCTGGCGAGAATCGCGAGGCACTGGCGGTAGACTTCCGGCTTGCCGATCCCGAGCCGCGCGCGGGCCGCGCCGATATCCTCGCGCATCAGCGCCGCGATATCCTGATGAGAGATCCGGGCGGCAGCCCGGCCCAGCGCGCGGCCTTCCTTGATCGCGGCGAAGATCGGGGCCTTGGTCCCGCTCACCTTCTTGATCTGGCGCGCGCCGGCATAGGCGATGAACAGGATCCCACCATTGTGGTTCTGCTCGTAGCTGAAGCCCAAGAGACTGACCTCGCCCAGCGCGTCGCGGCCATAGCCGGTCAGCACGTGGAACAGGTCATGCGTGTCGCGCAGGCGGTCAAAATACCACTGGGTCTGGTCCTTGGGCAGGCTCTCGGGCGGCGCCCAGCGATGGCTTTCCGCCACCAGCCCGGCGGCCGAGAGCCCCTCGCGCTTCATGAAGGCGATGTAATGCGCCGCCACCGTGTTGGGACCGCAATCGGCCCAGCGGGCGTGATCGTCGAGCATGGCCGGAATGTCGATACCCTCGGCCATCATCCGCTGACCTTCGGGCGACCGGATGAAAGCATGCGCCTGCGCATGGCTCTTCCGGCCCTTGGTCGCCTCGATGATGTGGAACACCTGTTCGGTGTCCTCCTTGTCCTCGACCAGCTTGCCGAAGTGGTGCAGCACCTTGAGCGGCCGGAAGCCCGAAACCTTGCGGTCGGGGGCAACCAGCGGAAGATCGGTGAAAGCCATGGCGCTTGTCCTTTACGCGGCGAGCAGTTCGGCGGGTTCGGCCGGCTTGGCGCTGGCGAGCAGATCATGGGGGTCGATCCCCTCGGCCTGCCATATACGGTGGCACTCGCGGTATTGCTGCGGCTGGGGAATGCGCAGTTCGGCGCGCACTTCGTCAATCGGGCGAGCGAGCAACTCGCGGATCGGCTGCGCGATCAGCGGCGGCGCGCCCTTGCCGGTCCGGTGCGCCTCGCGCACTGCGCCCAGCACGGGGGCCTTGCTGCCCTTGACCATCTTCTTGATGTTGGCCGCGCCCGCATAGCCGATCAGCAGGTGACCCTGGCTCGGCTGCTGGCCGTGGGTGAACAGCAGCACGCACTGCTCGCCCAGCGCATCGCGGCCATAGCCGGTGAGCACGTGGAACATGTCATGCGTGTCGCGCGAACGGTTGATGTACCATTCGACCAGATCGGGGAAACGCGGGCGCCCTGCGCGGTCGCTCTCGGCAACGAGGCCCTCGGCGGACAGGCCCTCGGCCTCCATGAAATCGCAATAGGCGTGCGCGAGGCTGCCTTTGGGCGTGCGGCGCAGCATCGCGTGATCGTCGAGGATTTCAGGCAGCCACGGCTCGGTGCGGCGCAGGTTCTCTCCGGTTTCGGACAGCGCGAGGCCCGCGATGCGCGGAAGGAAATCCTTCGAGGGAAGCGATTCGAAGATCTTGAAGACCAGCGCGGTGTCTTCCTTGTCCTTGATCAGCTTCTGGAAATTGCGCACCGCGCGCAAGGGGCGGTACTTCGCTTGCGGACGATCAGGGTGCAACAGCACCGTGCCGTCGGCGGCGAACATTTGCATATAGTCGGAGCGGGTCTTGCTGGTCATGCGAATGCCATCCTTCCGCAGCCGACATAGCGCGGCTTGCTTACACGAATGTTAATAGTCGATTCGGTTCGCTACTTGAAACCCTTCCTACGATGAACCGTGCTTGTCTTGCGATCAAACCTCGATCCAGGCGTTGCGAGGCACCCCAAGCAGCGTGAGGACGGCGGTGAGGTCCTCGCTATCGACCCGGCCATTGGCCGCCGCGCGCGCCTTGGGCTTGGCGCGGTAGGCAAAGCCATAGGTCGCCGCCTCAATCATCGGGATGTCGTTCGCCCCGTCGCCTGTGGCGAGGGAATGCGCCCCCTCCCCCAGCTCTGCCAACTCCTCGCGCAGCACCGCCGCCTTGACCGCGCTGTCAGTGATCGGGCCGATCAGCCCACCGGTGAGCTTGCCGTCCTCGACGCCAAGCCGGTTGCCGACCACCCGGTGGAAGCCGAGCATTTCGGCGACCGGATCGGCGAAGTGATGGAAACCCCCCGTCACCAGCACGGTGCGGGTGCCGAGCGCGGCGAGCGTCGCCACCAACGTCTTCGCGCCCGGGGTCGCGGTGATGCGCTCGGCAAGACAGGTCGCGATCGCACCCTCATCGAGGCCCGCGAGCAGCGCCACGCGCTCGCGCAAGGCGGCTTCGAAATCGAGCTCGCCCTGCATCGCGCGCTCGGTGATGGCAGCGATCCTGTCCTTGATCCCGGCATAATCGGCCAGCTCGTCGATGCATTCCTGCCCGATCATGGTCGAGTCCATGTCCGAGACGAACAGGCGCGGCACTTCGATGCTCCCGCGCGCCACCAGCATCGCCGGGGTTTCGAAAGTGCGGTCGATCGCGGCCAGCACGGCAGCCTCGTCGCCCCCCTCGAAGTGGAGTTCGAGCACGCCCGCATCGCCTTCGGGCATGGCTGCGGCGGCCAGCGGCGCGCCAGCTTCAGCCAGCGCGGCAGACAGCGCATCGAGACGCGTTTCACATTTACTTGTCTCTGCTATCAGCCGCGCAATGAGCATTCCTGTTACTCCTGAAAACCCGCTCGCGCTCATTGCAGGGCCGACCGCCAGCGGCAAGAGCGCGGTTGCGCTCGCGCTCGCCCACCGCCTCGCCAAGGATGGCCGCTGCGCGGTGATCGTCAATGCCGATTCCGCGCAGGTCTATGCCGATCTGCAGGTGCTCTCCGCGCGCCCTTCCGAGGAGGAGATGGAGGGGATCGAGCACCGCTTGTTCGGCGCATGGGACGGCGCGCAAGCCTGCTCGGCTGCCGCATGGGCCACACGCGCCAAGGCAGAGATCGTCGACTGCCACGAAAGCGGCGCGGTGCCGATCCTTGTCGGCGGCACGGGGCTCTATCTCAAGGTGCTGATCGAAGGCATCGCCCCCATCCCCGAAATCGACCCCGCGGTGCGCGCCTTGGTGCGGGCGATGGACGAGGCCGATGCCTACAAGCTGCTCCAGATCGAGGACCCGGAGCGCGCCGCCATGCTCGATCCGGGCGACAGCCAGCGCATCGCCCGCGCGCTCGAGGTCAAGCGCGCGACCGGGGTGACGCTCGGCGACTGGCAGCTCGCCAAGGCGGGCGGGATTGCCGAGGAAGTGACGCTCCACCCCCTGATCGTCGAGCCCGAACGCCAGTGGGTCTACGACCGCTGCGACGCGCGCTTCGAAGCGATGCTCGACAACGGCGCGATTGCCGAGGTCGAGGCGCTGCTCGCGCGCGGGCTCGATCCCGAGCTGCCGGTGATGCGCGCGATCGGCGTGCCGGAGATCGCAGGCTGGCTGGCGGGCGAGATCGAGGCCGACGCGGTGGTGGCTGCGGGTTCGCAAGCGACGCGCAATTACGCCAAGCGCCAGTTCACCTGGTTCCGGCGGCAGCCTCCCCCCGATTGGCCGCGGGTTCATCCCGATTGGGAATCCGAAAATATCGACATTGAGGCGTGTTTCGCATCTTTATTGCGCAAATAGGTGTTGACTTATCAGATTATGACCTTTAGCCGCACAGTCACTCGGCCCGATGCGCACCCCTGTGCGCCGGGCCGGTTTTCATATTGACGCTTGCAATTGATGGAGTTCCCCGTGCCCGGTCAGCCGGACCCAGCCCCCTCGGACAACAGCCCGGCGATGAGCGGCGCGGCGATCCTCGTGCAGTGCCTGATCGAACAGGGCGTCGAATTCGTGTTCGGCTACCCCGGCGGCGCGGTGCTCCCGATCTATGACGAATTGTTCGGGGACGAACGCATCCGCCACATCCTCGTCCGCCACGAAGCGGGCGCGGCGCATGCGGCCGAGGGCTATGCCCGCGCTACCGGCAAGCCGGGCGTGGTGCTCGTCACCTCTGGTCCGGGCGCGACCAATGCGGTCACCGGCATTGCCGATGCGTGGATGGATTCGATCCCGATGGTGGTCATCACCGGACAGGTGCCAACCGCGCTGATCGGCACGGACGCCTTCCAGGAGGCGGACACGGTCGGCATCACCCGCCACTGCACCAAGCATAATTATCTGGTGAAGGACCCGGCCGATCTCGCCGCGACGATCAAGGAAGCCTTCCTGATCGCCACCACCGGCAGGCCCGGCCCGGTGGTCGTCGACATTCCCAAGAACGTCCAGATCGCGATCCCCTCCGAACGCCGCGCGCTGACCCGCTCAGGCGCGCACCGCTATGCCCCGCAGACCGTCGCGCCGGCCGAGCAGATCATCGAAGCGGTCGAGATGATCGCCGCGGCGCAGCGGCCGATCTTCTACACCGGCGGCGGCGTCATCAATTCCGGCCGCGAGGCGAGTGAACTGCTGCGCAAGCTTCAGGACATCACCGGCGCGCCCGTCACTTCGACCTTGATGGGTCTCGGCGCCTTCCCCAGCATCCATCCCGACTGGCTCGGGATGCTGGGGATGCACGGCACCTACGAAGCCAATATGGCGATGAACCAATGCGACGTGATGGTCTGCATCGGCGCGCGCTTCGATGACCGGGTGACGGGACGGCTCGACGCCTTCTCGCCGGGGTCGAAGAAGATCCACATCGATATCGACCGCTCCTCGATCAACAAGGTGGTGCCGGTCGATCTCGGCATCCTCGGCGATTGCGGGACAGTGCTCGGGCAGCTGATCGAAGCGTGGGGCAGCCGTCAGGCGCAGAACCTCGGCGAGTGGAAGGCGCGGATCGCCGGCTGGCGCGCGCGCGAGTGCCTCGCCTACCCTGAGCGCTCGGCCAAGAACCCCGGCATGATCATGCCGCAGAAGGCGGTCGAGCGGCTCTATGTCCTCACCCACCAGCGCAGCCCCATCATCACCACCGAAGTCGGCCAGCACCAGATGTGGGCAGCGCAGTATTTCGGCTTTGAAGACCCCAACAAGTGGCTCACGTCTGGTGGCCTCGGCACGATGGGCTACGGACTTCCGGCTGCGATCGGCGCGCAATTGGGCCATCCCGATGCGCTGGTGATCGACATCGCGGGCGAGGCGTCGATCCAGATGAACATCCAGGAACTCGGCACCGCCAGCCAGTATCGCCTGCCGGTCAAGATCTTCATCTTGAACAACGAGTACATGGGCATGGTCCGCCAGTGGCAGGAACTGACCTATGAGAGCCGCTATTCGAATTCCTATTCCGACAGCCTCCCCGATTTCGTGAAGCTCGCCGAAGCCTATGGCTGGAAGGGCATCCGCATCACCGAGGAGCGCGATCTCGACGATGGCATCATGCGGATGCTCGACCACAACGGGCCGGTGATCGTCGATTGCCTTGTCGCGCAGGACGCCAACTGCCTGCCCATGATCCCTTCGGGCGCCGCGCATACCGAAATGCTTCTCTACGGCGACAAGGTCGACGGCACGATGGACGACGAAGCCAAGGCGCTGGTCTAGGCCGCTTCAGGGACACCAAAGATGAAAATCACCGAAGCCGCCTCCGAGCGCCATGTGCTCGCCGTCACCGTCGATAACGAGCCGGGGATCCTCGCCAAGATCACCGGTCTGTTCACCGCGCGCGGCTACAATATCGACAGCCTCACCGTGGCCGACATCACCGAAGACCACGCGGTCAGCCGCATCACCATCGTCACCAATGGGCCTCCGTCCGTGATCGACCAGATCGAGGCGCAATTGGAGCGGCTCGTGCCGGTCCACAAGGTCACCGATCTCACCACCGCTGGCCCGCATGTCGAGCGCGAACTGGCGCTGATCAAGGTCACCGGCACGGGCGAAAAGCGCGTCGAGGCGCTGCGCCTCGCCGACATTTTCCGCGCGCGGCCGGTCGATACCACCACCGAGAGCTTCATCTTCGAAATCACCGGACCGCCCGACAAGGTCGACAGCTTCATCGCCTTGATGCGCGAGCTGGGGCTGGTCGAGGTCGGCCGCACCGGGATCGTCGGCATGATGCGCGGGGCGCAGGGGGCCTGAAGCATGGCGACCCGTCTCGTGATCCTCGCGCTCGCCGCGTTGGCGCTGCCGCAGGCCGCGCTCGCCGAAGGGCCGACGCCCGAGGCGCAGGCGGAGCTTGATGCTTGCGTCGAAAAGGCCGTGATGGTCGATCTCGCAATCAAGGATTGTTACGTTGACCTCGCCAACGCCGAGGATGCGCGGCTGAATGCCAACTGGACTCGGTTGTTGAAGGCCGTTGGTGGCAAAAGTTCTGAAGTGGGTGCCGCACTGCTAACCGAGCAGCGCGCGTGGATCGCTTACAAGGAAGCGGCCTGCAAACATCACCTCTTTGCAGGAGGCACCCTGAACCGGATTTCGAGCCAGACCTGCTACGTCGATCTGATCACCCGCCGAGCCGACGAACTCGCTGATCTCGCTGATTTTTATCAAGAAACCTATTCGCCAGAGTAAGGACAGGAAATGAAGGTTTACTACGACGCCGATGCCGATCTCGATCTGATCAAGCCCAAGAAGGTCGCGATTGTCGGCTATGGCTCGCAAGGTCACGCCCACGCCCAGAACCTGCGCGACAGCGGCGTCGCCGAAGTCGCCATCGCCCTGCGCGAAGGTTCGGCGACTGCCAAGAAGGCCGAAGGCGCCGGGTTCAAGGTGCTCTCGAACACCGCCGCCGCACAGTGGGCCGACATCATCATGATCCTCGCACCCGACGAACATCAGGCCGCGATCTGGGAGAACGACCTCAAGGGCCACATGAAGCCGGGCTCGGCGCTCGCCTTCGCGCACGGGCTCAACATCCATTTCGGCCTGATCGAGGCGCCGTCCGACATCGACGTCATCATGATCGCCCCCAAGGGCCCGGGCCACACGGTGCGCAGCGAATATGTGAAGGGCGGCGGGGTGCCCTGCCTCATCGCCATCCACCAGGATGCGAGCGGCGCGGCGCATGACGTTGCCCTCGCCTATGCCAGCGCCGTCGGCGGCGGGCGCAGCGGGATCATCGAGACCAATTTCCGCGAGGAATGCGAAACCGACCTGTTCGGCGAGCAGGCTGTACTGTGCGGCGGGATCACCCACCTGATCCAGGCCGGGTTCGAAACGCTGGTCGAGGCCGGCTACGCCCCCGAAATGGCCTATTTCGAGTGCCTCCACGAAACCAAGCTGATCGTCGACCT